>JAVBUF010000027.1:0-16302 GCA_031555615.1 Lachnospiraceae bacterium | reverse complement strand
TGCTGATTCCGAAGTGGTAGGCCCTAATGCCAAGGCGGCTGTAGAAGCCATGAAGGACGGAGAGGTTATCTTACTGGAGAATACCCGTTACAGAGCTGAAGAAACCAAAAACGGGGAAGCTTTTTCACAGGAACTGGCTTCCATCTGTGATGTTTTTGTAAACGATGCTTTCGGTACCGCCCACAGAGCGCACTGCTCAAACGTAGGAGTAGCCGGTCTGGTGGATACTGCCGCAGTAGGATATCTGATGCAGAAAGAAATCGATTTTTTGGGAAATGCCGTAGAAACCCCCGTAAGACCTTTCGTAGCTATTCTGGGAGGAGCCAAAGTTGCTGACAAATTAAATGTTATTTCCAATCTGTTGGATAAATGTGATACTTTGATTATCGGCGGTGGTATGGCTTATACCTTCCTGAAAGCCAAAGGCTATGAAATCGGCACATCTTTGGTTGATAATGAAAAAGTTGACTACTGTAAGGAAATGATGGAAAAGGCAGAAAAATTAGGAAAGAACCTGCTTCTTCCTGTTGATGCGACAATTGCCAAGGAATTTCCCAATCCCATTGATGCCCCTGTTGATGTAACAGTTGTGAAAGCAGATGCCATCCCGGCTGATATGATGGGACTGGATATCGGAACCGAAACCGCTAAAATGTATGCTGATGCAGTAAAAGCAGCAAAGACAGTAGTATGGAACGGCCCCATGGGTGTATTTGAGAATCCGATTCTGGCCAAGGGAACGATTGCCGTAGCAGAATCCCTGGCAGAAACCGATGCAACCACCATTATCGGCGGCGGTGATTCGGCAGCAGCAGTAAACCAGTTGGGATTTGGTCCCCAAATGACCCATATTTCCACAGGCGGCGGTGCTTCCCTGGAATTCCTTGAAGGAAAAGAACTTCCCGGTGTAGTAGCAGCAAACGATAAATAAGGAGAATAAAAATGTCTAGAAGAAAAATTATAGCCGGCAACTGGAAGATGAATATGACTCCCAGTGAAGCGGTAGAATTAATCAATACTTTAAAACCTTTGGTAGCAACTGAGGACGCAGATGTTGTTTTCTGTGTACCGGCTATCGATATCATCCCTGCTTTGGAAGCAGCCAAAGGCTCTAACATCGCAATCGGTGCTGAAAATATGTATTATGAAGAAAGCGGAGCTTATACCGGAGAGATCTCTCCCAAGATGCTCACCGATGTAGGCGTAAAATATGTGATTATCGGTCACTCTGAAAGAAGAGAATACTTTGCAGAAACCGATGAAACCGTAAATAAGAAGGTGCTGAAAGCATTTGAGCATGGGATTACCCCCATTGTATGCTGTGGTGAGTCTCTTACTCAAAGAGAACAGGGTGTTACCATCGATTGGATTCGTCAGCAGATTAAGATTGCTTTCTTAAATGTAACTGCCCAGCAGGCTAAAACAGCTGTTATCGCATATGAACCGATCTGGGCCATCGGAACCGGCAAAGTAGCAACCACTGAGCAGGCTCAGGAGGTATGTGCAGCTATCCGTGTATGCATCGGTGAGATTTACGATCAGGCAACCGCAGAAGCTATCCGTATCCAGTATGGCGGTTCCGTATCGGCATCCAGTGCCGCAGAATTATTCTCACAGGCTGATATCGACGGCGGCCTGGTAGGCGGCGCAGCGTTGAAACCGGATTTTGGTAAAATCGTAAACTATAAATAATAAAAAATTATAGCATTGTTTAGCAAAAATAGCCGCCCCCTCAGTTATCCAGAGCAGGCGGTTATTTTGCGTCTTATGCTTCCAAGTGAATATCCTGCCAAAGCAAGTTAGGCATAAGCTTACTACTGCCGGTTTTGCCAATATTTTAATTTGATAGAAGAAAAATGACATATAGGGTGTACTCAATTTCAAAGATTTATGGTAGAATAGTTGATATAGTACGAGAAAAGCTAGCAAGGAGAATTTATGGGGCGTATATTATATGTGGTAATCCCCTGTTATAATGAGCAGGAGGTACTGGGGGAAACGGCCGGAAGGCTGAAAGTAAAAATGAACACTTTAATGGAACAGGGAAAAATTGCCGGAAACAGTAAGATCGTTTTTGTCAATGACGGTTCCAAAGATGAAACATGGTCGCTGATACAGGAGTTACATCAGTCCGATTCGCTTTACAGCGGTATTAATCTGAGCCGTAACAGGGGACATCAAAATGCCCTGCTGGCCGGTCTGATGACGGTGAAGGAACATGCGGATATGGTGATTTCCATGGATGCCGATTTACAGGATGATATCAATGCCATGGATGAAATGATCGATAAATATCTGGCCGGAACAGATATTGTATACGGGGTCAGAAGCAGCCGGACCAAAGACAGCTTTTTTAAGAAGGTAACAGCCGAAGGGTTTTACCGGATTATGAATCATATGGGAGCAACTACGGTATTTAATCATGCGGATTACCGTTTGATGAGTAAACGGGCAATCGAAGGGTTAGCGGAGTTTAAGGAAGTGAATCTATTCCTGCGGGGCATCGTTCCGATGGTGGGATATTCCAGTGATGTGGTTTATTATGAGCGGGGTGAACGGTTTGCCGGAGAGAGCAAGTATCCTCTGGGGAAAATGGTTTCCTTCGCCATTGAAGGAATTACATCTCTAAGTACCAAGCCCATCAGGATGATTACCGGGTTGGGGTTTTTCATTTTCTTAATCAGTATCGCGATTTTGATATACAGCGTTGTCCGGCATTTTCAGGGGGAAACCATTGTCGGCTGGACCACTTTGATGGTTTCGGTATGGGCCATCGGCGGATTAATCCTGTTATCTTTAGGTGTAGTCGGAGAGTATATCGGGAAAATTTATATGGAAACCAAGGAAAGACCGCGGTTTATTATAGAAAAATTTTTGAATGAGAGCGATGAAAGTGACTTGACTTCATAAAGAATCCAAGGTATACTTATCAAGGTCGCAGATTATTAAGACAGCACAGTTGGATACGCGTGTTGTCTTTTGTTTTGTAAATCGAATTATAATTTAATGAAGAAAATGAGGAATAAATGGAAGAACGAGTAGAAGAAAGAATCAGTTATCAGGAATCAGGAGTAGACGAAAGAATTATCAAAGCAGTACAGGGAATGGGGTTTGAAACTATGACCCCGATTCAGGAACAGGCTATACCGGTATTATTGGAAGGAAGAGATATTATCGGGCAGGCTCAGACAGGAACAGGCAAAACCGCAGCCTTTGGAATACCGATGATCCAAATGGTGGATCCGGACAGTCGGAAGCTGCAGGCAATCGTCCTTTGTCCAACCAGAGAATTAGCGGTACAGGCAGCAGAGGAGATTCGTAAGCTTGCGAAATATATGCAAGGTATTAAAGTGTTACCGATATACGGCGGCCAGGATATATCCAGACAGATCAAAGCATTAAGCCAGGGGGTACAGATTGTGGTAGGAACTCCAGGCAGAGTAATGGATCATATGCGGCGGCATACCATAAAGACCGGTGCGATTAAGATGATCGTATTGGATGAAGCAGACGAAATGTTAAACATGGGATTTCGTGAAGATATTGAAACAATCTTGACAGATATGCCGGAAGAGCATCAGATGGCTCTTTTTTCGGCAACTATGCCCCAGGCTATATTAGATATTACCCATACCTATCAAAAAGATGCCCAGTATATTAAGGTTACTCCCCAGGAAATAACAGTGGATTTGGTAAAGCAGGCGTTTTACCGGGTTCAGCGTAAAGATAAGGAAGAAGTGCTTTGCCGGTTGATGGACTACTATCAGCCCAAGCGGACATTGATTTTTTGCAATACCAAACGAATGGTCGATGAATTAGCCGAGCAGCTAAAGGGCCGTGGCTATCAGGCCGAAGGTCTTCACGGTGATTTATCCCAGCATCAGCGTGATACCGTTATGAATCTGTTCAGAAGCGGACGGAGTCAGATTTTAATTGCTACGGATGTAGCCGCCAGAGGAATAGATGTCAGTGGTGTGGATGCTGTATTCAATTATGACATACCGGAAGATATCGAATATTATGTACACCGTATCGGCCGTACCGGCCGTGCCGGAAAAAAAGGGCGTTCCTTTACGCTGGTCAGTGGCCGGGAGATTTATAAATTGCATGATATCGAACGGGCATGCCACACCAAGATTAAAGAACGAAAGATTCCCACAGTTGCAGATATTACCACGGTAAAAACCGAAAAATATATTTTGGAAGCCAAAGAGGTAATGGACAGCCAGGAGTTGGATTCTACCGTTGCCGAAATAGGAAAGGCAATGGAAACGTATGGTTTTACAGCCATTGAACTGGCAGCAGCTTTCATGAAGATGAAGATGGGCGAGGAACTTACAGAAATCAGAGAAGAGAAGCCTTTCTTTGAGAAGAGTAATAAAAATAAGAAAAAATGGGATGGGAGAAGGAATGAGCAAGCGGGTAGAAATGTTCATGCAGGAAGGACAGAGCAGGCAGGATTTAAAGGTAAAACGCCGTCGCAGAAGAAAAAGAGCGGTTATGATGCAAAAAGTCGGAATTATCGCAGTCATGGCGCTGATTCTGGTCGGCAGCGGAGCGTTAATTATTAGTAATCTGCCCCAGACGAGGCTGACCAAGCAGTTGAAGGCCGGTGATATTCTGGTAAAAGAAGAGGAATATGTGGAAGCCATTGCTTCTTATCAGGCAGCATTGGAAATCGATTCCAAATCAGTTAAAGCTTACCGCGCCATGGCCGGTGCATATTTGACAAATGATGACATAAAATCAGCTGAACAGGTATTATACGATGGTTGGGAAAATACACAGGATGAAAGTCTGCTGCAATATTATTGTACAGTAATGTTAAACGAAGCAGTTGAGGAGATTAACAACTTAAGCTGTAATTTTCATACCGTATCCAAGTGTATTACCGTGTTGGAAAAAGACGGTGCAAATGCGGATGCCATTGAACTCCTGGCGGCTTGCAGCCAGCGGCTGCTGACCACTGCCGATATTACCCAGGAGAATACGCAGTTCTGTACAACTCTTCATTGTGATAATACTTGCGGTTTTTCACAGTATATGGATATTATAAAGCGCTTATTAGCTGTTTATGAGGCGAATCCAAAAGAAGAAATCAACAACTTGATTCAGATGTACAGTGTTCCCAACATGGATACAATGGTATTTGGAATCTCCCATATTGCTCAATACCGTGAGCTTTTAAATGACATTCAGGCTATTAATGATTCACAGGAAATCCAGCAGATGATTGCTTGTCTGGATAAAGCATTATGGGTGCAGGATACTTTTGCACCGGCATTTTCGGCATTTGATTCCGGTGAATTTGAACCCATTAAAGAATTTATTAACAGCGAAGCATATCAGGCCATACGGGATGAATTTATCGCCGGAACCATGGAATACTGGAACGGAAAGACTTATATTCCGGTGAGCAGAGAGAAGATCAGACTGCATCGCATGGATGGTAATTATCAATTTTCTTTCCTGGACTTTGAGGAATGTCCCGGAACAGCCGGTGTAATTCAGGTTTGGGGAACCAAACAGGAGGATGCAGGAGTACAGCGGGCAGCAATTTCCTATGAACCGGCAGCCACAGATGGGTCCTATTATCCGCACATCACTTATGAGATTATTTATCTGTACAGTAATGTGAAAATCGGCGGTGATTACGTTCCCCAGATGAATTATCGTTTTGAAACCAAAACAGCTACCGAGGACGGGATTACGACTGACCTCATCGGTGATTGGGGTGGACCCCACGAGTGGAAGACCTCTTACTAAATTTATAATGTATATGTTAGATGGAGCTGACTGCACAAGGATGTGTAACAGCTCCGTTTTTTTGTTATTACCGGAAGGCGTCCAGTCACGTTGTCAAACTGTCCAGTCACGCCGGTTATCTTAAGTGATTCCCATAGTTTACCGATACTAATATCAAGATTCAGTAAAAGAGGTGATCCTTATGGCCATTACAGGTGTGACCAGTCAAACAGATACGAATGCGGATATTTTATTTAAGACATATCAATACAAAGACGGAAAAGGACAGGAAACAGTCTATTATAAAAAAGACTGTGTAGAGTTGTCATTGGAATCCTTTCATGTGGAGATTGGTTCGGAAACCTATGAGGATGTAAAAAACAGCTTAAAATCATTAAATAAGTATCATGTCCTTTTACCAAACAATTTGTTTAATGAAAGTTATGACGTTATGGAGGATTATTATAATGGCAAGCTTAACGCGGAAGAGGTAAAACAGGTATTTAAAGAATATTTTTATCATTCCATGGGTGGAACGAAGGCAGACTATGGGAATGACGCCGACGGGGTTTACCAAAAGCAAAGAGTAACGGCGGCTTTATCCGGTCTATATGAATATTTCAGCAGAGCCAATACCAGAAATGCCGTGGCACAAAATAATAATGAGAGAAAAGAACTGATGGAGAAAAGCGGATTGAGCTATTCCGACTCATATTATAATGCAGATTGGTATTATGCCTGTGATGATATGCAAAAAATGTTTCAGGCGACAGCAGATGAGCTGGCCGATGAATTCGGCGCACAGCGTGTGGATTATGCAAAAGTAGCAAAAGAAACCAGATTCACCCTGGATGGCGGGATTACATATAACGGTGTTTTGGAGTATAAGAACCAATCGGGTGGAATTCTTAAAGATGAGTGAAACGGAATAACAGCAATAGAGGAGAAATATGATTCAAATTGCCATTTGTGATGATGAGAAGGAAATACGAGCATTTTTATCATCTTTGATTCAAAAACAAAATGTGGAATGTGAAATTGTGGAGTATGATTCCACAAAGGCTTTTTTGGCTGCCGGAAGATGCTGCGATCTGCTGCTTTTGGATATCGAAATGAAAAGCCCTGTCGCCCAGATAGACGGGATGGCTCTTGCCAGGAAGATCAGAAGTGATTTTAATAAACAGCCAATGATCATTTTTGTAACCGGTTCGGAAGAATATGTTTATGATGCATTTGATGTGGATGCATTTCAGTACCTGCTTAAACCCCTCAATGAAAAGAAGTTTGCTGACGTTTTCAGACGGGCAGTGCAGGCCATTGAAAAAGAAAAAAACTTACAGCAGGGACATGGAGCGGAGAAGAAATCACAGGTTATCAATATCCAATATGGGGGAACCAATAAGGCAATTTTGATTGACAATATTTTTTATATTGAAAGCTACAATCATAAGATTATCATGCATGTTGAAAGCGGGGATATGGGGTATTATGCCAGACTGAGTGATTTGGAGCAGGAGCTTGCAGGAAGGTTTTATCGTATCCACAAAAGCTATCTGATCAATCTATCCTATGTGGATAAATACAGCAGGAATGAAGTGACTTTGTTAAATGGACAGAAGCTGCTTATTTCCAAATATAAATATGCCGATTTTGTAAAGGCTTATTTAAGTTATATGGAGAAAGAGGATTGAAATGACCGAAACATTATTCGGAAATATGCAAAGTGTGATCACAATAGTTGAAATTCTGCTATATGGTGGATGTCTGTCCTGGTTTATTGGGAAAACATACAGTGGTAAAAGAAAATTAAGGAAGTTGATTTTTTTTATCTATGTAGATCTCTATTTAATACGATTAACAGTATATAATATTCCCAGCTGGTCCATTTTCCTGATTTTGTTTATCATCTTAATGCTGCTGAATTTAAAGGAAAAAGAGCGGAAAACGGGATATTTGGCTTTTTTGATTATCACATGGTATTGTGTCCTGAATATTTGTTTTTTAATGGTAAACAGCATCTATACAATTATTTCAGATAGAGTCATGATGGGAGTACAGGAGATCAGTGTGATATACCAGCGGGCCATACTGGTCTATATGATTGGAAACTTATTAAGAATGGTACTGGTCTATATGATGTCATTTATGCTGATAAACAGAATTAAAAATCATATTAAAAATGTCCAGGGAAAAGAAATAATCTATTTACTCCTGACACCGATGGCCGGTGTGCTGTTTGGAAATATCATTGTAAAAATGTTACTGGTCGTTAAGGAAGGGCATTATTTTAGCCTGTATGAAGAATTTCCGATGTTTTTATGGATCATACCGGTGGTTGCAGCTATTTTCTATCTGGGAATTCTTTTTTCTGTTTCTGCTTATAGCAATATGGTGGATTTACAAGAAGAAAAGAAAAAGAATTTTGTTGAAGAGCAGCAGATCCAGGCACTGAAAAGCAGGATGGAAGAGGTAGAGCAATTCTACGATACGGCCAGAAAAATGAAACATGAGATGCGCAATCATGCAACAACATTAAAAGGACTGATTTCTCAGAGGGCTTATGAAGAAGTTGATGTTTATATGAACCATATTGAGCAGGGACTGGAAGATCAGTTTGATTTTAATGTCAGGACCGGAAATGCTGTAACAGATGTAATTCTTAATGATGCCAGACATAAAGCCGGAAAAGCTGGGATAAAATTTCAGGCAGCACTTAATTTTGAAAATGGGATGGGGATAGAAGCTTTTGATATGGGGATTGTGCTGAACAATCTGCTGGGAAATGCCATAGAGGCATGTGGAAAGCAGCAGGACAATGCCGGTTGGATAGAGGTTACAGGCAAAATGAAACGTAAATTCTTTTTGCTGGAGGTAAAAAACAGTATGGAAGGAGAAATTGTTTTGGATGAAAAGTCAGGCTTGCCCAAATCAACGAAGGAGGGAGGCGGTTCCATTCATGGGATAGGACTTGAAAATGTATCCGGTGTGGCCGATAAATATTTAGGAAGCATGGATATAAAGGCCGAAGGAAATACGTTTTGTGTAACAGTGATGATGCAGGGAAATGAGAAATAGAAGGTAGTGGAAAGGAAGGGGCCTTTATATGAGAGTTACAACACAGATGCTGAATAAGTCAGCAAGGGAAGCGGGGCTTTCAACAAATAATACGTCCTTACTGAATTATATTAAAAGCGATAATTCCGGTAATTCTTTGGCAAGTGCGCTGAAAAAGGGTAATAAAGCCAACTCGGCAGCGGTAAAGAGCGCTTATGAAAAATTAGCCAATACGTCAGACAAATTGACCCAGTCGGCAGTGAATTTATTAAAATCCGGTGACAAGAGTGAAGGCAATAAAGAAATATATAATGACGTAAAGGGTCTAGTCAGTAATTATAATGAAACAATGAAATTATTAAACAACAATCCATCCACGTTAAATAATTACTATAAACAAATGATGAAGGCGGCGGCACAGGAAGGCGGAGAGGATTTAAAAAGTATTGGTATTTCAGTTTCAAAAGACGGCACCATGAGTATTGATGAAAAGGTATTGAAAGCAGCAGATGCAGCTTCGGTAGAAAAGATTTTGGGATCATCCTCCTTTGTTAATAAAATCGGGTTTATATCCGAAAAAATATCCAGCAATGCCCAGGCCACGGTTGACAGCCAAAGCAGCCAATATAGCGGGACGGGAAGTGCTTACTCGGCTTACAATAAAAGTAAATATAACTTTTGGGGATGAGGTAACGTAAATGCCAATACAAATAGAAAGCAATAATACTTATTCGGTTTATGGTCAAAACATGGACAGTAACAGTATTAATATAAAGGAAGTCACCGATGAGGCGGAAAAAAAATCTTCCCGGATAGATTATTACGAAGAGTATAAAGAAGTCATATATGGACAAAAAGGGATTATTAATGTTGATGAAAACAGCCGTAAATTTATCGAAGGCATGATGTGTGCGTTAGGAAAGTGCAGTGAAATGGAATGTACTCATTCGAAGGAAGACCTGCAGCGGGCCGGTGAAATTTATTGTATCACTATTCGTGATGGAAAAGTGCATGTGGGCGGCGGACAGGGGTATGAAGACAAAGCGGCAGCATATGAAAAACTGTTAAATGCTTCTTTTGGGTATGCCTATCGATGGTCTTGGGGAGGGCGTATGGTAAGTGAAGAAAGCGCCCTGAATAAGTTGGATGAAATTTTGCATCATTATATGGATTATGATGAGAAAATTTATCAAAAGGACAACAATGATTCGATCGTAAATCATATTGGCGAAGCATTTGATGACTGGTATCAGAATAATAAACCGGTGCGGATGGGATTTACCGGAATAGCATAAGCATAAAGAAGGGAGAACAAAATGACAATCAGCAAAATCGGATTATCGGATTATCAGCAGTCAGAAACGAAGAATGTCAACCGGGGAAATACTGATTGGGATAAATGGAAAAGCAGCATCATGAATCATACAGATAAAAGAGAGGACAGTAATGAAAAGGTCAAAACCCAAAGTTCGGTTTTGGATATCTATAAGGCATCGTCAGCAAAAACTGCCAGTCCCATCAAACCAGCCTATTCCGAGTATGAATCGGAAAATTACCGAATCGTTCCGGATAATGAATTCGGTGTCTTCACCATTTATGATAAGCAGGGAGAACGGTACGGCGCATTTGAGTATGCGGACATTAAAATAAAACAGGATGCCGGATCAGGAAAGCAATTTTTGATATCCGAACATGGAACCATGTCTTATGATGCCATGGTTTTTGATGATGAACTGAAGGAAAGTCTGCAGAATATCATGGGAGTTGAGCAGCTTGAGACAGAACCCCTGAAAGGATTTCAATTAAAGCAGCATGCCGGCACCGGCATTCAGTATTTACTCAGAGACGGAGAAGAGGGCCGGGGTGGTAAAGTATTATTACAAAATGAAGAGGATCAAAGAAAATATGAAGAGTTGGCTCAAACATATTTGAACAAGTATCCCAACCTGATAAAGGATAAGACCTCCGCTTATATTCGTGCCGATTTAGAAATCAGGGGATTGACGGAGCGTACCAACCAGGGCATTCTTTCAATCGGATTTACTGGCATATCCTACAGTGACAATAGTGGTGATACAGATGGCTGGAGTATCTCATTTAAGGCGGGTCACTATCAAAAAATCCACGATTGGATCAATAAAAATCGGGATTTTAATGAAGAAATGGAAAAAATCGCAACCTGGATTGATATCCTTAAAGAAATGAGTGAGTAACTGCTTGGACCGAATGGAAAGCAGACAGTTCCGACTGACAGAAGAACTGTAGACATAACAAAGACAGGAGGTTAGATATGGAAATACAGGGCAATAGTAATCAAATAGAAATGGCATACAATAATAAAAGCAGAGCAGGTACACAAGTGAATGAAACATTTGGAGCCTGGAAAAATGAACATATCGTATATATGAAAGATCAGGATACGCTGTATTCCGGCGGAAACGGTACAGGATTATCCTATACCTTAAAATATGCGGAAGACTCCACAGCAGAAAATCCGGTTATGACCGCCAAAGGAATTGATGAAAACGGAAAAGAGTTCCAGCAGAGAATTTATGTAAAGGATATCAACCCCGCCAATGCCACCATTGTGGAAATGCGTGCGTTACAGGCATACCGTACCGGTAATACCAGTTTAAGCCTGACTTCCCTGCCGCCGGAATCAGGTGCCATGAAACTGGGTGATAGGGCTGATTTTTTCAAGATGTTTGAAAAAGTAATATCAGATATGCAGAAATTGGGAAGATATGACTCCGCAATGTTATATGAAAAAAATTTAAATCTTTACCGCCAATTCTTTCAATAAGGTCTTTCAAGAAGGATAGAGCCGATCTAAAACGAAAAACAGGAACCGGGCTGAACATCGGTTCCTGTTTTAGTGTGCTGTCATGCCCCCATCTGGGCTTTCTGCAAATTATAGTAAATTCCCTTTTGGGCCATCAACTGTCTATGATTTCCTTCTTCGACAATATGTCCTTCATCAATAACAAAGATCCGGTCGGCTTTTTGAATAGTGGAAAGCCGGTGGGCAATTACAAAAGAAGTACGGCCTTTTAACAGGGATTCAATCCCCTGCTGTACCAGCAGCTCGGTTTGGGTATCAATACTGGAGGTTGCTTCATCCAATATGAGGATCCGGGGCTGGGAGACCATAGTTCGGGCAAAGGCCAGCAGCTGTTTTTGACCGATAGAGAGTCCGCCGCCCCGTTCCGACAGTTCTGTATCATAGCCTTTATCCAGCTGGATAATAAAATCATGGGCCCGAACAGCCTTGGCAGCGGCAATAATTTCTTCGTCGGTAGCGTCCAGCTTGCCGTAGCGGATATTATCCTTAATAGTACCGGAGAACAGAAAGTTATCCTGGGTCATGATCCCCATTTGATTACGCAGACTTTCAATGGAAACCTTTTTAACATCATGGCCATCGATGCATACCTGACCGGACTGCACATCATAAAAACGGCTGATCAGATTGACGATGGTGGTTTTGCCGGCTCCGGTAGGGCCCACCAGGGCGATGGTTTCTCCGGGAGTGATGGCGAAGCTGACATGATCCAGGACGATGGTTTCATCATCATAGGAGAAGCTTACATCCCGGAAAGTCACCTGTCCCTGGATGGGTGGAAGCTCCGTAACAGCATCAGCATCGGTTATTTCCGAAGGGGTATCCATAATTTCAAAAATCCGTTCGGCACCGGCTATATTGGTAATCAACTGGTTATAAAAATTACTCAAATTCATAATCGGATGCCAAAACATAGAGATATAAGTACCAAAAGCGATAAAGGTACCCAGGGAAACCCGGTCGGTGCCGACTACGCGGATGCCCACAAAATAGAGAGCGATCAGGCCCACAGCCCAGCAGATATCGATCACCGAACCGAAAGCATCATTTAACCGGACGGCTCTGATAAAGGAAGTCATATGTTCCTTCACCAGTTGGGCGAAGGTAGTACGGGTTTCCTCTTCCGCAGTAAAGCTTTGAATGATGCGGATACCGGCCAGATCTTCATGGACGAAAGCATTCAGGTTGGAAGATTTCTTCCGGTGCAGCTGCCAGCGTTTATGAGAGTAAACCTGGATCAGCCACATGCCCACCATCATGAATGGCAGGGTACTTAAAGAAGCAGCCGCCAAAGCCGGGTTTTTTATAAACATAATAATGACCACGGCAAAGATCGTAATAAAATCCGGTATTAAAGTAATAATAAAGTTGTTCAGAACATCCTTCAGAGAATTAATGTCTCCGATAATACGGGCCAGAATCTTCCCGGTGGGACGACTGTCAAAAAAATGAAAATCCAGGGTTTGGATATGGGTATACAATTCCTGCCTGATGGTAACCAGTACATGATTACAGACTCTGGCCATCACGTACATCCGAATCCGGATCACCACCACCATAATGGTGTTTAGAACCAGAGCAACTCCGAACAGCCGGTAAAGGCCGGTAAAATCCCTGGGTCTTATGTAGTCATCAATGGCTTTTTCCATAATCAGCGGATTGACCAGCGAAACGAAAACGCAATAGGCCATGATCACCAGCACCAGACAGATTTCTTTTTTATAGGCAAGCAGATAGGAGAGCAGTCGCAGCAGGGTGACTGTTTTGGCAACCTCCACTGTCTGCTCGTCATCTTTGATAGCATTAATAGGCATTTAAACCACCTCCTGACGTAAGCTTTCGCCATATTGTGCTAAATAAGTTTCGTAGTAAAGACCTTTTTGTTCCATTAGAGAGGCATGAGTGCCTCGTTCAGCGATAGAGCCTTTTTCCAGGAAGAGGATTTCATCGGCCTGGCGGACGGCACTGATGCGGTGGCCGATAATGATTTTTGTAGCAGTCAATTCCCGCAGGGTTTCCTGAATCATCAGTTCGGTTTCCATATCCAGCGCAGAAGTGGAATCATCCAGCACCAGGATGGGATTTTTCTTGGCCAGGGCTCTGGCAATGGTAATCCGCTGCTTTTGACCGCCGGACAGTCCCACACCCCGTTCGCCGATGAGGGTTTCATATTGACCATCCAATTTTTCTATAAAACTGCCGGCCTGGGCATCCCAGGCGGCCTGTTTGACCGTTTGCAGATCGATCTGCTCCCGTTTTCCCAGAATGACATTTTCGATAACCGTATCGGAGAACAGGAAGACATCCTGCATAACCAGGGAAATGGCCCCCCGCAGTTGTTTTAAAGACATTTCTTTAACATTGACATCATCCACCAGGATCGCTCCGCCGGTGGCATCATAATGCCGCTGCAGAAGATGAATGATGGAGCTTTTGCCGGCACCGGTGGCACCCATAATGCCGATGGTCTTCCCAGGCTCCACGGTGAAGGAAATGTCATGAAGAATTTCATGCAGATCTTCTTTATGAAAAGAAACATGGGAAAAAGTAATCTTACCTTTTACAGGTTCTACCGGGATCGGATGTTCTGCTTCGATAATGGTAGGTTCTTCGGCATAAATCTTTTTGATTCTCCGATTGGAAGCAAAAGCCGAGGAAAGACCATTGGTGAGCCAGCCCAGCATTTCCATAGGCCAGACGATGTTCATAGAATATTCCACGAAGGCCCCCAGAGTTCCCAGCGTCATCTCGTCCTTCATCACCAGGTAACCGCCCAGAAGCAGAATGATCAGGGGCAGCAGCTTGGTAATCATAGACAGAAAGGGATAATAAGTAACAAAGACCTTCGACTGGCGCATATTGAGATCATAGTAACGCTTGTTATGGGAAAGGAATTTTCCGATTTCATGTTTTTCCCGGGCAAAGGCCTTGACGGTTCGTACACCCGCCAGATTTTCTTCGGCAACGGTATTTAAGGCCGCATTTTGTTCACTGATGGCTTCATATACACTACCCAGCCTGCGTTCCATGGAAACGGCAATACTGGCCGCCAGTACCATACAAAGAGTAGGCAGAATGGCCAGTTTGGGGTTCAGGCTGTACATACAGAACAGTACGATGGAGGTATGGATCACCACCTCGATCATCAGCATTCCCACGTAAGACAGTCCCTCCCAAATACGGTCAACATCATCCTTGACCCGGGACATCAGTTCACCGGTGCCGATTTTGTCAAAAAAGTCTGCACTTAAGGACTGGATATGGTTAAACAGATTTTTCCGCATATCGGAAGAAATATGGGCACTTACCACGTCAAAGGTATATTCCTTGGTGTATTGGAAGATACATCTGCCCAGGCCCACAGCCAGCAGCCCCAATAGCAATGGGGTCAATTGATCGGTCCGGCCGCCGACGATGACATTGTCGATAATCCGCTTGGTTAACTGGGGGGAGAGCATATCCAGCGAGACCGCAATCACCATGGAAAGAATGGCGAAGAGATAGGCAAATTTGAATTCCCAGATGTAAGTTGATAATTTTTTCACAGTAAACCTCCTCATAAATTGAAAAATACGCAAAAAAAACACTATGGAAACTACCATAGCGGCTTTGCATAAAAAATCTGATTCATATAAACAGATTAAATATCAATTATTCCAAGTCCGGGAGGTAATTTCAGCTATATACGTATTTGTTGACATCTTCTCATGAAAAACAATTTTCTTGATAAACATAGTTTCATTGCCTCCTTTCTTGTAAATTGTTAAATGGTTACTAAACCAACATACGATAATCTCCATTTTTTGTCAATACATAAAATAAAAAAACATTTTTTAATTCATTTTTAATTGTCTTTTTTGCTTTAGTGGAATAAAATGGTGTTTAAAGAATTTGAAAAGAGGGTGGAAAAATGGTTTCATTGCTGGTGCGGTTAGTGGTCAGGGATTATCAGGATACAGAAGCGCCGAAAGTGCGTCAGGGATATGGGATTCTCTGCGGTATTGTGGGAGTGATTTTGAATGTGTTTTTATTTGCCGGGAAATTTTTGGCCGGGCTCATCAGCGGCTCGATTGCCATAACGGCTGATGCTTTTAACAATCTGTCGGATGCCGGTTCTTCCATTATCACCCTGGTAGGGTTTAAGATGGCCGGGCAGGAGCCTGATCCCCATCATCCCTTCGGACATGGACGAATTGAGTATATTGCCGGACTGCTGGTTTCGGTGGCCATATTGATCATGTCTTTTGAATTGGTGAAGTCATCTATCAATAAAATCCTTCACCCGGAACCCATTGAAAGCAGTCCTCTCATCATTGGAATATTGATTGTATCCATACTGATAAAAATGTATATGGCATTTTACAATAAGCAGATTGGCAAAAGGATCAACAGTGCGGCAATGGGAGCTACCGCTATGGACAGTATGAGCGATACTGTTGCAACGACAGTCGTACTAATTACTACGCTGGTTGCCGCAGCTACCGGACTTCATCTGGATGGCTGGTGCGGAGTAGGCGTGGGGATATTTGTCTTCTTTGCCGGCGTCAATGCTGTTAAAGACACCATCGGTCCACTTTTAGGACAACCACCGGAGCCGGAGTTTGTGGATAAAATAGAAAGAATTATTTTGCGGTATGAGGCGGAAGGGGTACTGGGAATGC
>JAVBUF010000053.1:0-17484 GCA_031555615.1 Lachnospiraceae bacterium | reverse complement strand
AACCAATGTGGAGGTGGATGGAGACCGGGTGAGCTTCCTGTATAACGGTGACTGTAATCATCTGCTGACCGCACTGAATCAAAGTCCGTTAAAGAACGTTGATATTGCGGAACCATCACTGGAAGAGATTTTTCTTCACTTTTATGTGAACCGGGAGGTGTCTTAATGAACGTATTCAAATTTGAATGCAAGGCACAGGCAAAAACCGCAGTCAGCTGGGGGGTAAGCCTGCTCCTGTGTCTGATTGGACTGATGGTCTTTATTTTTCCGTTTTATGCCGGACAGAAAGAAGAATTGGCCAAGGTGCTGGAAGGATTTCCGCCGGAGTTTTCCGCCGCCTTTTTGGGAACTTCGATTGATGCGATGTTCAGCTTCGGAGGATTTTACGGCTTTTCTTTTATCTATTTGTCGCTGATGGGTGCCATCATGGTGTGTACGTTGGGATTTAGTGTATTTGCCCGGGAAAAGCGAACCAAGAGCATGGATTTTCTTTTCACAAGACCCAAGACCAGGATGACTTTGTTTTGGGCCAAGTTTGCCTCTTGTCTGATGTGGCTGGTACTGGTAAATGCGGTTTACATTTTTACGCTGGTAATTCTATATTTTCGTGCGGAAGCTGAGGCGGTGATACCGGGAAGGGCAATTCTTGCCGGTCTGGGCATGCTGCTGACACAGTTTTTCTTTCTGGGAGCAGCCATATTCGGTGCTGTGTTCCTGAAAAAAATCCGGTCAGTGTCAAGTGCGGCCATGGCAGTGGGATTTGGCGCGTTTATTTTCACCTCCCTGCACAGCATCATGGAGGATGAAGGGCTCCGGTATATTGCAGTTTATAAATATTTTGATCCTGCGGCGGCTTTCACATCCGGCAGATATGAGGCCAGGTATGGGATATTTGCTATGATTATGGCAGCCGCGCTGATCGTAACAGCCTGTGTGAAATATGTAAAAAGTGATGTTCATGCGGTTTAAGGGAGGGCGGAAGATGAATATTTTAAAAAGAGAATTAAGAGCAGGCTTGAAGCCGTTTCTATTTTGGTCTTTGGGAATATTTGTGCTGATTTTTGCGGGGATAACCAAGTATACCGGAATCAGTACCGGTGGCGATGCGATGAAGCAGGTGGTAGATTCCATGCCGCGGGTAGTAATGGCACTGATCGGGTGCGTGGGTTTGGATATTACTACCTTGGGAGGTTATTATGGTATTCTAACCTTCTTTTCCATCATCTGCGCGTCGATTTACGGTGTTTATCTGGGGGGCAATGCGGTTTCCCGGGAGGCTGTAGATAAAACCTATGAATTTGTCTTTACCAAGCCGCGAGCCCGGACTTATATTCTGGGTATGAAGCTGGCCGCAGCATGGATTTTTTATACGATGTTCTGTCTGCTGAATTATGTATTTTCCATATCAGGTATAGCACTGCTGAAGATGGAAAGTGATCTGAACAGCCAGATGGTATTGTTTGCTGTGGCGATTTACCTGTGCGGACTGATCTTTGTGGGATTTTCCGCTATGTTTGCGGCGGCCGTAAAAGAGGCCGAGAAGGGCAGCCGGTATGCCAACCGGACGGTAATGATTGCTTTTGGACTTGGGATAGTGATTGATATGCTTGATCATCCGGGGATATTAAGGATATTCTCGCCGTTCAGGTATTTCCCAGCCCCCCGGCTGTTGGAAAATCATCTGGATACCGGATACGTGCTGCTGGCAATCCTGCTGTGGGCAGGTTCTCTCCTGGTGGCTGTCCGCTGTTTCGAAAAGAAAGATTTGAATGCCGTTTGAGGCAAAAGCAGAGCATATACGGTAAGGGCTGAAAGCCAAAGCTTTCAGCCCTTACTGTATATGTTTGATTATAAGGGGATGATGTTCTCAACATATGGCTGGCCGGCAATCGGCTGAAAAATATAGACCATTGCAAAATGCGGAGAAAGGTTCTTGTCCCTGGGTTCCGCAACTGTTAAAAAGCGATAATTGGTGCCATTTACGATTTGGGTGGCAACCGCAACAGGAATATAGAAATATTCCTGTAAACCGCTGACAGCATTATAAAAAATGGCATATTCGTAAGGGGTAATGTATGGCTGATAGTCCCATGCTCCTGTCATAAGCGCTCCAACATATTTATTAATAATAGCATATGTTCATTTCCGGAGGCTGACATTCCAAGATTTTGCCGTTAAGACTTTAAGCAATTTTTATAAATAAAAAAGCAATTAGAAGAATTGTGTATATTGGAAAATAGAGATAAACTCTAAGTATTAGAGGATGGTAACCGAAATGAAAAATAGGATCGAACTTTGGGGAGAATGGAACTTCTCTTTTTCTCCTGTGATGGCAGGGGATACGATACAGCTTCCCGCGACTACTGAAATAGCAAAAAAAGGAAGTGCACAACCGGATGAAAATCAGGTGCTGTACTTAAGCAGGATTTATCCCTTTACGGGCAAAGCCTATTATCAGCGGGAAATTGAAATTCCCGGTGAATGGACAGGTTCGTCCGTTATTTTATATCTGGAACGAACCAAATATACCGAAGTACTGGTAGATGGTAAGTCTGTATCGGGATCACATGAAACAGTAATCCCGCAGGAACATGACTTGACACGGGTGTCAGGTGCGGGGAAACATATTCTGACCATTATAGTCGACAACAATCTGGAAGAAAAAGAGGATTTTCCGGTCAGCCTGATGCAGGGGCATCAATACACGGATCATACCCAGACCAACTGGAATGGAATATTGGGAGAGATTTATCTTGAGAGAAGAACCCTCGTTCCACTAAAAGATATTCAGACCTTTGGGGATTGGGAGAGAAAAGGGATTCGAATTGTTTTTCGGCGGGAAGATGAAGAGTATGTCAGAAAGTCAAAAATCTGGGTCAAAGGACGGCGAAGTGACGGACAGGAGTTCGTTTGTCAGGAACTCACCTGTCAGGGGCCGGATGTAAGGGAAGGTGTGCCGGAGCTTTTTTACTTTGTGGGTGACCTGGCAGCCAGATGGGATGAATTTAATCCGGTCTATTTTGATTTGGAGCTTTCATTTGCGGCGGAAGGTAGCCAAAATTCCGAAAGTATTTTTGATACCGAGGGTCTTTCTGATACTTATTCTCTGCGGGCGTATTTCCAGCAAAAAGAAGTGAAGGAAAAGAAGCTTTTGATAAATATAGTTCCCATTTTTCTGCGGGGAACGGTAGACTGTGGGATTTTTCCCCGGACCGGAGCCTGTCCCATGGAGGAAGAGGAATGGCTTCGGATTTACCGGATTCTGAAGGCCTACGGCTTAAATCATTATCGGTTTCACAGTTGGTGTCCTCCTGATGCGGCCTTTCGGGCGGCGGACCGGGAGGGGATTTATCTGCAGGTGGAACTGTCCAATTTTGCCAATGGTTTTTACCGGGAGAGTAATGAGAAGTGTGATGGGGTACTGAATCAGTATCTGGAAGATCAGTCACGGAAGGTTTTGTTACAGTACGGCAATCATCCTTCTTTTACCATTTTTGCCACCGGTAACGAAATGATCGGAGAACCGGAAGCCTTTGCTGAATTAATGGAGCAGCTGCGTAAGGTCAGGCCGGATAAATTTTACACCCAGGGAGCCAATAATTTTCTGGAGCATCCCAAGGTTAACCCCGGTGATGACTGCTGGATTATTATGAGAACCGATGAGCAAACCAACATCCGGGCTTCTTTTTCCCACAATGATCCGCCCCTTGGCTATCTGCAGGGAGAAGAATTGCCCTCCACTCTTCATGATTACAGCCGGGGGGTGGAGCAGTCCCCCCTTCCCTTGATTGCCCATGAGGTGGGACAGTATCAGACCTATCCCGATTATCGGGAGATCGCCAAATATACCGGGCCATTATCTCCGGAAAATTTAAAGACATTTCAGAATCGGCTGAAGGAAGCGGGAATGCTTCATCAGGCCCATGATTTCTTCCGGGCCAGCGGAAAATTAGCGGTAAGCTGCTACCGGGAGGAGATCGAAGCTCTGCTGCGAACAAGAGGAATGGCGGGTTTTCAATTACTTGGCTTACAGGATTTCCCCGGTCAGGGAACGGCACTGGTGGGTGTTCTGGACAGTTTTTTTGATTCCAAGGGGTTGATCGGGGAAGAAAAATGGCGGGAATTTTGTAATGCCCAGGTTTTGATGGCCCAATTTCCAAGCTATGTATGGGCAGAAGGAGAGGTCTTCCGGGCGGAAATCCTTTTATATAATTATGGACCTGATTGCTTAACGGGAAGGGTTCAGGTAAGTCTGACAGACAGGGAAGGAAAAACAGAACAGGAAACAGCGTTTACCGTGGATGCACCCAGGGGCAGGCTGACCGATGTGGGAATACTGGATTTTCCGGTGGGAAAAGTTCTGAAGGCCGAAAAGAAAACCCTGGTACTGAAGATGGGCAGTTTGAAAAATGAATACCCGCTTTGGTTTTATCCGAAGGTATCGGACTATTCTTCCACAGAATATGAACAGGAAGATATCATGGTTACCGACGAGTTTACCCAGGCTGCCGAAGACCGTCTGCAGGCGGGAAAAACAGTAATTTTATTCAGCGATGGGGCTCGTCAGGAAAAAAGCCTGGAGGGGTTTTTCACGCCTGATTTTTGGTGTTATCCGATGTTTGAAAGAGCCTGCAGGGCAAAAGGATACCAGGTGGCTCCGGGAACAATGGGGATGGTATGCGACCATAATCATCCGGCCCTTAAGTTATTCCCCTGTGAGGACTATGCTGAGTGGCAGTGGCACCACCTTTTATACCACAGCCGTCCGCTGATCCTGGACAGCCTGGAGGGGGCTTGTCAGCCTATTGTCCAGATCATTGACAATTTTGACCGGAATCATAAACTGGGATTTTTGCTGGAGGTATGTGTGGGCAAGGGCAGGCTGATCATCTGTGCCTGTGATGTTCTGAAACGGCTGCAACGGCCGGAAGTTTATCAGTTTTACCAGAGTATCATCACCTATGCGAAAGGGGATGAATTCCAGCCGGAGACAGTGGTATCGGTGGAAGAGATAAAGGATATATTTTAAATTACAATGAACCAGCCGAATGGCATCAGGTTGATATTATATGATTGAGGTGAAAATATGCGCTATTTTGATATGCTTGTGAAACTATATGAACTTCCGGCAAACCACATTATTGATCCGGCTTTGGCGGCAGAGGACATCAGATTTTTCCGGCCGCTGGCCAGCGACAAAGGGAAAATCGTGAATTTTATTCAGGCTCATTTCAGCGATACCTGGGCAAATGAATTTGAAAAAGCCATGAGCAATAATCCTGTATCCTGTTTTATAGCGGTAAAAGGCGGGCAGGAAATAATCGGTTTTTCCTGTTATGATGCAAGCTATACAAACTTTTTCGGTCCCATCGGTGTTGCCGAAAAGTATCGCGGCAAAAGCATCGGAAAGGAGCTTTTGCTTTGTGCTCTGTATGGGATGCGGGAAAAGGGATATGCTTACGGTATTATCGGTTGGAGTTCCGATAAAAATGCTCCGTTTTATGCAAAAGTCGCAAATGCTTTGGAGATCGAGGATTCCTTTCCCGGTATTTATAAGAATGCAGTCGGTTTGGAACAATAAATTTTGAAGCAATTTTTCTTAATAAGAGAGCAATTAGAAGAATTGTTCGGATGGTAAAACCGCGATATACTTTAGGCGTGGATACAGGAATGAGAATCGTATCGAAAGGATGGAGCTATACATGGGATATCAACTTAACTTAAAAGATTTGAAAGAAAAAAATATTTTTCCGCTGGGAGAAGACTTCCGGGGAAAAAGTAAAGCCGGGGAAGAAATCTCTTTTACCAACTATTATATGCAGAAAAACGGCAAGCCGTTTTTTGGTGTCAGCGGTGAATTTCATTTCAGCAGAATGTCTGATACCAGATGGGAAGAGGAACTGATCAAGATGAAAATGGGCGGCATTAATATCATAGCCACTTATGTGTTCTGGATTCATCATGAGGAAGAAGAGGGTGTCTTCGATTTTTCCGGCTGCCGCAATTTAAGCAAATTTATTACATTATGTGAAAAGCATGGCCTTTATGTGATTTTACGGGTGGGACCTTTTGACCATGGTGAAGTCCGAAACGGCGGGATGCCGGACTGGCTCTATGGCAAGCCCTTTGAAGCAAGAAAACTCAGTGAGGGTTTTTTATATTATACCAGGCGGTTATATACCCAAATTGCCGGTCAGGTAGCCGGGATGTTTTTTAAGGATAACGGCCCCATTATCGGGGTTCAGATTGATAATGAATATATGCATTCAACGGCTCCCTGGGAAAATACCACCGGTATCTCTAATGAATGGGTCTTTGGCGGTGATGAGGGTGAGGACTATATGCTGACCATGAAAGCATTGGCTGCCGAATGCGGGCTTCTTCCGGCATTCTACACCTGTACCGGGTGGGGCGGGGCGATCACTCCCGATTCCATGCTGCCTTTATGGGGCGGCTATGCCTTCCGTCCCTGGTTATTTTATTCCTATAAAGGGGAACATCCGGCAACCGACGAATATGTTTATCAGGACTTCCATAACAATGATGTGGTCACGGAATACGATTTTAAGCCGGCCTATCAGCCCGAGGAGCGTCCCTATGCCTGTTGTGAAATGGGCGGCGGAATGATGTGCAGCTATTATTATCGTTTTCAATACCCCTATAAGAGTGTGGATGCCATGGCCAATATTAAGATTGCTTCAGGCTGTAATTTCCTGGGCTATTACATGTTCCAGGGCGGAAGCAATCCGGTGGGCAAGTCAGGGATTTTTATGAATGAGGGACAGGTGCCGAAGATATCTTACGATTATCAGGCCGCTTTAGGCGAGTTTGGTCAGGTACGGGAATCCTACAGACGTTTGAAAAGCATTCATTATTTTACTAAAAGCTTTGGAGAAAAATTATGCGGTCTCCAAACCGTAATGCCCCAGGGCGCATCCCGGATTGATCCCAGGGATATGGAAACCCTGCGTTATTCGGTGCGGACCGATGGCCGGAGAGGATTCCTGTTTGTCAATAACTATCAGGATCATGCCCAGCTGCCGGACCGTATCCAAGAAGAAATCACGCTGCAGCTGGAAGGGGAAGAACTGATTTTTTCTTTTGGAATCAACTGTGATGAAAATGCCATTCTGCCCTTTCATTTTGAGATGGATGGAATAGAACTGATTCAGTCAACGGCCCAGCCTATTACCAGAATCATGCCAGGGGGTGAAATTACCTATGTATTCTTTGTACCGGACGGGATGTCGGGAGAATTTATTTTTGAAGAGGGTGTGATGATTAATGGAGCGGAAAATCACATTTATCGCAGCGCCGATACCGAAGCGGATTGCTTTACAGTAGAAAAAGGAGAAATGAAATTCCGGGTATTGGTGATCAGCCGTAATATGGCCAATAATATGTTTGTCATCAGTGGTGACCGGTTGGTATTTACCGATGCCGCACTTTTGGAAGATGAAAAGGGTCTCCGCCTGGAAACTGGCAATGCTGTCAATAGGGTGTTGACTTATCCGGTCGAAGTTTTTAAGAACTGTAATTCGGTTAAGGAGTGCACGGATAATAAATTTTCCTTTTTCAGTGAGTATGCAGTAGAAACAAAAGAAATAAAGCTGGAAGCAGAAGTGGCCAGGGTTGCGGAGTGCAGATATACGGTTTCGCTGCCGCAAGATTTTATGAATGGAATGAAAGATGCCCGGCTGCAGATTGATTATAGTGGGGATATTGGCCATGCATTTATTAATGGCAGGATGATAAATGACAACTTCTGTAATGGTGCGACATGGGAAATCGGTCTGAAAGATTTTGCGGAAGAATTAAAAGATGAGATGATTACTATCTATATTACTCCTTTGAAGGAAGGCGTTAATGTCAATGTGGAATCCGCCATGGCAGCCCGGAAGGAAGAAGTTAAGAAGTTTGTAGGTGAGCTGACGGATGTACGGATTCAGCCGGTGTATGATATTGTAATTGGTTAATAGTTACGGGAAAGGACTGCTGCACAACAACGATAAGATCGGAAGTGCAGCAGTCTCTTTGTTTTTATGAAATCAATAAAGGAGAAGTATTTTAAATGAATTTTGATAAGCCTTATATAATCAAAAATAAAAACGGAATGGAAGTGACATTACTGCGGTATGGTGCCCGTGTGCATTCAATAACAATACCTGATTCCAACGGTAATATAACAGATGTGACTCTGGGATATGAAGACTTGTCAGATTATTATGAAGACAGCTACTGCTTTGGGGCAACGATTGGCCGCAATGCCAATCGCATGAGAGGGGCAGCCTTTGCATTAAACAACAGGAAATATCAGTTGACAAAGGATGCGGATGGAAATAACTGCCACAGCGGGCCGGATGGATATCATAACCGGTTTTGGGAGGTGGGAAAATACAGTCAGTCACAAATTACCTTCACTCTGTTCAGTCCTGACGGCGATCAGGGCTTTCCGGGAAACTTTCGCGTAAAGGTGATCTATACCGTGACGGAGCAAAATGAGCTGGTTATTGATTTCAGGGGAAAAAGTGATCAGGATACGCTGATCAATATGACCAATCACTGCTATTTCAATTTGAATGGACATACTTCAGGTGACGTTTATGATCAACTATTAAAGATCCATGCACGTTATTATTCACCGGTGGATGCTTTTAGCATTCCCATCGGAAGAGACCAATCGGTTGCGGATACACCTTTTGACTTTACCAGGAAAACAGCCATTGGTAAAAGCATAAAGGCAGGTCTGAAGCCTTTACAGCAGGACAGGGGATATAACCATAACTTTATCCTGGATGGCGAAGATGGGATTATTAGACTGGCGGCGGAGGCCGAATCCGTAAAGACCGGCATTTGTCTTGCAATGTATACCGATTTGCCGTCGCTGCAGTTATATACGGGCGGGTACATAGAGGATGTTACGGGAAAAGGCGGCAAGAAATATGAAAAGGGGGCCGGATTTTGCCTGGAGGCGCAATTTACCCCCAATATCATGAATGAACAAAGCGGCCTAAAACCTTTTTTCAGCCAGAAAGAGGAATATCAGAAAACAATTATCTATAAATTATTTTCCCATTAAAGCGCGGTATTCCATAGGGGTGATGCCCTGATGCTTCTTAAAGGCACTGCAAAAAACACTTTCACAGGAAAAGCCGGTATTGAAGCAAATATCCTTCACCGGCAGTTTGGAATTTTTCAGAAGATATTTTGCGGTATTGATGCGGGTGTTGACAATATACTCATGGGGCGTAAAACCTGTTTCCTTCTTAAAAGTGCGGATAAAATGATATAAACTTAAGCCCGCTCGCCCGGCCAATGTATCAACCGAAATGTCTTCGGTAAAGTGTTCGTTAACATAGGAGATGATTTCCTGTGTCATATTGATATAATTGGAAGAATTGTTTTTTTCGGGAGCATACAAAAGAAAAGCAGTAAGGATGTCATTGATATATTTGGACATCAAGGGTTCCCGGATGATATTCCCATCGGAAAAGGTATGATAAATCGTTTCCAGTTTGCTGATGATGGGATAAGGGTTTGATAACGAAAAAATATTGCCAAGATGGGATTTAATGGTTGCGTAATGTGCTCTGGCAGTAGGACCGTCAAAATGACACCAGATGCTTTCCCAGCCGGCAGCGGAATAATAAGAGTGGGGTTCATAGCAGTCAATAAGGACGAAAGAACCGGCTTCAATCTGCTCGGTGCGCCCTTCAAATTCCAAAGTGAGACTTCCGCTTTGGATATACATCAGCAGAAAGCTGTCGTAAGAGTCCCGGTGCAGATGATATCCGCTCTGGTAAATAAAATAACCGGAGTAAAGAATATAAAAGAACATATTCTGAGCAGTCTGACTGGGTGAGTAAACATAATAATCGGATTCAACGGAAACAAATTCTTCGCAGGATTTCATCATATCACCTCTGTGTTTTAATTACTATTAATATATCCCAATATATTTTTTATTTCAAGAGCAAAAAATATATAGTAAATAAGAAAATGTCATTAATAATCTGATAAAAAGAAATTAGCAGCAGCAAAAAATATAAATAAATAAGCAAATATGGGTAATGAGTTCCGGGGCAAAATAGACTATAGTGATATTGTCAGCTAAGAACAGCAGACAAGAACAGGATTGAATGGAGGATTAAGATGAGCGCAGCAAAAGTATGGGCCGAAAAGGTAGTCATACCGACCTATGAGATTGGAGAAGCAGAAAAAAATCCGATTTTTCTGGATAAGCGTGTCTATCAGGGAAGCACGGGAAAGGTTTATCCCTATCCCACCGTTGAAAAAATCAGTGATACCAAAACAGATAAGGAATATACGGCAGTTTATTTGGAAAATGAATACCTGAAAGTAATGGTACTTCCGGAACTGGGCGGACGGATTCAAAGAGCTTATGATAAAACAAATGATTATGATTTTGTCTATTACAATCATGTCATCAAACCGGCATTGGTAGGACTCACCGGTCCATGGATTTCAGGAGGCATCGAATTTAACTGGCCTCAGCATCATAGACCCACAACCTATCAGCCGGTGGATTATATCCTTTCAGAAAATGAAGATGGAAGCAAGTCGGTACTGGTACATGATGTGGATCAGATGTACGGAACCAAGGGGATTGCCAAGTTTACCCTGTACCCCGGTAAGGCTTATATTGAAATCACCGGCCAGTTGTATAACCGTACAGCGCTGCCTCAGACCTTTCTGTGGTGGGCCAACCCGGCGGTTCCGGTAAATGACAATACCCAGTCGGTTTTTCCTCCCGATGTGCATGCCGTTATGGATCATGGCAAGCGGGATGTATCCAGATTCCCCATTGCCACCGGCGTTTATTATAAAAAAGACTATAGCGAAGGCGTTGATATTTCCCGTTATAAAAACATTCCGGTACCCACCTCTTATATGGCGGAGAAATCCAAATATGATTTTGTGGGCGGTTATGATTATGGCCAGGAGGCAGGGATTCTCCATGTGGCTGACCATCATATTTCCCCCGGAAAGAAGCAGTGGACCTGGGGCTGCGGTGACTTCGGCAAGGCCTGGGATCGGAACCTCACCGATGAGGATGGCCCTTACGTGGAGCTGATGACCGGGGTTTATACGGATAATCAGCCGGATTTTACATGGCTGAAGCCTTTTGAAGAAAAAACTTTTAAACAATATTTTATGCCCTATAAAGCGGTTGGCCAGGTAAAAAATGCCACTACCGAAGCGGCGGTTAACTTAAGCTGTGACGGCGATCAAATCAGTGTCGTGGTTTATGCTACCGGTGTCTATGAAAATGCCGAGATTGTTTTAACTTATGATGGCCGGGAGGTATTTAAGAATTGCACAAAAATTTCGCCGGTAGATATTTTTAAGAAAAGTTGGGAAAAGGCGGATCTGGGATTGAAAAATATCGTCGAAGAGAAGCTGAATCTGGCGGTCTGGGCTGATGGAATATGTCTGGTGGAATATCAGCCGGAGCCCGTTACCATTCCCAAGATGCCGGAACCGGCCAGGGCAGCCAAAGAAGTAACGGAGATACAAAGCTGCGAGGAATTGTACCTGACGGGTCTGCACATTGAGCAGTACCGCCATGCTACTTACCTGCCTGATCCTTATTATTTGGAGGGACTAAAGCGCGACCCGGGAGATATTCGGATTAACAATGCTTATGGTTCATTGCTGATGCGGCGAGGTCTGTTTACCGAGGCAGAGAAACATTTTCGTAAGGCATTGGAGCGGCTAACCGAAAGAAATCCCAACCCCTATGACAGTGAAGCTTATTATTTACTGGGAATGGTGTTATTGTATCAAGGGCAGGATGATGAAGCTTATGATGCCTTCTATAAAGCAACCTGGAGTAATGAGCAGCAGGAAATGTCCTTTTATTATCTGGCCGCAATTGATACCAGGCAAAAGAAGTATGCAAGAGCATATAGTCACATTGAAAAAGCACTGGTGAAAAACGCCCATAATATCAAGGCCAGAGGACTGAAGGCTTATATCCTTCGCAAATGCGGAAGAGAGGCCGAAGCAGCGGCCTGGATAACAGAAAACCTGTTACTGGACCCCTTTGATTTTGTATCCGGTAATGAGCTGGTTTTGGCAGGCGGCAATGACCTGGAAGCAAGAGCCGGATTAAACAGCAGGATGCGTGATTTTCAGGAAAATTATCTGATGACGGCCAGAGACTATGCTGAGTTTGGCGCCTGTGAAGAAGCGGTGAACCTGTTACAGCAGTGTACCAAAGCCTATCCCATGCTGAAATATTATGAAGCCTATTACAAAAATCTGTTGAATGAAGAAGCCGTAATCCGGCAGACAGAAGTTGGAATCCGGCAGGCAGAGGCTGTAATCCGGCAAGCGGAAAATTGCCCGCCGGACTACTGTTTCCCCAATAAGCTGGAAGATATCGCCGTACTGCGGTTTGCCGCGGGATTCCAATGTGGCGTAAAAGCCAAATATTATCTGGGCAACCTGTTTTATGATAAGCAGCAGTGGGAAGAAGCGATTGCTTTGTGGGAGGCATCTGCCAAAGCCGATTCGGAATTCCCCACAGTTCACAGAAATCTTTCTTTGGCTTATTACAATAAAAAAAAGGATTCGGAGCTGGCCAAAGCCGCAATGGAGAAAGCCTTTGCATTAGATCCGGCGGATGTCCGTATCTTCCTGGAACTGGACCAATTATACAAGAAGCTGGGAATGACCTTTGAAGAGCGTCTGAAAAATTACGAAGAACATCCGGAATTAATCAGAGGCAGGGATGATCTCTACATAGAGTATATCACCCTGGTAAATATGACCGGTGAGCATGAAAAGGCATATCAATGTATGATGGAGCACAATTTCCATCCATGGGAAGGCGGCGAGGGTAAGATCACTACCCAATATACCCTGGCACTGCTGGCCATGGCCCAAAAAGCGCAGGCAGAAGGCAAATATCCTGAAGCTGAAAGATTATTAAATCAGGCTCTCATTTATCCGGAGAATCTGGGCGAAGGTAAGCTGGAAGGAACCAAGGATAATCATTTATATTATCATCTGGGCCTTGCTCTGGAAGCTCAGGGCAGAACAGCAGAAGCCAGAGAAGCTTTTGAAAAAGCCACAGTCGGAACCGATGAACCGGCCGGGGCGATGTATTACAACGATCAGCCGGCGGATATGATCCTGTATCAGGGTCTGGCCAATCTGAAATTAGGCAGGACTGCCGAGGCAAAATCACGATTCTATCGTCTCATCGATTACGGTGAGCAGCATCTGGAGGATGAAGTGAAGATTGAGTATTTTGCCGTATCGCTGCCGGATTTCCTGATTTTTGAGGATAATTACACATTAAAGAACCGTGTTCATTGCTATTATCTGATGGCACTGGGAAATATCGGGCTGGGAAATACAGGAAAAGCGAAGGAATTTATTGACAAAGCCCGGGAATTGGAACCTTGCCATATCCTGTGCAAAGTTTATGGGGATATGTTATAAAAGTGAATTATTTCAGGGAAGAGAGCCAATCCGACAGGATGATGGGGCTCTTTTTCCGAGTAGCTTGCGGAGAGTACCGGAAAGGCAAGGGTTTTAAGATGATTAAAGTTCTGTTTGTAGATGACGAAGTGTTGGCGATGGAATATTTGCAAAACCTGATTTCCTGGGAGGCCCATGGATTTGAGGTGGTGGGCCATGCGCTGAATGCGAAGCGGGCTTTAGAAATGTTCGACAGGGAACGGCCGGAGATTGTCATATCGGATATCAAAATGGTAGGCATGGACGGCCTGGAGTTAGCCGGAGAGCTGCGAAAGCGTCATGCCGATGCGGCGGTTATATTGTTGTCCGCCTATAAAGATTTTGAATATGCAAAGAAGGGCATTGAATATGGTGTTTCCAACTATCTGCTGAAGCATGAATTATGCGAAGAAAAGCTGCTGCAGGAGCTGGATCGGGTGCGGCAGCGGCTGGAAGCGGGCAGCAGAAAACAGAAAATTTATCAGAAGTATTTTGCCAGACAACTGATTTATGATACGGAAACGATATCGGAGGCCGAAGAAAAGGAATTGGGAAATCGTTTCTTTTTGATGCTCTTACATAAAAATGATGTCTTCCGGCAAGGGACCTTCCATGAACAGGAATGGAATGCTGCCGAGATTCGGAAACTTACAGAACTGCCGGAGAATGCGGAAGGAATTTCCTATATGGCGGATGTTCAGCTGACCCCTAATAATATTATCATGCTTTACCGGATTGAGGATATTTGCAGCCGATACCAGATTAATATCGGGATCCAACAGATAGGAAGGCGAATTGCCCGGATGCTTTCAGCTCTGGATGGTTGTCAGTTTAATCTGGTTTACAGTGATGAGATCAAAAGAAATGAGATCAGCCGGACCTTTCAAAAAATGTCGGGGCAGATCAGATATGCGGTATTCTGGGACTCCTGCAGCAGCGATTCCCTAAACGGTCTGAAAGATTCCGGCGAAGAAGAAAAAGGTTCCTGGAATGAGCAGGCAGAGGAACTGAGACGTCAGATTTATGAGGAGAAGCAGCCCCCCGACGAGGCAGTCAATCAGTTGTTTGAGCAGGTCCGGCAGCCGGAATATCACCTCCGGGCTTTTAAGGAACTGCTCTATACCCTGGAGAATCTGGGAAGGGAATTGGAAGCACAGGAAGGAATGAGGTTTGAACCGGAGCCCGGTCAGATCGGGAAATTTAATGAGATAGGCCAATATTATGTGAAATGGTTTCATGAAATATATGCCGGGGTGCGTAACCGGGAAGATCATCATTACTCCCGTTTGGTGCAGATGATGATCCGTTATATCCGTCAGAATTTCAACCGGGAATTAAGTCTGGAGACACTGGGCGAAGAATTCCAGATGAATGGTGTTTATCTGGGACAGATATTCAAGAAGGAGACCGGCTCTACTTTTTTAAAGTATTTGACCAATTGCCGGATGGAAGAAGCCAGACGGTTATTAGAGGAAGGACGGCTTAATATTTATGAGATATCGGATCAGATCGGTTATAAGACCAGTCAGTACTTTAGCCAGATTTTTATGAAAACAGTGGGAGTAACGCCACAGGAGTATAAGCGATGGAACAGGAAAAAATGAAATTAAGCAGTCTGAAAATCAGAATATTGCGGAACCTTTTTGTGGTATTGGCGGTTTCCATGCTGCTTAGTACGGTTATCAGTTATATTTATTTTGAAAAAATTGTCAGGGAACAGAAGATTGCCGAAGAAGGAGCCGGATTGCAGCAGATTTCCAATCAGATTTATTTTATGTTTGAGGATATCCAGAATTTCGCCAGAAGTATGATCGTGGATGCGGATATTCAGGATATTGTGGAGAACATGGAGCAAAAGACCGAATTCGATGAGGTCCGCAAGCGGGACAACGTTGCCAAAAGGCTGATTTTTTATAACAGTCTGCGGACCTATATCCGCAATTCTTTTTTGGAACTGGAAAATGGACAATTCTATAGCAGCAGTAGCAACAACCTGCAAAAGGACTATATGGACTACAAATTATCCGGTGACAGTATCCGGGAGTATCGTCAGCATACCGACTGGGTTTTCTCCAATCCTTACAATGGCATTGACAACTGGGATAATAAGCCCATGATCTGCTATAGTACCCGAATGCTGGATATTTATTATTTTGGCAAGCAGAAGGCCGTGCTGACCCTGGAAATAAGCCTGGAATATTTTTTAAAGCAGATTCAGGAGTATGGGAAGGAACACAATAAAGTCTGTCTGGTGGGAAATGAAGGATTAATCCTGTATGAAGAGGATGCGGAAAAGCCCATCAGCAGCCTGCTGGAAAATCATGAACAGTATTTAGTGCCGGGTACCTATCGGGTGGAGGGCGGTTATCTGCTCTGCAAGGATATAGAGGGAACCGGCTGGGAAATTTGTACTCTGGTAACCGATCAATACCTTTGGAAAAGCTGCAGCTTTGTGCCCAAGTTTTTCTTTTTGTCCTTCTTAATTTCCATAGTGGCTATTCTGTTCACCACTTCCAAACTGATGGAGGGAATTACCAGACCGATTACCTCTCTTTCACGACAGATGCGGCATACGGATTATGAGAAACTCCATGTGCTGGAAACGGTCCAGACCGGTGACGAGATCCAGACCCTGTATGAATGTTATAATGACATGGTGGGAGAGATCCAGCGGGGAATAGAGCAGAAAATGGAATATGAAAAACAGAAGAAAAACATGGAATTTGACATCATGCTATCCCAGATCAACCCCCATTATCTGTACAATGTACTCAATACTGTAGTTTATCTGTCAACAGCAGGCAAGAATAAGGAAGTGGCTAATATCGTCAATTCTCTGATTTACACCCTGCAGGAGACCATCAATCTGGGAGATCAGCATATTGAAACCACCATCCGGCGGGAACTGGAACTGACCGAATGTTATCTGGCTATTCAGAAATACCGTTACCCCGAAATGATTGAAGTTACCATTTCCTGTCAGGAAGAAGAGAAGGACTGTATCGTACCCAAGACCATCATCCAGCCAATCGTGGAAAATGCCATTCTCCATGGCATCCTGCCGTCGGAAAGGGCAGGCACTATCGGGATCAGCGTCAGCCGGCAGGAGGAAAGGTTAGAGATTACGGTTACAGATGACGGCGTTGGCATTGACGAAGAGCGTTTGCAGCAGTTTCGGTCCGGAGAAACCATCACTTATGAAGAAAATGGCCGTAAGCATATCGGCATCAGTAATGTCAGAGACCGCATCCGGTATTTATACGGAGAGCCTTTCGGCATGTGGATTACAAACCGGTCAGAGGGGGGCACCAAAGTAGAAATCCGTCTGCCATATATGAAAAAAGAAACCGAATATATAGAATGAAAACAAAATCTTAAAAATGTCATGTATGAGGAAAAAGGCAAAAATGATAAACTGAGTGCATCTTAACAGAAGGGAGATTTATATGAAAAAGAAAATTCAAAAAGTTGTTGCCATGTCCTTGACGGCAGCGATGGTAATGGGACTGGTGGGATGCGGATCAGGAAAGGATGAAACAGAAACAGGAGGAAATAATGCAGCGGCAGCAGGCGAAAGCACAGCAGCGGCAGAAGGCAGTACCGCGGCAGCCGATGGTGAGGACTACAGTGCCGATCTTCCGGCAGATTATGAAGGCACACTGACCATGTGGGGCTGGGATGATCCTTATTTTGAATGCATCACTAAGGCTTTTCAGGCCAAGTATCCTAATGTAAAGTTTGAATATACACCCATGGCAAATGGGGATACGCTGCAGAAGTACCAGACAGCATTAGCCGCCGGAACCGAACTTCCGGATGTGGCATGGTCAATCGTTGATTCCAGAGCAAAGGTATACGAACTGGATATGTGGGAAGACCTGTCGGCAGCACCCTATAACTTTGATATTAACCTGGTATTTGACTACCTGCATCCCAAGATGGTGAATTCCAAAGGGCAGGTATGCGGTATTGAACAGAGTATTGCACCGGCCG
>JAVBUF010000086.1:0-2816 GCA_031555615.1 Lachnospiraceae bacterium | reverse complement strand
TCATTGACTAAATCCAATCCCTAAATCCCATATTTCGTGCCGACTGATATACCGGAAACATAATTTCTTCCAAGTTCCTGCTAAACTCTTCTTTTGATATATTTTCATAATATAGTTTCATTTTTACACTGCCGATACTTATATGTTCTTTCATGCATTTCTCAAAAATATCATGTATGTTATCATATTTCCACACCAATTGGCAGGCTTCATACTCTAACGCACACAATGATGGAAAGTAACGATTCCATTCCGGGAGATAATTACTCTTTCTGCTATTTATGCTTTTGGTGGTCGGATGCAGATTCCATAATTCGTCATGTGCCACATAAGACCAAGGTATAAAATGATCAATTGCCATATCATTTATTTCCAGCCTTTCACCTTCAAATATTTCTGAAACCGGTGATATGCTAAGAATTGCTTTCCAATATTTCTTTACTTTATCAAGATTTCTTTCTCTTGGCGGATATAACTTATCCGGTATACCCGGAACACCTGGATTCCTTTTCTGCAGATAAAGGATTAAATTATGTCCAATCCATCCTTTTAAGATTTCTTGGTTCCTCACAATATAACTGTACCATTCCGGCTGTATTTCAATTGCGCTGGACATTCCCGAGATTTCAATAAAATAGTACATAAGTCGCCTATGTTGGTTAATTTTCGCAGCAAGATTTTTCTCCGAAACATTCCATTCGCTTCCCTTTAATGGCAGAAAAGGAGCTTGGAGCCTATAGGGAACATGGTAGGTCAGTGTTCTCTTCATTCTCTTAACTTCCTGATCCTCACAGTTTTGCAGGTAAGATATCAAGTTTTCTTTCTTTTCACTGGACTTTATTTTGCTTGTACTAAATATGTGATTTACCAGCATTTCTAATGTATCAGCCGGTCCCAGATTTAAATGATACTCGGTTACCATGTACCAGGCATCTGTAATCATTTCATTAATCAGCTCGTCATAAAAAATAACAGTTTTGCCCTCAACTGCTTTATTAACAATCGCCTGAAACCAAAATAGCTTATAGCATTCGCTCTTATTATCAAATAGTCGAGATAAAAAGCCTATCTCCAGTTCGTCTGAATTTGGTAATTGCATCTTTTGCTCCTTATGCTTAATTCTGTATAATTGTCTGCTTACTCCACAGATTTCAAATATATCTTATCCTTAAAAGCTCCACGTTCTTCTGATTTCTTCCTGCGAATCTGCTCCAGCTCTTCAATGCTGCAGCCATGCGATTCACATAATGCATATAACACTTCCATAATATCCGCAAGCTCTTCAAGGTTCCTTGCTTCCTTGTATTCGGCTACTTCCTCATCCAGTTTTTCGTCCAACGCTGCTATGTACTCATCATTAGTTAAAACTTCATATTCTACAATTCTTCCAGTCTTTTCAATAATTTCCGGGATTTTATCGCGAACCAATTTATTATATTGCTTCATCAATTTCACCTCTCTCTGCTTTTTATCAAAACTCAGCATCACCATTTCTTGATATTGTTTGCCTTGTTACCGAGTAAAAATCGAGTTTGTTTCTATAATTGCACCGCATAGCATGAGCATAAAGCCGATTAGCACCACCATTTTCTCATTCTTAGCAAATAGTGAAAGTGAAAATCTCACATTCTGCTCTTTTCTCTTATATGCAATATTACAGGATGCACAGGTAATTAGCAGCTGTCCACTCATCTCCCAAAAGCCCGAACGATGAAGGATATCAAATTGTCTTAATAATCGCCCCAATAAACCCGGTGCAGCACTAACAACCATAAATGACCAAGTACCTAATGTTGCCCCATTCATTATAAACAGAATACCAAGCATAAAATAACCGGTCGGAATCCATCCCCAGTTATACAGTTGATAAATGAAGCAATTAAAAATGAGGATCAACATCACCGAAATAAGATTATAGCCCAATATTTGCATTACATGAAGCCAAAAACCATTTGACAGTTCTAAGTCAACAGCACTTGATTTGCTTCGCAAAAAACCTTCCGGTAATAAGAAATAACTGATTATCACAACACTAAAAAACAGCAGATAGAAAAAAGTGAACCCTGATATAAGCCGAATCCTTAATTTCTTATTTGTCAATGCTGAACTAAATTGTTGAATGATATACATACTTTTGCAAACCTTTCTTTTGAACTGTTTCCGGTAACCCCACAGTTTATTTTATCCCAACAAAGCATATATTCTCTTTTGTTTCAAAGACATTGACTTTCTTAAAGCCGCTTTCCAACTTCAGTTTCCCCCTCAACGGAGAAGTAATACGTTTTATTTTCTTTCCGCATATCGTTACTCCTCATTTTTACCAGACATCAGTTCTTCAAAAATAGGTGTGAAATCAATGTCTTTTATTGCGCCATAACGATCTACAAAATAATTTTTCATATAATCTTCATTTTTGCGAACACCATCTCTTCCGGCTGTACCAAAATCTGAAAGAGAGTAGTGGCTGCTAAAATGAGAGTTATCATCACGCTCTACAAATTTAATTTCATCACGCCGATATAGATTTGCATTTAAAAAAATGGTATTATGCGTATTAAAAATCAGTTGTGCATGATGAATATTGATTTCATCATTGTGAAAGATATTAATAATATTCATTAAAGCCATTGGATGAATGGATGCATCAAACTCATCCACTATAAGAGTTCCGCCACTTAAAATTGCCTTAACTACAAGCGGAAACATATTAACAAAGCGGATAGTTCCATAAGATTCAAATAACTCGGCTGGAATTGCTGTTCCATTTTGATCATTTTTGAAGATGGAACAGAGCTTCGCTTCATTGCTGTCATCCT
>JAVBUF010000043.1:0-74084 GCA_031555615.1 Lachnospiraceae bacterium | reverse complement strand
ATTATCTTATTTAATAATTATATTTACTTAACATATCGACCGGAGGAGATACATGGCATGTTTGTTTGGTCATAAATGGAGTGGATGTAAATGTATGAGGTGCGGCAGGATTAACGATACAGGGCATCATTGGAACGGATGTAAATGCACAGCGTGCGGTAAGCTTCGTAATGAAGAACATCAACTTGCTCAGGAGGGCGAATTTCTGGTTTGTGCTGTCTGCGGTGAGAAGCGTGAACACCGGCCAAGTGGGGAAAGGTATGCGGCGGACATTCCAATTCTGCAGAAAGGACTGCAGATCAGACCGGTAATTTCGGTTTGCGATAAAACAAACACCTTCAATATAACCGGTGCACATGTACTATATAATGGAGTAAAAGTGTTTTCCGTAAATGAAGTGGGAAAGAAACTGTTAGGCATGGCAGATGGCATAACATCAATAGATGAAATGATAGAAAAACTGGATGTGCAGGAAAACGCGTTCGAGGTTGCCATGTTTTTTGTCAAGTTGGGACAGGCAGGATACTTAGAGAACAAAATTGAAGTAAAACTATATGAATCACAAACCTTTGTGGAGGGACACTATGAAACCGGAGATTTATTTTTTACCATATGAGGATCAGTATATTTTATATGCACCTCTAAAAAATTATATAGCATTGGTAAATAAGGATGCCAAAGATGCTGTTGCATGCAGAATCGAAAATTTGTCTTTGCATGAGGCGCAGCAAAGTGTTATTGAGAGATTGGAAAAAAGCGGCGTTTTTAATGAAGACTTTAAATATCCGCAGGTAACGGAAGAATTTTCACCGACTCGAGTGACCCTGTTTCCCACCGACAGGTGTAATCTGCGGTGTCGTTACTGTTATGCTTCGGCAGAGGATGGCGGGAATAAGCTTCCTATGGCAGCTGCCCGGGCGGCCATTGACTTTGTTGCCGGGAATGCCAAAAAGAAGAAACAGAACCGTTTCAGCGTAGGCTTTCATGGAAATGGAGAGCCCTTTGCAGCGTTTGATGTTATCCGGGAGTGCTGTGAATATACAAGCAGGACGGCTGAAAAAAGTAATCTGAAGTATACCATCAGCACCGCAACCAACGGTGTGATGTCGGAAGAATATCTGGACTATATGGTAGCATGGATTTCGGATGTCAACGTTTCATCAGACGTATTGCCGGATATTCAGAATCGCCAGCGGCCTTTAGCCAATGGTGCCGGCTCTTTTGAATATGTTCATCGTACTTTGACCCGTCTTGACAAGGCAGGAGTACAATATGGCATTCGGGCCACAGTTACAAGTGACAGTGTCGGCAGATTACGGGAAATGGCAGATTTTGTCAAGGAAAATTACCCCAAATGCAGGGTTCTTCATTTAGAACCGGTTTTTGAAGTGGGCCGGGCGATTAAAACCCATCAGATCACGCCGGAACCGGAAATTTTTGTCCGTGAATACATAAGGGCTCAGGAAGAACTGGGCGGGACCGGAATCCGGCTGGTTTATTCAGGGGAACGGGCCAATACCCTTTGCCAATGCTTTTGCAGTGTCTGCAGTAATGGTTTTACGGTTACGGCAGAGGGAAATGTAACATCCTGCTACGAAATATGCACTTATCAGGATACCCGGGCAAAAAGATATATTTACGGGCGGTTTGATAGCGGAACGGATAAATTTATTTTTGACCAGCCGATCATGTCGGATCTGCTGAAATTACAGGTTAAGAATATCCCATTTTGCAAGGATTGCTTTTGTAAGTGGCATTGCGGCGGCGACTGTGCGGCAAAATTGCTGGGTTCCAAACCACTTGCCGAACATGCCGGAAGTGAAAGGTGTGTGATAAACAGAGCTTTGATTTACCGCCAGGTGCTGCAGAAAATCGGGGTAGATGTCTCTGGCACGGACCCCACGTTTATTTAACAGGAGGATTATTATGGAAATTCCTTATAATGACAGAGCCCAGGTGGAAGTGGCCATGGCGCAGACAGAAAATCTTGGGGAGGACCAGATGGAAGTGGAATCATCGAAAATTCCCCATCCGGAAATCAGTATTATCGTGGATGGCAATAAGCTCATCAAACCGGGCATGAAAAGTGTTTTTGTAGAGGACGATGACAACATTACCATTACAAGGGTTTTTGAAGATCAAAAAGGTGGCGAATATTGTACCTGCAATTCTGTTCAGGTTTGTACCTGCAATGCAGTATGTACTTGTGAAAGCGTATGCACCTGTGAATCAGTATGTACCTGCAACGCACAGTGCACCTGTGAGTCAGTATGTACCTGCGACGCACAATGTACCTGTGAGACAGTATGTACCTGTGATGCACAGTGTACCTGTAATCCGGTGTGTACTTGTGAAGATAATTGCAGCTGTGATCAGGTTTGTACCTGCGACACGGTATGCACCTGTGAGTCGGATAATGTTCATTCATATTGTTCCTGCGTTCCCGTACACTGATTAATTTGGAAGATTCCAGGAGGAGGTTTCGATATGAACACAAAAACAGGACGGATGGGTGTCGTTTTAAGGAGTATGATAATCCTGACAGGAATAATCATGAGTGTAGGATGCGGTTTGAAAAATGAGGGGAACGAACTTGCCGAGTCCGCATCTTTAACTGATGAGACGACACAAAATGTAATAAGTGAAGCCCCGTCAGTTCAGGATTTTCTGCCTGCAGCGGAGAGCAAATCAGAGGAAAAAGAAGATATGGAATCGATGGATTCCACCTTCTCACCGATTCAACCGGACTCTGCCTGGGTGTTGGAAGATGTTATTTCAGAAACATTAATAAAATATAATGACGTTGAATATTTTATGGCGGCGTTAACCAGGACCATTACCCCTGCGGATTTCAGTACTGACTTTAAAGAAGCAAATGCCCTTTATAAAGCAGGTGAATATCAAAATGCAAAAACAGCATATGAAAATATTCTTGCCGAATGTCCGGTGCATTTGGGTGCAAGGAACAACTATGTACTGACCCTTGTCCGGCTGGAAGACTATGATGCTGCTTTAAGTGAATCTATCCTGTTGGGTCTGATCCATCCCAGTTACGAAGGGAATTGGGTAAATATACTGATTCCATTATATGCGCTGGGATATGATGGCGACAGTGCTGCGGACGAAATGACGGCTGGCGGCTTAACGGAACTTCCGGAATTTCATCCGGAGGATGAGCAGGATCTGCTGAATTCTTCTGATTCCATTCATGATGCATTTTTATATAACTATATTTACTCTAATATGGAAGCAGAAATGGGAGAAGAGGAAATGAATACAAAAATAAAAGAATTTAAAATTATTCTTCAGACGTTAAAAGAAAAATCTCCTGAGGATACCGATTATTCAGAACTGTTAGATTATCTTAAGGGGCTGCAGAAAATACGACTAAAATAAAACCGTGGGGTATAAAGTTATGTTTCGAGTTGCACTTGTCAGAGCTTTTTCACAATCGGAGTATAAGGAGCCTGCGGAGCCGTTGGGAATTGAAGCGCTGGCGGCTTATTTGAGGCTGCATAAGATTGAGTGTCAATTGTTTGACCGTGAAATAGAATCCTTTTATGCAGTGACAGACAGGATCATCGAATATGCCCCCACCCTGATTGGTTTTTCGGTTATGATGGAGGACAACGTCCCTGATGCACTGAAAATGCTGCTTAGGATCAGATCCTTGCGTCCGGATACTGATTTCGTCGCAGGGGGGTTATTTGTGACAACAAATTATGAGCGTGCCCAGGCCTTATTTCCGGCGGGCTGCAAACTGATCATTGGGGAAGGAGAAGTGCCGCTGCTTAATATCTGCTATGAAGCAATGGGGAAATCGGTATTACAGGCGGCCCATACCGGTTTGACACCCCAGGAGTGGCCCTGGATGTATCGTCCCAACCTGGAAACATATCTTCAGATTGGAGCACCCATCAATATTCGTTCCTCCCGGGGCTGTCCCGGGCAATGCCGGTTTTGCGCCACGCCTTTTCTGCCTGCCGGACTGGACAAGTGGGTGGGGCGGAAGATTGTGGATGTGGCAGATGAAATGGAGGAACTTTGTGCACACTATTCTCCCCATGCTTTCAATTTTATTGATGATGATTTCGGGTCATTACAGCGTGTGGAGGAGCTCCAGAGTGAACTTGAAAAAAGAAATCTGCGGTGTGCCCTTTCGCTGCAATTACGGGCATTAACGATTTGCAGCAGTAAAAATCTGTACGATACAATGAAACGCTTAAAAAAAAGGGGGTTATGCAGGGTTTTTATTGGGTTGGAGAGTTTTGATCAGGAGACCTTGGCTTATTTTAATAAAAAACTGGATCCTGATAAAACGCTGGAAGCCTTTCAGATCATCCGGAATGCCGGAATTGCCATTCATATCGGATATATCTTATGGCATCCCCTCTCAACCATTGCGTCAGTCAAGGCGGAAGCGCAGCGGTTATGGGATAACCATTTTTTTACAACCAAAATCGTTATGGCCAAGCTGCAATTATTTCCGGGCTGCGGGTTGACAAAAGAGGGAGAAACGCAGATTCGGATGAGTGCGGAGGTAGAGAACTATTTTGCCATTGTTGCAAAAAAAATAGCACCCTTATACGACAGCTGGCTGGTTGGGGCGATTGATGTTCCAAGGCAATACTGCATGATGTATCTGGAAGAATCGGAAGAGAATAAAAAGCGCGTTATGGATATCGAACAAGAGCTGAACCGACTTGATGCATTGGCATTTAAGGTTCTGATGAATCCGGGGGAGGTGTCTGGGGAAGAAATCAGCAGCACGGCCAGGGAGGTAAAGGAGCGATTACATGAATTTGGCTGTACCTTTGACCAACGTAAATGAAGCGGAAATTTTGCATGAGGCAGGAGCAACGGAATTCTATTGCGGTATTCAAACAACGGGTTGGGAGGGGATGTTTGGCAATCACGATAGTATTTCCCGCCGCCAGGGCAGTGCCAACATGGCCAAAATAGATGAGCTGGAACAGCTTCTGGTAAAGACCGGGGAATTATCGGTACCGCTTTTTTTAACATTGAACAGTTTTTACACAGAGGAACAGCTGCCGTATGTTTTAGAAATAGCAGAGACTTTTGAAGACCTTGGCGGAACCGGAATCATGGTATGTGATTTGGGATTACTGGGGGCTCTTAAAAAAAGAAAAAGCAGATTAATACGCGGCTTATCACTGCTTGCTGCAGCCAGCAGTGTATCGGCCGTGTATTTTTATCAGGAACTGGGAGTAAGCAGGGTGGTTTTTCCACGATTCTTATCTGTTGAGCAAATGAAAATAATGGTTGCCTCGTGTCCAAATATCCAATGGGAGGCAATTGTCTGGATTGACAAATGCAGCTTTATTGATGGGTTTTGCCGGTTTATTCATGGTGTCGGATATGCTTCTGATTCCGGCAGGGATGCAGGAAGCCCTTGCCGAAAGATTATTTATTCTCATGATACCAATTATATGTTGCCGGCATGCTTTGAATTGTTTGGCAAGCCGGTGGGAACACCGGCTTGTGCGGCGTGCAGTCTGGCAAGCTTAGCAGATGCGGGGGTGGAGGTCTTTAAGGTGGGCGGCCGGGGACGGTCCCTGGAAACCAGGCTTACGGGGACGCGGTTTTTGACGGATGCTTTTAACCGGAAAGATAACCAGCGGCAAAAGGAGTTATACCATCATACCTTTGGTGAGGAATGCGGTCCGGCCTGCTGTTATTATCAGATGTGAGGTGTGATATGGGAATTAAGGAATATGTCTGGGCGGATGATTTTGTGAAACCGCCTGATACAGATAGAAACCATATATTTATAGGGGATGAAGGCTGCGGCCGCTTTATGGAATCAGGGACACTGTCAGACTATATGAAGAATATGCATAAGAAGGGAATACCGGTTGGAATTATTACACCTTTTCTCATGCCTGAAAGGGAAAAAAGGTTGATCAGTTTTCTGGAACAGCTGGAGAAGCAAACAGAAGTGGTAGTAAATGATATCGGGTCATTTTGTCTGGTTAAAGGCAGCGGGCATACCCCCATTATCGGCCGATTGCTGACGAAACAAAAAACCGATCCCTCCATTCATCAGTTTTACCATCAGCAGCCGGAACGCAAGATCCTGGTTAATGGCGAGAAAGGTTTCCTGCGTTATGCCCCGCCATCGGAAACACTGTCAAAATATTTTCGCGATATTCCCATTTTCTCTGAAATGGCCTTAGAGGTGTTATTAAAAGACAGGGACCGTATCATGGTTATGCTGGATATGCCGCCCCATGGAATGCCCGAAACGGTTCCCGGCGGAGTGGAGGTTATGCTGTCCGGAAAGAATGTGCTTGTGTCAATGCTGCCATGTGTAAACTGTGCTGCGTGCCCTCAGGAGGAAACCTATATCGGAACCAATAGATCGGGGATTCCGATATATAGAAAGCGAAATACATGCTACTATAAACAAACAGGAATGGCTGGGAAATTTCAAAATAACCTGCCTCATTATGTAAGCAGAATTTTAAGCTGAAATCGCAGAATCTACCGCAGTAAAACATCCGGCAATCATGGTTTACCGAGAAAAGCCAAGACCTCCCTGTTAAAAGGAACAGATTTCTTATTTGCAATAAAGTGATCACCATCCATGAAAACAAGTTTTGCATTGGAAATAGACTGGGCAATCAATCTGGTGTGCTGTGCCGTTATCATATCTTTTGTTCCGGCGATTACAAGTGTTTCAGCGGTGATTTTTGATAATTCACTTGCCGGAATGTTGGGTTCATTTACCATAAGACCCAGCATTTCAGTATTTTTCAGGGCGTTTCGGCTTTTTGAGGCAAAAAGTTTTGCCATTCTATAGCCCATTTCGATAGGCATTTGGATATGACGTTTAACACCTGCGGTATTCAGGTTTCCGCCATCCAGAATTAACTTTTTTACTCGTTGGGGATAAGCAAATGCAAAACACATGGCAATATTGGCACCATCTGAAAATCCAAGTATATTTGCCTTCTCCACAGCAATTTGATCCATAAATGCGGCCAGATCATCAGCAAATTGCCTGATGGTAAATGGTGCATCACCGCGTGGTGTTTTCCCGTGTCCTCTGGTATCCGGTGCAATAACCCGGTAGTAATTTGACAGTTCCTCCATCTGGTTTACAAAATAGCTGCTGTCCTCGCCATTGCCGTGGAGAAGGATCAAGGGTTCTCCGGTCCCCTTTTCAATATAAAAAGGTGCAATATCCATGATATATGTCTGTCCTCCATAAGTTATTGTATACATAGCGAAACTAAAAACCAGGTTAAATTTTAAAACCAGGATGCAAACTGATAATAAATCTCCGGAGCGGTATTCTGCAGGCTATAGCCGGTACTGTTCCCGCCGAAAATAAGGAAGAAAGAATAAAGAAGCTGTAAAACCATACAAAAGCAAAACAACCGCCGTATCCGGGACTGCTTATCGTTCGTACCATCTGCCTCCAACAGGGTAAACCAGATCAGAGACGAAGCAAGCAGGCTGCCAAATGCAAAATCCGAGAAATAACGCTGCAGAATTCCGGCAAAGTTTACATCAAGAGCGGCAAGTAAAATGGAGATAAAAAGACTGAGGACTGTAAAGATAAGCAGTCTTTTTTGTTTGAAACGTTTCCGCAGCGAGTATAAGAAGGGAAGTACCCAAAGAAAGGCATTGCAGGCCAGCAATCCGCCATAGGTATATTCCGCCGTCATTTTGCCCATATAAGCGGTACGGATTTCATTCCGCTGAATAAAAGGAAAGATTGAATCAATAAAGGGCAGCTGCAGGAAGAAATGATACAGGCCCAAAACAATCCGTTCCACATTAAAGCCCCGTCTGGTCATATCATTGCTGGTAAGGCTGTAGGTGGCACCAAAGTCAAAAGGGGAGCCAAAACGGATAGCATTATAATACATAATTCCGGCAGCAACCAGAAGATAAGGAAGACAGAGGATAAAAGTCTGCCGGAGCGAGGTTTTGGAAAACAAGGTCCGTTCCTGAAAAACTATATTCCAAAAGAGCGGAAGAGCCAGAACGGAAAAAAGCAGCAGCTGCGGGCGGCAGCCGGCTACCAAAGCCATGGAAAGAGAGCCGGCTGCAAAAAACAGGCATTGCTTTAACCCTTTCTTTTCGTGATAGATACCGCGAAGCCAAAAGAAAAGTCCGGCCGCAGTAAACATGTTGGCAGCCATAATGGGAACATGATACAGATCAGGCTGCGAAATAACACTGATATAACCACCGCTGAATACAGTCAGTATGCTGATTAGTATGTAAAAGAAAAAGGAGGTTCGGGGGAACCATCGGCGAATAACCTCTCGGTACAAGAGGAACACCATAACAGCAAAGGCACAGAAACAAGCCCATCCGGCCAGATAGTTGGGCAGGTGATGGCCAGTCAGGAGATAACAGGGCAAATATAGAAAAAGAGCCGGTACGATGCCGAAATAAATATAGTAATCGCCATTGTAATAAGCATAGTCGGCCTTATAATCGATAGAAAGAGCCTGCAGGCGAATGGTGTCATAGGGATTTTCGGATTGTACCAGAGCCATTACCGGTTGGGCGTCCAGTGCGGTTTTCCTGGACAGCAGCAACTCTACTAATTCATGGTACTGATTATGGTGGGGCCATGGCGGCCGGACAGAAACCGGGTTTAAACCGGCTAAGCCATAGGAAATCACCAGTATCAGCAGTAAAACCAGCACCAGGACAGCCTGCTGAATCCGGCTATGATCCTTGATGGGAACAGTAGTAATGGTGCGGCCTGAAGTGATCAGCCAGATCAGCAGGGCGACGATATAGAGCAGCAGGATGCGCAGCGGCCGGATGGAAAAGGGCACATGCACATTAGCAGCGATCTCATCAAAGTGGATAACAGCGTTTTCGGCAGTTTGGAAGGTAATCTGGAGACTGGTTACTTTTCCGTAAGGATACAGCTGCATAAACTCAGTTGCCGGAATCCCCGAGACGATGGTTTGTTCCGGCAGATCATAGGAATAAAAGTTTCCCTCGTCGCAAATGGAAATAAGGCAGCTGAGGGTACTGACATTGCCCGGTGAGAGGTTTGCATCAGGGCGAACCGCCACGTGCAGGTTATGTAGATCATACAGACCGGAGACCTCCCAGACAAAGGTTCCGGAAGGCGCAGTATAACAATCCGAATCGGCATTATATACCAGACCGGTACAGGAATTCTCAGTAATGCTGAGGGGAATTTTCTGATAAAAAAGGGAAGAAAGAGAATTGAAATTCCACAGGAAAAATTCCAGGATTACTATTAATGCCAGAAGGAACAGCGGCATTAATTTTTTATATTTATGCATGATAATGATCTCCTCGTTTGTTGGTTATGTTCAGTTACTTCATTATACAAAAAAAATGCCAATTATGGAAGAAATATGTTAGAATAATAAGAGTTTGATTTAGCTCGCAGACTAAAGGAGGAACGTATGATAACGATATTATGCAATTGGCTGTATATAGGGATCACCACCTATCTGCTGGGAAGTGCCTGCATCAGCCTGATGAAAAGGATAGTGAAAACCGATGTGGAAATGGGTTTATTCCATAAGCTGTTTGCCGGAATTATGGTGACCACCTGTTATGCACAGATATTCAGCCTTTTTAGCGGTGTGGGGATGCTTGCCAATGTGATTTTGGTTCTGGCATGCATCCTGTATGGGGTGATTGGCAGAAGGCATCTGATTGAGGGGATCAGGCAGGATTTGCGAACATTCCGGGAAAAGCCGGTAATTTCCGCCTTTTTGATTCTGATACCGGTAATTTTATTTGCCCTTGTATCAGCAGGACCGCCGAAACTCATCGATACGGACTGGTATCATGCCCAGACCATTCGCTGGATTGAGGAGTATGGCTGTGTAAAGGGAGTTGCCAATCTTTTTTATTCCCTGGGATTTAACGGTGCCCAACATTATTTTGATGCATTATACAGTATGAAGTTTTTGATCGGACAGTCATTAAAAGGCGCAGGCGGATACTTTGGCCTGATCCTTTTTCTCCACGGAGCCTTCCGGCTGCTGGGAGCCAGGCGGCGGGGGCGTCATATTGCCGATGCCCTGGCCAGGGCGGAAATTATTTATGTGATTATCATTACCGCCTTTTTTACCGATCCATATACAGACACACTTCCCAATTGCCTGATCTTTTTTATTTTGACAGAGTGGATCGGTTTGCTGGAAAAAACAGATGAGGAAGTAAAGGCAGATATTTTCCCCTATGCTTTTTTATGTATTTTGGCAGTTTTTGCAACAGTGGCCAAAACATCGGCGGTTATCGTGGTGCTGCTGGCAATATATCCGGCAGTGATGCTGATCAAACAGAAGGAATGGAAAGAGACCGCGGTCTATATCCTCACCGGAATTCTGGTGGCGGTGCCCTTTTTCATTACCAATGCCATCACCAGCGGATATCTGATTTATCTGGCCAGCGGAGCAGATTTTTTCAAAGTACCCTGGAAAATAGATATAGAAATATTACGTTATTCAGTGGATAGTATGATCCACGATGCCAGAGCGGTAAATGCCACTATGGACGAAGCGCTGAACAACGGAATGGCCTGGATCCCCCAATGGTTCAGGAACGATTCGGCCAGCCATCAGATTTTGTATCTGGGAATTCTGGGAATCTTTTTGTTTGATGTTGCAATGATGGTGAGGGACCGGTTCACCGGAAAGAAACAGGACATCAGGATGATCCTGCCCCGGGCGGTGGTATATGCAGGACTTGTATACTGGCTGATGACCATCCCCCAGGTAAAATACTGCTGGGCCCTTTTACTGTTTCCCCTGGCGGTGGTTCCGGCGGTTTATCTGGAAAGAAGGGAAAAAGGAATTTTCAAGTATATTACCATATTGGCAAGCTTTGGAGCACTGGGAATATTTCTGCTGTATGGAGGTTTTTACAGCTACCGGACGTTAGGGTACATAAAAACAGCAATACCCCATTATCTGGTGAAACAGGCAGATTATGAGAAGCACCAGCTGAAACCCGTGGAAAAGGATGGGCAGACACTTTATGTACGTGAAGAAGGCGGAGACATTGTTTGTGGCTATTATGTTTTTCCTTATCTGAACGATGAAGAGCTTCTAGATACGCTGGTAGTGGGAGAATCCCCTGGAGACGGTTATTTCCTGCAGAATAAGTAATGAGGTATGGAAGATGGATAAGAATTTACAGATTGCGGTTTTAGCGGATATTCACAGCAACCATGTAGCATTGACGGCCTGTCTCGACTACATATTCAACAGAGGAATCAGTAAGTTTATATTTCTGGGTGATTATGTAAGTGACTGCCCTTATCCGCAGAAAACAATGGAAATAATATATCATCTTATGGATAAGTATCCGTGCACGATAATCAGAGGCAACCGCGAAGAGTATGCATTAAATTATCGAAAAAGTCAAAATAAAAACTGGAAGCCGAACTCTGCCTCCGGAGCCCTTTTGTATAATTACGAAAATCTTTTAGAAAAGGATTTGGATTTTTTTGAAAGCTTAAGTAACCGGGCGCTAGTCCGATATGATTCCTGTCCGGAGATAACAATTTGTCATGGTTCGCCGGAAAATAGCCGGGAACTGCTTTATGAAGATGGAAAGAATACCAAAGAAGTGTTAAATACGCTGGAAACAGACTACTTATTGTGTGCCCACACCCATATACAATTTTGCCGGGAATATTCCGGAAAAAAAATCATCAATCCGGGATCCGTGGGGGTACCCTGGTTTCACGGCGGAAAAACGCAGTTTGCCATTCTGCATGGAAACGAAAAAGAATGGGATCACGAATTCGTACAGCTGTCTTATGATGTGGAACAGGTAATGACAGAATACCGGGAAAGCGGATTAAATGAAATGGCTCCTTCCTGGGCCAGAATGACCAGGGAATCCTTAAGAACCGGAATCGACCGGTCCTCACAGGTGGTTTCACGAGTCGCGGAATTAAGTGAAGGGCAAGAGTGGCCGGATTTCCCACAGGAAATGTGGGAGCGGGCGATTGCGGAAATCTGGAAGGAAATACAGGAAATATAGATTGATGTGGATATCAATCAGCTTCGGGAGCCGTATGTCAAGGCAGATCAATCCAGAACCGATAAACCAGGAACCCAGGAAGGCGGTACCGGGATCGGATTATCCATTGTTAAGCGGGTTGCCGCATTGCATGGATTTGAAGCAACTGGAAGGAAGGAGGGGGATAAAATTACTTTTGGAATCAGAATGAGATAAATAGGTAAGACAGCAAAATTGATATCCGCCGGTGGCCCAGAAGCTTGCCGGCGGATATTTTTGACTGGCAAAAGATACAAAAAAAACAAATTATAGAAGCGAAAAAGTAGACATATTGCGCCCTGGAAAAGAAAAAAAATAAAAATATATACAATAATAAAGCGGAAAAATGAAGAAAAAGATGCAAAGTGACAAATAAAAAGCAAAAACTGTAAAGTAAAAAGCAAGAAACGTACTGCGAAAGACAAACAGGAAATGTACACTAAATAGTATGCGAGGCATAAGTATTTTTGTTGCCTGGCAACATCAAAAAGGAGGAAAAAAGATGAAAAAGCTAATGGTAACTTTATTGTGTGTCAGTATGGTTGCAACATTACTGACAGGATGTGGAGGCAGTGGCGAAAGTGCATCCACGGGCACCACCGAAACGGCGGCAGGAACCACGGAGGAAAAGGCTCCGGCAGCGGATACGGTAAAAGAGGAACCCCAATCTGCAGATGGCCCTAAGGTAATCAATTTGTGGGCTTTTACGGATGAAGTACCGAAGATGATTGAGAAGTATTTGGAATTACATCCGGATTTCGGTTACGAGGTTAAGACCACCATTATTGCAACCACCGATGGAGCCTATCAGCCGGCTCTTGATCAGGCATTGCAGGGGGGTGGTGCTGAAGCACCGGATATCTATTGTGCAGAGGCAGCCTTTGTATTGAAGTATACCCAGGGGGAGGCATCTTCTTTTGCAGCACCGTACAGTGAGTTGGGTATTGACATTGGAAATGCAATTACCGCATCTGAAATTGCTAAATATTCTGTTGATATCGGAACAAATCCCAATGGTGATGTTGTTGGCCTGGGATATCAGGCAACGGGAGGAGCATTTATCTACAGACGTTCCATCGCTAAAGATGTATGGGGAACCGACGATCCGAAGGAAATCGGAGCCAAAATCGGTGCCGCTTCCGGAAACTGGGATCAGTTCTATGCAGCAGCAGCAGAGTTGAAAGCAAAAGGCTACGGTATCGTATCCGGTGACGGTGATATCTGGCATGCCGTTGAAAACAGTTCTGATAAAGGGTGGATTGTAGACGGTGCCTTGTCAATTGATCCTAAGAGAGAAGCATTCCTGGATCTGTCCAAGGAATTAATGGATAAGGGCTATCACAATGATACCGTGGACTGGACGGATGCATGGTATGCAGATATGAAGGGTGAAGGCGCACAGGGCGTTTTAGGTTTCTTTGGACCGGCATGGCTGATCAACTATACATTGGCTCCTAACTGCGGCGGTGCAGCAGTAGGCGAAGGCACTTTTGGTGATTGGGCAGTTTGTGAATCGCCGGTTGGATTCTTCTGGGGCGGCACATGGCTGCTTGCCAATAAGGATTCCCAGGTAAAGGAAGCTGTGGGTGACATTATTGAGTGGATTACCCTGGATTCTTCCAATGAAGGTCTTCAGTATATGTGGGCCAACGGCACCTTGAATGGTGAAGGCGGTACCAAAGACTGCGTTGGCAGCGGTGCTGTTATGGCCAAATCGGATGGAGCGCTGGATTTCCTGGGTGGTCAGAATATGTTTGATGTATTCGTACCGGCTAACCAGTTTGCTAACGGCAAGAATCTGACCCCGTATGATGAAACCATTAATAGATACTGGCGAGATCAGGTACGTGAATATACTGCCGGCAACAAATCACGGGAGCAGGCAATCACTGACTTTAAGCAGCAGGTTGCAGATAATTTGGATGTTATCGTAGAGTAACAATTATGTAAGTGCAATATGGGCGGCGGAGAACTCTTCTGCCGCCTCATTTTGTAAAAAAAGCAGAAGACTTGGGAAGTCTTCCTGACAGGGATTTATAATGAATAAACTGTGAACTGGAGGTACAGTATGAAGCGAAAAGGCAACAGTTATGCAATATATGGATATTTGTTTTGCGCGCCCTTTTTAATCGCATTCTTGATTTTTTCACTATATCCGATTATTTATACGGTATTATTGGGATTTACGGATTTCAAAGGAATCGGACTTACTAGTTTTAATTTTTTGGAGGAACCTTTTACGAATTTTGTTAACGTTCTTAAAAATCCTTCTTTTAAAATTGCTTTTAAAAATACCATAGGTATTTGGATTATGAATTTTATACCGCAAATTGTCCTGGCTCTTTTGCTGACGGCATGGTTTACGGATACGCGCCGTAAAATCAAAGGAGAAGGACTGTTTAAGGTAATGTTTTATATGCCCAACATTATAACTGCGGCAACCATTGCCATTCTGTTTAACGTTCTGTTCGGATATCCCATGGGACCTGTAAATGATTTGTTTAAGGTGATGGGATGGGCAGAACAACCGGTGAACTTTCTGGTAAGTAAGTCTGTGGCCCGGGGAGTAGTGGCGTTTATTCAGTTTTGGATGTGGTATGGTTACACGATGATTATATTAATATCAGGGGTATTGGGAATCAGTCCGGATATTTTTGAGGCTGCCGAAATGGATGGTGCCAGCAGATGGCAGACATTTTTTTATGTCACCATTCCGAATTTGAAGACTATTTTACTGTTTACTTTGGTAACCAGTTTGATAGGCGGATTGCAAATGTTTGATATTCCCAGGTTGTTTTTGATGGGAGGACCGGATAATGCAACCCTGACCACCAGCGTCTTTATTTATAATCAGGCTTTCAGCGGAAGTTATCTGTATAATCGTGGCGCTGCTGCCAGTATGATTATGTTTGTTATTATTTGTTGTGCATCGGCAGTGCTGTTTTATGTTATGCGGGATAAGGATGAAGTACTGCTGAGAAAGCAGATGAGGATGCAGGAAAAGGAATATCGCAGGAAACAGAAAATGATGAATAAAGGAGGGGACAAAGATGAAAAGTAAGCGGACATCCCCAGCTTTAGTAATAATTACTTATGTAGTGTGTATTTTTTTGGTATGTCTGAGTATTTTACCGTTTTGGATCATGCTGATGAATGCCACCAGATCCACAACAGAAATACAGCAGCATGCCATTAGTTTGCTGCCATCCAGCTATACATTAAATAATTTAAAAATTCTGCTGGGGAAAAGCTTTAATCCGATGCAAGGATTTGCCAATTCCCTGATTATATCAACCTGTGCGACGGCTTGTGCGGTTTACTTTTCGACATTGACGGCATACGGTCTGGTGGTTTACAATTGGAGATTCAAGACGTCTTTTTTCAGCTTTATTATGGCGATTATGATGATTCCGGCACAGGTTACAATGATTGGTTTCTACCAAATGGTATATCGCATTCATATGACCAATAATTTTGCAATGCTGATATTACCGGCAATAGCTTCGCCGGCGATGGTATTTTTTATGCGGCAGTATATGATCCCTGCTTTATCGATGGAAATCATCCAATCGGCCAGGATTGATGGGGCAAGGGAGTTTTACATCTTTAACAGTATTGCGCTGCCGATTATGAAACCAGCCCTTGCAACCCAGGCAATTTTCAGTTTTGTTAGCAGTTGGAATAATCTGTTTACACCATTGGTTTTGCTGACCGACCAAAAAAAGTATACCATGCCGATTATGGTCAGTTTATTGCGTGGTGATATCTACAGAACCGAATTCGGCTCGGTGTATATGGGACTGTCTCTGACGGTATTACCACTAATTATCGTATATATAATTTTATCTAAATACATCATTGCCGGAGTGGCCTTAGGCAGCGTAAAAGGATAAAGGATCAAGATTGCGGGATATTAGGCAAGTTTTGTTGTTTGAACAGGCTTCGATATTGGTTAGGGGAACAGTTGGTATATTTCTTAAAGCAGCGGTTGAAGGAAGTGGTATTGTTAAAGCCTGTTTGGAAAGCAATATCTGTTACCGACAGGTTTGTTGATAATAACGATTGGGCAACCTGTATTCTTTTTCGATTCAGATATTCATGAAAGGTTGTATTGGTGTGAATTTTGAACAATCTGGAAAAATGGTATTTGGAAAAGCCCACATAAGAAGCCACTTGTTCCAACGTTAAATTTGATGCATAATGAGAATCTATGTAAAGCAGCAGGTTAGTGAATTTTTCATAATAGACCTGCTGCTTTACATAGTGGTAAATATTATTAGAGGAAAGCATGCGGTATTGGTTTTGCCCGAGAATGATTAAGATGTTCATAAATAGTGCATAAGAGGAAAATTCCCATAATATATCATTAGAGAAATAAACCTTGTTAATTTCCACAAATTTTGAATAAATGATATCATAAATATCCGGATAAAGGTGCTTGCTGATAACAAGAGGAGTCATTAGAACCGGCTCCAGAGCCTGGGCATCGTGAAACCCAGACAGGAGATCCAGGTTAATCAGATAGATAAACCGGTACCCCTGTTCAGGTGGACAGATTTCATGAGGAGCACGGCAGGGGATAAGTAAAATATCACCGGCATTCAAAACAAACTGTTTTTCGGAAACGATTACAGTATATACATTTTCAATAGGTATAATTATTTCTATGGCATTGTGATAGTGAAGGTCATATCCTTCCGTTTGCGTATTACACCAGATTCTAAAATGAGAATCCTGGTTATAAGAAACATTTTCCATCAGACCGGATAATTTTCTTTCATAAGATTCAGTTATTGGTTGGGCATAGAGTGTCGGTATTAATTTACTGGATTCTCTCATAACGCGTCTCCTCATCATCTATGAGAATGAACTTGATAACGGCAAAAGATGTTTGTTTTTTGGCAATTAATGTAATGTAGTACTTAATCGGTTATTGTAAAATATAACTATGAAATGAAGATATCTCTCATTTATAAATCCCTATGAGGAAGGGGCTGCATACCGGTATGCAGTCCTTTCTGCATATGTATAGGGCTTTTAATAATTAGTTGTATTAAAGTTCAAACATATCGACTATTCCTTTCAGAACCTTTACGTTTGCAACGGTATTACCGGATAGTTCATGGTTATCACCGGCTTTTTGTACGACATCGGCAGTTTTGTCGGCAATATCATTGATGCCGATGGTAGATTCAGAAATTGTAGTACGGATACCGTCCAGACCGGCAGCTACTTCCTGAATGGATAAGGTTAAGTGTCCGGTTTCAGTGGAAATGGTGGTCATGCTTTCCTGGAAAACGCCGGCATCCTGCAGATATTGTTCGCCAATCTGGCTGAACTGGTCATAGTCTGCCAGAACTGTCTTTTCCAGAAATACAGAAGTATGCTCCAGACTTTCGGCGATATTGCTGACGGCGTTATTGATATCCCCAATAATATTATTGATGTCACCCACCGTTTCCAGGGAGCGGTGAGCCAGATTACTGATTTCGGAAGCAACTACCGCAAAGCCTCTGCCGGCATTGCCGGCTCGTGCTGCTTCTATGCTGGCATTAAGGGAGAGGAGATTGGTCTGGTCGGATATATCTTTGATGGCATCAGTCAGTTCGTTAATCCGGGAAACAGATTTTACCCCTGAAATTGCCAATTGGGATTTATCCTTGATCTGATGGTACATATCGGTGGTTCTATGGATGGCCTGGGCAGTTACCGTCTGCAAGGCATTAGCCCGTTCGGTTACTTCCTGGGACAGATGATGGCCGGTCATTGCCTGACGATTAATATCCTCTGCCTCGGACTGCATGGTTGCCATATGAACGTTAAGGGTATTGGTAATAGAGGTGGTCTCTTCCATACCGGCAGCCATTTGCAAGGTAGTGGAAGAATTGGCACTGCACATTTCGTGGATCTGATTACTGGAGGCTTCCAGTTTATCCATGTTGAATTCGATTCGCAGACTGGCCTGATCGATCTGGTTTACCACATCCCGCAGACTGTTGCACATTTCCTGTACAGCCCGGCTGATTTGCCCGGTTTCATCACGGCGCTTACAAAGCTTATCCAGAGAAGCGGAAGAAGTAAATTTCAGTTTGGACGCATCACCGATAATGGAAGTGACCCGTTCAAGGGGCTTGCTGATGCGACGAACAACAAGATTTGTCACAGCCATAGCAACAATGATAATCAGGGCCGCAATCAGGATTGAGCGCAGAATCAGATTGCTGACAGGCTGCATTAACTCATCACCATCGGCACAAATGATTAATACGGAGCGGCTGGCAGTGATATAGTAACTGGCATATTTGGTTTGGCCGTCTTCGGAATACTCGGTACAAAGATTATCCGGAATAATACCTTTGTTTATGTTACCGATCAATTGGGTGACAACGGGAATACTATTGGGTTTACCGATTTTAGCAGGATCGTCATGATAAATGATAATTCCGCTTTTATTGATCATGAAGCAGTAGGAGGAGCCGACATCATCGACTTTTGCATCCTGAAGAACGGCGGTATACTCCTCGGCGGTAAGGGCGGCGCCATCCTCTGTATTTTCCACAATTTTGCCGTAGGAGGTGGCGATATTGAGCATCTTACCCAAAGCTGAATCAATCATCAGACTTTTCGTGACGCTGATTAAATTAAACAGGGTAACAGACACGGAGATTATGACACAAAGAATAACCAGAATATTGACTTTGGCTTTAAAGGACTGAAGCTTGCTGAATGCTTTTTTGGGGTTGACTTTTAGTTTTGATTTCTTGCTTTTCTTAATTTCTTTGTTTTTCAAGTTCATGATTTTCATGATTTGTCCTCCATTTGTGATTTGTCTGTAAGTTTTATTATGTGTACTTTAATCAGAATTCTTTAGTGTCTCCCCCGTAACAGCATAAACGACGCCGAAATAGGCCGGTTTGGCACTTAAGTCCCCATGAAACAGCAGCGGGCTTTCTTTGGATTTCCAGGACAGAGCATCCGTCAAGCCCCAGAAGGAAACACTTTCAAGCGGAATGCCGGCATCCCGGGATTCCAGTAAAGCACGGAACAAATTTTGGTAGTAAACTCCCTGATCGTATTCGGCAGTGGCAGTACCCGGCTGTGTGACATCCAATTCGGTTACATGAACTACAACATTTAACTGATCAGTGTATTTTTCAAGAGCATGAATAAACAGCTCCGGCTTGACATAAGTGCCGATGTGGCCCTGCATTCCCATGCCATCCAGATTGCCGGCAGCAGCAACGGGTTTTAGCAGTTCAATAATATCGGTCTGTTTATTGCTTTTATAAGAGTTATAATCATTATAAAAAAGAAACATTTCTTGCGGAGCATATTTTCTGGCAAAAGCAAAGGCCAGTTCCACATAGTCATCTCCGATAGTCTGCCGCCATAAAGTGTCTCGCAGGCCGCCGGTGTCGTCAATAGCTTCATTGACAATATCCCATGCGGAAAAGAGCCCGGGATAGTTGGAGCCTGCCCAGTCAAAGACATCTTTGATATAGTTTTCCATTCGCTCCAGCATCAATGTCCGGTCGGCCAGTTCACCCTTGGTATCGAAGTCGCGATAGAAAATCCAGTTGGGTGTCTGACTATGCCAGATAAGGGTATGTCCCCGTGCGGTCATGCCCTGTGCAGCGGCAAAGTCCAGCTCTGCTTTGGCAGCAGTAAAATTCAGGACAAGATGGGCCTGATTGGCATCCGGATCGGAAAGAGTAGCATTTTTATCGATGATGTTTTCCGGTTTTAAATTATTTTCCAGGGTAATACTGTCGAATTGAGAACACACAAGGGAAGAAAAGTTCTCGTTAGAAATAATGGCCGGATTAATGGCCACTCCCACATGAAAAAAGTCCTTATACAGATGTTGTAAGGCGGGATAAGATGAGGCAACCGGAGGATCCGGTATACTTTCTGAAATCGGAGGATCGGGAATATTTTCCGAAACCGGAGGATCTTTTACAGCAGAATCCGGTGGTGAACATGCTGTCAGACAGCCGAGCAAAAAAAGTATGACAAAGAAATAGCAACATTGCTGCAACGAATTACGTTTCATAATTGAAATCTCCCTCATAATAAATTAAAATCTTTATAACTCCCTATAGTATATTTTAGCAATGAATGTTCATAAAAACACAACAAATATTGCTAAATAATAAACAAGAATTGCTAATTATATAAACAAAAATTTAGTACAGAAGTGGAAAATTATGTGTTATAATGCAGATAATTTAGTGAAATTGCCTAAAAATAAAAGTGGAATAATAAGGTGAATAATAAAAATTAAGAAACGGAGTAAAGATGAAATATCAGATATTAAAAAAATATTTTGGTTATGACTCTTTCCGTCAGGGACAGGAACTGTTGATTGACAGCATTCTGGCAGGAAGAGATGTTCTTGGCATTATGCCTACCGGTGCCGGTAAATCCTTATGTTATCAGGTACCGGCATTGATGCTTGAGGGGATTACCTTAGTCATTTCACCCCTCATATCCCTGATGAAGGATCAGGTCCGGTCACTAAATGAAGCCGGGGTTCATGCTGCATTTATCAACAGCTCGCTGACAGAGAATCAGATTACCAAAGCCCTGCAATATGCCGCCGCCGGACAGTATAAAATTATCTATGCAGCCCCGGAACGCTTGGAAACTTATGAGTTTATGCAATTTGCCAAGCAGGCTCAGATATCCATGCTGACAGTAGATGAGGCTCATTGCATTTCCCAGTGGGGGCAGGATTTTCGCCCCAGCTATCTGAAAATCGTTCAGTTTATCCATGCCCTTCCCTGTCGTCCCATTATCAGCGCTTTTACAGCAACAGCTACCGAAACGGTTCGGGAAGATATTCTTTGCGTGCTGGGATTACATAATCCGCAGGTATCGGTCACCGGTTTTGATCGGGAAAATCTTTTCTTCGGAGTGGAAACACCCAGGAAAAAGGATGATTTTCTATTACAATACTTAAGTAATCATGAAGGGGAAAGCGGTATTATATATTGTGCCACCAGAAAAAATGTGGATGCCGTTTATGAGCTGCTGCGGCAAAACGGCCTGCCGGTGACCAGATATCATGCCGGTTTAAGTGGAGAGGAGCGGAAACAGAATCAGGAGGATTTTATTTATGATGCTGCCCCCCTGGTGGTGGCCACCAACGCCTTCGGCATGGGTATTGATAAATCCAATGTGCGCTTTGTGCTCCATTATAATATGCCTCAGAGTCTTGAGAATTATTATCAGGAGGCCGGCCGGGCCGGCCGGGATGGAGAAGCCGGTGAGTGTATATTGCTTTATTCTCCGCAGGATGTGATGATCAATCGCTTCCTTTTGGAAAGCAAAGAGGGCAATCAGGAACTGGCCGAAGATATAGAGAACATCCGAGAGCGTGATGAAGAGCGCTTAAAAGCAATGACTTATTATTGTATGGGAACCAATTGCCTGCGGGAAACGATTTTAAGGTATTTTGGCGAAGCTGATACCGGTCCCTGCGGGAAATGTTCCAACTGCCAAAATGAATTTGAAGAAGTGGATGTAACCGATACTGCGGTGAAGATCATCAGCTGTGTTATGGATTGCCGTCAGCGATATGGCATAAATGTCGTGGTGGGAACAGTGTGCGGGAATAATTCCGCTAAACTGCGGGAATACGGGGTTTCGGTCCTGCCCTCTTATGGCAGTCTGCAGGAGCTGTCGGAAGGGAAAGTGAAACAGATCATGAACCAGATGCTGGTAGACAACATACTGCAGCTGACTAATGATAAATATACGTTGGTAAAACTCACGAGCCTGGCACAGGAGGTTTGTCAGGGCAGAAGGAAGATCATTTTGAAGCAGCCTAAGCGGAGCTTTGATCAGGAGCAACGGGTGGATAAAAGTAAAAAGATGGCATCTAAGAGCTATCGGAAATCCGATATTTTGACATCGGCAGGCCTGGAGTTGTTTGACCGGCTGCGAGAACAAAGAAGTGTGATTGCCAAAGAAGAGGCCATGCCGCCGTACATCATTTTTTCGGATAAAACGTTAGTGGATATGGTTGTCAGACTGCCCGGGAACCGCGAGGAAATGCTGCAGGTATCCGGAGTAGGGGAAAACAAATTTGAAAAATACGGGAATCGGTTTTTAAATAGGATTGCGGAGTGTACTGCCGGAAGAGAAGAGAAATATTACTATGGTGAGAAAGAAGAGCTGATAGCGGCAACTTCCGGGACAGGCAGAAAAAAGCCTGTTGCCAAGCTCCCCAAAGAAGACTTTCGGGTAACAGAGACAATGCTTGAAAAAATAGTCTATGATGACCGGTGCCTGATCGTGGATCTGGTGGGTCAGCTGAACGATTTGCGGGATGACGAAAGGATGAAAAAAATAAGCGGAGCGGCAATACTCAGAACGTTAATGGAGGAGCAATATGTCAGTGAGAAATTTGCCGATGGCCGATGGCGAAAATTTGTTACGGAAAAAGGAGCCGCCGCCGGAATCGAGATTGGCAGCAGGATAAGCGCCAAGGGTCAGGAATATGAAGACTTGTATTATAGTGAGAAAGCACAGAGAATGATCGTGCAGATGTTAAAAGGAGAATGAAGGATGATTTATAAGATATCAAATACGGAATATACAAAGCACTTATTTGGTGACTGGCAGGAAACGCTGATCTGGTCCTGCCAGCAGCAGGTTATGGGAAGGATTTACGCGGATGACTTGGAATCACCCCAGTCAGCCATGGCCTTACTGGGGGACTTCTGCTATTTTGCCGGGAAGCCTACTGCTGAACTGGTAAAATATAAACCGGAGGATAGCAGGAAGGATTTTATCATTATGGTTCCCCAGAATGATGAATGGGGAAAAATGATTGAAGATTGTTTTGGACTGCAGGCAAAAAAAGTGACCAGATATGCCATCAGGAAAGGCGGGGAGTGTTTTGAGGAGGAAAAGCTGGAAAAGGTAGTGGCATCCCTGGATACGGATTATTCTCTGCAGCTGATGGATGAAGAGAGCTATCATTACTGCCGGAACCATGACTGGTCCCGGGATTTCGTAGCCAATTACGCGGATTATGCAGAATATGCCCGGCTTGGTCTGGGGGTGGTGGTGATGAAGGATGGAGAGCCTGTTTCCGGTGCATCTTCCTATTCTGCGTATCGGGGCGGCATTGAGATTGAAATCGGCACCAGAGAAGAATACCGGCGGCAGGGGCTTGCCTTTGCCTGCGGTGCCGGATTGATTCTGGAATGCCTGAAGCGCAATCTTTACCCCAGCTGGGATGCTCAAAATAAATGGTCGGTAGGTCTGGCTGAAAAGCTGGGATATCATTATGAACATGACTATCCGGCATATGAAATCACGGAGTACTGAATTTGAGACAGAGGTGATAATTGCAAATAAAAATCCCTGCACGACCGATGTAGGGATTTTTTATAACTATTCTTGGTATTTATTAATAGGATATGGCCGGATATAATGATATTAACAACAGCTGTTAAAACACTTTATAATGAAAGGCGGTATGATATATGAATCATGCAACAAACCAATTAACTGATTGGGCAATTAATAAAATAAAAAAAGAATTTCCTGAGGATATCGCATTGCTGGTGGCTGTAGAAGGCCACGAAGTGAATGATGACGGGCATGGTATCTGTTTTGATTACTTCGTCCCGGCCACCGAACGCGGTTATGAATTAAGCCAGACGTTTATTCTGGAGGGCATCGGCCACGACCTTTATCCCCGTTCCTGGGAACGGACGGAGCGGACGGCCGACCTGAATGAGTGGGCCACCTTCTGCCTGGGGAACGGCAAAATTTTGTACAGCCGGACCCCGGCCGATACGGAACGGTTTGAAGCCCTGAGGCAGCGGCTGTTTGATAACCTGAAGAATAGGGATTTTGCTTATGGGAAGGCACTGGAAAATATCAACCAGGCAATGGAACTTTACCGGACCATGATGTTTGAAGAAAAACTATATAAAATCAGAATGGCTGCGGGCTATATTGCCGATTATCTTGCCAACGTTGTTGCTTACCTGAACGGTACTTATCTCAACGACTTGCGGATTAGTACTAAGGCTCAATTAGCCAAAATGCAAGAACTCCCGGATGGTTTTATATCCTACCTGAACTCCATGCTGACAGCCGAATCGGCGCAGGAATTAAAAAACCTTTCCCATCTGATGATCAGCTCCGTTCGCCGGTTTGCCGGTGACAGACGGCCGGAGCGAAAGGAGCAGTTACCGGCCCCGGACTATGCCAATCTGGCAGACTGGTATCAGGAATTATCCCTGACATGGCGCAGAGTCGCTTATTATTGTGATACTGCCAACGTGGAAATGGCCTGGGAGGAAGGCTGCAATCTGCAAAATGAGCTGATGATCGCAGGTGAGGAATTCGGGCTGGCGGAAATGAATCTGATGGATTATTTTGACCCGGTTAACCTGTCAAAATTTAAACAGCGCAGTATGGAGTTGGAAAAGTATGTGGCAGAACAGATTGAAAGCCGCGGCGTGACGATCAAAAGATATGCAACTCTTGAAGAGTTTCTCAAAGAAAATTAGGAGACGGTCATGAAGTATAAAAATGCTTCGGAAGTGCTGCCCGATGCACTGCTGAAGGAAATACAAAAATATGCTGCCGGAGAAGCTCTTTATATTCCGGCATCGGGAGAGCGGAAAAAATGGGGAGACGGTTCCGGGGCGAAAGTATATTACAAGCAGCGTAATGAAGAAATCCGTTATAAGTATAGCAAGGGCGTAAAGATGGAGAAACTGGCTGATGAATACGCCCTTTCCACGGAAACAATCCGCAAGATAGTATATTGCTGACAGTTTTATTTGGACTTCTTTACTATAAAACCTGATTGTGCCGCAAACATCCCGGCAGTGGTGCAGACGGCAATAAAATCAGCCGCCGGCTCAGCTAAAAACATTGTATAAAACATTTACGATCTGAGCCGCCACCGCCGGAACGGCCAGGCGAAGCAGATGTTTTCCGATACTGCCGCTGCCGAGATCATAGCTTTTATTTTCGGTCATGCAATTATCCTCTTTACATTTTCTAAAGTTACTTAATAAACATTATATTAGTACCAAATTATCGCATTGTCAAATATTGAGGGATGTGTGTATAATTAGGTTTGTGGAGTAAAAGCATGGACAAAATAAAATTAATAAGTAAAGCGGCAAGTTTTTCTTTAGCGATCCTTTTAATCGCCGTTACCATCCTGATGAGTGTACTGCAAAGTTATTTTTCAAAACAAAATATTGAATTCAGAAATAACGTTATTATTGCCCAAATAGTAATAACCTGGTTCTTTTTGCCTTTTGGCATCCTTCATTTATATAATAAAGATGTAAAAGATAAAATGGAGGAAACCAAAGCATTAATCGCAGTCAGCATCACCAGTGGTATTATCAGATTTATGATAATTATTATTTTTTTGATAAGAATCCTGAGTTTTATGCTGTTTGAAAACAGAACAGAAAAAGTCATGGGAAATGGTCATATCATGGTGGAGAGTAATAATTTGCGTTACGAGGGAACCAAGGAATATGAGCCGGTAAGTAAATTCTTATATAGATATATACAAGGTTAATCTTAAAAGAAAAATGAACGAAGGAGCTTTCCAAAGTTATAAAATAACTTAAGGAGCTCCTTCGTTGTTGTTCGGGAGTACTTTTTATGCCCAGCACTTTTACTAAATTTATATTCTTTTTTTTGGCTTTTTTTCCATATCATAAAAACATCAATTTTGGTATTATTAAAGCATGGAAACTTAAAATATAGAAATAGTTTCCAAAAGATGAAAAGGATAGGTACCAATCAATGAAAGAAAAAATATTGGCAGCGGCAGTTGATGCCTTTAATGAAAAGGGCTTGAAATTTACCATGGATGATCTGGCCAAACGTTTATCCATGAGCAAAAAAACCTTATATACAGTATTTGAAGATAAGCAGGAATTGTTTTTTGCCATGGTGGATTATTGTTTTGCCGCCATCAAGGATGCTGAGAAAAAGGTACTGGAAGACGAGAGCCTGGACATCACCCAAAAAATCCAGAAGCTGATTGTGGTTCTTCCGGAGCAATATAAGGGAATCAATCTGCGCCAAGTATATTTGCTGCAGGAAAAGTATCCCAAGGTTTACCGAAAGGTGGAAAAGCGGCTGGAAAGTGACTGGGAACCCACCATTGCGCTGCTAAACCAGGCTATTGCTCAGCAGCGGATCCGTCCCATCAATGTATATGTATTTAAAACCATGGTAGAGGGAACTATCGAACAGTTTTTTCAAAAATCAGTTCTGGTTGATCAGGATATCAGCTATGAACAGGCAATGGAGGAAATGGCCGCCATTTTAGTGAAAGGGATATGCTTATGAGCCTGCAAAACAATCATAATAGACAAAATTGGAATCAAGACTGGGAATTTACCAAACTGTGGAATGCCGAAACAGGAAAGCCGGAGTTCCCGGAAGAAAAATCCAACCTGGTGGAGTTTCCCCATAGCAATGCCGCTCTTCCATATCACTATTTTACAGAAACGGAATATTCTTTCCGCAGCGGGTATCGGAAGAAGTTTATTGCGGAGCAGGCGTGGGAAGGGAAGGAAGTACTGCTGACCATCGAGGCCGCTGCTCATGTAATTGAAGTTTTTCTCAATGGCCAAAAGCTGGGCAGTCATGAAGGCGGATATACTGCTTATACACTGTCGTTGAATGACAATCTGCTTCTGGGGCAAGAAAATGAACTGATATTTCAGGTAGACAGCCGGGAGGAATTGAACATACCCCCTTTCGGAAATGTGATCGATTATATGACTTATGGCGGGATTTACCGAAATGTTTATCTGGAGATCAAAGAAAAAGTATGGATTGCGGATGTGTACGCCAGGGCCATCCCGATAAATATAGAAGAAAAGGATACAGAAGGGCAATACCCGGGGCGGGTGGAAAGTACGGTAACATTAGGCAGCCGTGAAACCGGTGATCTGCCGGAAGGCTATACCATCAGACAGAAGCTGGCCGCTACATCTTCTGATAGTACTGTTGAATCAGGGAAAATTTTTGCTGGTAAATTCCAATCGGACAAAAGCCTGAATGGAGAACTGGTACAGAAGGTCACAGTAAAAGTGAATGAATTGAAAATGACAGCTCCCGGAATCCGCCTGTGGTCAATTGATGCCCCTTGCCTTTATATCCTGCAAACTGCGTTATATGATGGTGATACACTTATGGATGAAAAGGAGACGGTCATCGGCTTCCGCAGGGCAGAATTTCAAGCAGATGGTTTTTACCTGAATGGTGAAAAAATTAAAATTCGGGGATTGAACCGCCACCAGAGTTATCCTTATGTGGGGTATGCCATGCCGGAGGGAGTACAGGCGGAAGATGCCGTTATCCTGAAAAAGGAGCTCCGGGTAAATGCGGTACGAACTTCTCATTATCCCCAAAGTCAGGGTTTTCTGGATGCCTGTGACCGGCTGGGGCTGCTGGTTTTTACAGAGATTCCCGGCTGGCAGCATATCGGTGATGAGGCCTGGAAGGAAACCGCCTGCCGGCAGACCGAAGAAATGGTATTACAGTACCGGAATCATCCTTCCATCATCCTGTGGGGGGTACGGATCAATGAATCCCAGGATGATGATGATTTTTACCGGAAAACCAATGCGATTGCCCATCAGCTTGATCCCACCCGCCCCACCGGTGGAGTGCGGTTTCTGAAAAAGAGCCATTTGCTGGAGGATGTTTATACCTATAATGACTTTGTGCATACCGGACGGAACCAGGGGGCTGATCCCAAGAAAGAGGTTACCTCCGATTTATCCAAGGCTTATCTCATCAGTGAATATAATGGCCATATGTTTCCCACCAAGGCCTTTGACGACGAAGCGCATCGTACTGAGCACACCCTGCGCCATGCCCGGGTGATGGACGCCTACTATGGGCAGGAGGACATTGCCGGTGGCTTTGGCTGGTGTATGTTCGACTACAATACCCACAAGGATTTCGGCAGCGGCGATGCCATTTGCTATCATGGGGTGATGGATATGTTCCGTAATCCAAAGCAGGCAGCTTACGTATATGCCAGTCAAGAAGAGGGAGAGGCGGTTCTGGAGATCAGTTCAGCAATGAATATCGGCGAGTATCCAGGAGGTGCCATCGGAGCAGTATATGCTTATACCAATGCCGATGCGGTCCGTATGTACAAAAATAATAAATTTGTCAAGGAATTTTACCCTGACCGAAAGGAGTTCCCCCATTTGCCCCATCCGCCCATTAAGCTGGACGATTTCGTGGGAGAACTGCTGGAAACCCAGGAAGGGTATGAGCGGAAAAAGGCTGAGGCGATAAAGGAAGTATTGTTTGCGGTGGCAAAATATGGTCAGAACAGCCTGCCTTTATTGTATAAAATGAAAATGCTCAAATTGATGCTGTTTCAAGGTATGACCTTCGCAGAGGGGATGCGGCTGTACTATCATTACATTGGAAATTGGGGCGGGAACGTGACTACTTATCGTTTTGAAGCAGTAAAGAGCGGCAGAGTAGTAAAAAGTGTGCTGAAAGAACCGGTAACGAAAAAAGTGCTGCAAGCCATTCCGGGTTCTCCCCGCCTGCAAAAGGGAAACTCTTATGAAGCAGTGTCGGTGCGGCTGCGGATGACCGATCAGAACGGTAATCTCCTGCCGTATTACCAGGAACCGCTGGTCCTGAAAGTCCGGGGGCCGGTGCAGTTGATAGGTCCTGCGGTGATCAGTCTGAAAGGCGGAATGGGGGGAACTTATCTGCGGACCATCGGAGAAAGCGGTGACATAGTGCTGCGGGTGGAAGGAAATGATATCGAACCTGTAGAAGTTGTTATTAAAGTGGAATAAGGAGAGGGAAAGCAATGAATACAAAAACGAAAATTTCTTACGGAATCGGTGCAGTGGGGAAGGATATGGTTTATGCCTTTGTATCCGGCTTCTTGATGTACTATTTTAATACGGTGCTGGGTATCAGTGCGACTTTTATCGGAGTACTGTTTATGGCGGCCAGGATTTTTGATGCCGTTAACGATCCGCTGATGGGAGTGATCGTGGAAAAGACCCGCACACCTATGGGGAAATTCCGTCCCTGGCTGTTGATGGGAACCATTACCAATGCGGTGGTACTGATTTTGATGTTCTCTGTTCCCGGAAGATTTACCGGAAACAGCATGTTGGTTTATGTTTCCATAGCATATCTTTTGTGGGGGGTAACCTACACGATTATGGACATTCCTTACTGGTCCATGATCCCGGCCATTACCGAAGCGGGTAAGGATCGGGAAGGGATATCGGTAATTGCCAGAAGCTGTGCCGGAGTAGGCTTTGCCATTCCCACCGCCCTGACCATGGTATTGGTTCCGTTGCTGGGCGGCGGCCAAGAGCGCCAGGGATTTGCCTATCTGTCCATGGGGATTGCCGTGGTTTTCGTGATTGCCATCAGCATCACGGTTATGAATGTGAAGGAGACAGTGACCGTCAATCAGAAGAGCCCCCGTATCAAGGAAATGTTCCGGTCACTGGTGCAGAATGACCAGGCCTTGATCGTGGTAATTGCCATTATTATATTTAATGCATCCCTGTATCTTACCCAACAGCTGGCGCTTTATTTCTTTAAGTACGATATCGGGAATGCCGGTTTGTTTGGGGTTTTCGGAACCGTGGGCGGGGCTGCGCAGATTTTGTCTATGATGAGTCTGCCGCTGCTGCGGAAAAAATTTGAATGTAAAAAAATATTGGCGGGAGCCATCGGTTTTACCTTGTGCGGTTATATTCTGCTGTTCATCCTGGGAACCCTGGGCATCACCAATCTGATTCTGCTTTGTATTGCGGCGATTATTATTTTCATCGGCTTCGGTCTGGCTACGGTACTGACCACAATTTTCCTGGCAGACAGTGTGGATTACGGTCAATGGAAAAATGGAACCCGGAACGAAAGCGTGATCTTTTCCCTTCAGACTTTCGTGGTAAAGCTGGCAAGTGCCTTTTCGGTACTGATTGCCGGAGTTGGTCTGGATGTAATCGGTCTGGATACCGAAGCAGCAGTGCAAAGTGCGGCAACGCTTACGGGTCTGAGAGTTATTATGGTAATCATTCCCATGGCCGGCCTGGTGTGCAGTGTTATATTCTTTATGAAAAAATATAAATTAAATGAAGCGAAGATGAAGGAAATTTCTGCAGATTTACAGAACCGTTCTGAATAATTCGGGAACTGTTTGAAAGGAGAAGAAAGAAATGAAAACCTTGTTTGTATTGAACACTAAAAACAGTTCTTATGTTTTCGCAGCAGCCCCTTCCGGGCACCTGCTGCATCTGCACTACGGACAGCCGGTGAGCTTTACAGGAGTGGAGCCGGACAGTGCAGTTGTCATACAGGACTTGATGGAGGACGATAAGCTGAGCCGAGAAACGGCACCGTTGTTTGAGAAGAAGGAGTTCGTGACGGGGAATGGCCTGATGTATGCCGAAGACTATTCTCAGTTTTGTCTGGAGGACGAATGTTTGGAGGTATCCTTTTACGGAAAAGGAGATATCAGAGAGCCTTTTGCAGAGATTGTTTATGGGGATGGCAGCAGTACCAGTGACTTTTTATTTGAGTCTGCTGAAATAAAACATGGGAAGGAAAAACTGACGACTATGCCTGCGGCTGTGGGCAGTCAGGAGGAAGTGAGCCAATTAAAGGTGGTACTGCGGGAGCGGTATCATCGCCTGAAGCTGGTCTTGCTATACAGTGTTTTTCCGGCATGTGATACCATTGCCCGGAGTGCGGTTTTGATTAATGAAGGGGAAGAAACGGTTCATATCCAAAGGCTCATGAGCCTGCAGCTTGATTTTGACCGGACCGGATTTCGCTTCAGCCACTTCACCGGGGCATGGATTCGCGAAATGGGGCGGCAGGATCATATTTGTAACAGCGGCTTGTTTGTTAACCAGATCATGGCCGGGGTCAGCAGCAACCGGGCCAATCCTTTTGTCATGTTGAGTGATCCGGGGACAACCGAAGACAGTGGAGAATGCTATGGATTCCATCTGTTGTACAGCGGCAATCATTATGAGGCATTGGAAGCAGGGCCGCATGAAAAAAGCCGGTTGGTAAGCGGCATTAATCCCCGCGGCTTTTCCTGGGAATTAGGCCCCGGAGAGCATTTTGAAAGCCCGGAGGGAACTATGACCTTCTGTGCAGAGGGCCTGGGGGAATTGAGCCGCCGCATCCATGATTTTGTCAGGAAGCATATTGTCCGTGGATATTGGCGGGACAAAGAACGTCCGATATTGATCAACAGTTGGGAGGCCAATTACTTTAAATTTAATGAAGGTAAGCTGCTGAAACAGGCAAAACGGGCCAGAGAAGCGGGTATAGAGCTGTTCGTTATGGATGACGGATGGTTTGGGAAACGGAACGATGATACTTCCTCCCTGGGGGATTGGGAACCTGATGCAAAGAAGCTGCCCGGTGGAATCAGGCAGCTGGCAGATAAAGTGAATGGGCTGGGAATGGAGTTTGGCATCTGGGTAGAACCGGAGATGATAAACACGGACAGTGACTGCTACCGGAAGCACCCTGACTGGGCGGTACAGATTCCGGGTCAGGAGCACAGCGAAGGGCGTAATCAGCGGATTCTGGATTTAACCAGGACAGAGGTCAGAGAGTATGTCATCGAAGCCATGACAAAGGTCTTTGGGGCAGGAAATATCGCTTATGTGAAATGGGATATGAACCGTATTTTTTCCGATGCCTACTCGACAGCATTGGCACCTGCCCGTCAGGGAGAATTTTATCATCGGTATGTCTGCGGTCTTTATGAAATCATGGGTGTTCTGGTGGAACGTTTTCCCAAGATTCTTTTTGAAGGCTGTGCCTCCGGCGGCAATCGGTTTGATTTGGGAATTCTATGTTTTATGCCCCAGATATGGGCCAGCGATAATACCGATGCCTTCTGCCGGGCGGGGATTCAGCAGGGGTACAGCTACGGCTATCCGCCCAGTGTGATAGGGGCTCATGTTTCCAGCTGCCCCAATCACCAGACCTTGCGGAACACGCCCCTGGCAACCCGCTTTCATGTGGCCACATTCGGCTTGCTGGGATATGAATTGAACCTTTGTGAGTTGCCGGAAAAGGAAATAGAGGAGATCAAAGGCCAGATTTTGCTTTATAAACAATGGCGGCGGTTAATAAGTACGGGTGATTTTTACCGCCTGTCAGCGGGCAGCAGGGAAGAATACTGTTGGATGATCGCGGATAAAGAAAAGCAAAGAGCTCTGTATGGTGTGATTCTGGGAGTAAAACCGGAAGCCGGGCAGGTTTACCGTAAATTAAGATTCCGGGGACTGGCGGAGGATAAAAGGTATCAGGTGTCCTCTCTTTCCAAACCGATTGACATCAAGATTTTTGGCGGTCTGATCAATATGATCGCGCCTGTTCACATTAAACAGGATTCCCTGGTACATAATCTGGCAGCCCGCTATGTGAAGATGACCGAAGCCGGTGAAAGCTATACCACCTATGGCCGCAATCTGAATCATTGCGGTTTAAAGCTGCAGCAGGCTTATGGCGGCACCGGCTTTAATGAACAGACACGGATTGAAAAAGATTTTACATCGGAGCTGTATTTTATCGAAGCAGAATAACTCAGGGGGATGAATATAATAACAATAAAATGAAGGCTGATGCGGGGATAATAATTATCCATAACCCCGCATCGCCATCAAAGCAACTATAATACCGTTCCTAACGAAATGAATTCTTCTATTTTCTGAGGGTCTACCGGCCGTGAAAAGTAAAAGCCCTGCAGGGATGTACAATCATATTTTTCCAATAGCGACAACTGCTCCTTGGTTTCCACCCCTTCTGCCGTGACGGTGAGCTTTAAGTTCTGGGCCAGCGTAATAATTGATTTCAAAATCGCATCAGATACCGGATCTTCCAGTACATCCAGCAGGAAGTCACGATCAATCTTAAGATTATCCAGCGGTATCTTCTTCAGATAGCTGAGTGAAGAATAACACGTTCCGAAATCATCCAGCGACACCCGGATCCCCATATCCTGCAGCACCTTCAAAATATTTACAATATGGGAAGCCTCCGAAATAAATACGCTTTCCGTTACCTCTATTACCAGGTTTCGGCTGGGGATTGTATATTTATCCATCAATTCCTTTATCCGTTCAATAAAATTATGTGTCATGAACTGTATGGTAGATACATTAATTGCTACGTAAATATTGGGATTTATCTTCAGCCATCCCTGAAGCTTCCGCATGGAATCCTCCAGCACAAAGTCACCCAGCGGTACAATCAACCCGCATTCTTCCGCAAGGGGGATGAATTCCAGAGGCGGGACGTTTCCACGAATAGGATGCTTCCAACGAACAAGGGCTTCCATTCCGATGACACTGTGATCCTTTACCGAAATGACCGGCTGAAAGTCCAGGTAAAATTCCTTCCGGGTAATCCCCCGGCGCAGCTCAAATTCCAGGCTGACAACACTGTCCACTTTCTGACGGATTTCTTCTTTAATTACATAAATATCGTTGATTTCATCCTTTTTAGCCTGATGCAGAGCTATTTCCGCATCTCTCAGTAAAGCCGTAAAATCAATGTCTTTCTCTTCCGCAAGAGCAATTCCAACTTTGAAATTAATGTAATACAGCGTTCCTTCAATATCCAGCGGTTCCTCAAATTCCTTGAGCATCTGTTCTGCTGCTTCCCGTATAACAGCAGCATCCGTGACATGATTAAAAACCACCAGATACTCATCACCGCCCACACGGATGACCATTCGGTCTTTCATCAATTCTTTTAAGCGGGCCGCCACATATTTCAGGACATCATTGCCGCACTTATGGCCAAAGGCTTCGTTAATATTTCGGAAGTGTTTGATATCAAACACCATCAGCCCGATGTCCTGCAGCTTTTCGCCTTCAGTCAAGCCAGCCAGAGTATCAGTTACATATTCCATTTTATACAAGCCGGTCAGAATATCCTTATATGCCAGCTCGGCCAGTCTTTGTTCAAATACTTTCTGTTCGGTGATATCTACCGAAACACCGAATATCAAATTTTTTTTCTCATCCAAAAACTTGCCTCTGATAATAAACCAGTGCAGATTTTGCTCACGGTCACAAAGGGTAACTTCTACGATAAACATCTCGGTCTTTCCTTGAATAAAGTCCGATATCCGTTCAAGGATCACTTCTTTATAGGGATTCAGGTGGATATCTACAAACCGCGTAAAATCATAATCATAATCGGCCTGAATGATACCCAGCGCCTTTTCAAAATTATCACTGAATTCTAAATGTTTTAACTGGGTATCCAGTTCCCATGTAACGGTAAGGGCGCAATCCAGAGCAAAGTCAAGCCGATCTTTCTGCATTTGTAAAAGTTTCAGATTATTGTGTTCTTCTTTGAGACTGGCGATCAGCTCGGACTGGGTATGCTCTAAAATACCGGCATCGGTTCCCGACCATATGTAAAGCTGACCGTTAGCTATGGCACTGCATCTTACATACATCTCAATGAACTTGCCGTCTGCCGCTTTGATGGGCAAAAAGCCGGTGCTTGTGGTGGCATTTGCAAGGGTATGGGTTTTCATTTTATTTGCTAATACAAAGTCCGTCTTGGGAAGCAAAAGTTCCATCACCGGATGTGATGACAGCTGTTCCTCGGTATAGCCAAAGGTCTTCTTAAAGGTTTCATTAGAGTATACATAGTTACGTTCACTATCTGTCACAAGAGTTACTGCCAATGAATGGTTCAGCATTTCCCTGTAAACATCAATTGTATTAATTGTCATTACCATACGCCTCCTGATTAATTGTACAATTTTCACTAATATTTTTGAAACAGACATTATATTTTGTCCACTTTGCACTATGTTTTCATAGTATCATATAAGACAAACCCCGTCAATATAACTGGCATTTACTTGTGTGGCAACGGTATAATTTGGTATAAAGAGGGAGATGCTATTCCAGTAAAAATAAATTTTGAATAATTCGAGAGTTCTCTTTTCGTAGGAAGTAGGTGGTCTTGTGGACAATCATACAAAAATACCCAACAGGTTAATCAATGAAAAATCACCCTATCTGCTCCAGCACGCCTACAATCCTGTGGATTGGTGGCCGTGGTGTGATGAAGCCTTTGCAAAAGCAAAAGCCGAAGATAAGCCGGTGTTTCTTTCCATCGGCTATTCCACTTGTCACTGGTGCCATGTGATGGAGCGGGAAAGCTTTGAAAATAAAGAGATTGCCGAACTGCTTAATGCCCATTTCATATCCATCAAAGTAGACAGGGAACTGCGTCCCGATATTGACAGTATCTATATGTCGGTTTGCCAGGCCATGACCGGCGGCGGTGGGTGGCCTTTAAGTATTTTTATGACACCTGCGCAGAAGCCTTTTTTTGCAGGAACCTATTTTCCGCCCCGGGCAGCTTTTGGACAGGCCGGATTTCAGGAGCTGCTGACGGTGATCGGTACGAAATGGCAGCAGGACCGGGAGACATTACTGGATTCCGCTGAGGAAATAATTAAGCTTTTGCAGAACGAAGAAAAGGCCGGCCGGACCACCGGCAGTGACTTGATAAAAGAAGCAGTGGCCATGTATCAGTATTCTTTTGATGACCGGTATGGAGGGTTTGGTAAAGCTCCGAAGTTTCCTACAGCCCATAACTTTCTTTTTCTGTTAAGTTATTTTGAAGTCAGCAATGATTTTTCGGTTTTGAAAATGGCGGAAAAGACTTTGACGCAGATGTACAAAGGCGGGCTATTTGATCATATTGGCGGCGGATTTGCCAGATACTCCACGGACGCCCGGTTTCTGGTGCCTCATTTTGAAAAGATGCTCTATGATAATGCCCTGTTAATGATGGCATATGCCCAGGCATACCGGATTACAGGAAAAGAAATATACGGTCTGGTGGCAGAGCGGACGGCAGCTTATATATTGCGGGAAATGACCCATAAAGAAGGAGGATTTTACAGCGCCCGGGATGCCGACAGTGAAGGCGAAGAAGGAAAATTCTATACCTTTTCCGATACCGAGATTTTACAGGTGCTGGGGCAGGAAAACGGTGAGAAGTATAATCGGTTTTATGATATTACCCCGGGTGGTAATTTTGAAGGAAGGAATAGTCCCAATCTGCTGCAGCATGAAAAGGAAGAGGAGGCGGAAGAATTTGCCGCAGCCAACCGGAAACTGTATGAATATCGCAGCCAAAGGATGACGCTGCATCTGGATGACAAGATACTGACAGCCTGGAACGGTTTGATGATTGGCAGCCTGGCAATCATGTATCAGGTGTTTGGAAATGAAGAATATCTGCAGGCTGCAATGAAGGCTGCTGATTTTATTGAAAGGAAAATGACCAAAGACAATACCCTGTATGTGGGGTACCGTGACGGGGAACGAATGGTAAAAGGATTTTTAGATGATTACGCCTATTATATATTTGCCCTTATCAGATTGTATGATGCTACTTTGAAAAAACAGTTTCTGGTCAGAGCCGAAGCGCTGCTGAGTAAAGTGTTTGCTGAATTTGCAGATGTTGAAAAAGGCGGATTTTTCTTAAACGGATCGGGAAATGAAAGATTGATTTATCAGCCCAAGGAAACCTTTGACGGGGCTCTGCCCAGCGGAAATTCCGTTATGGCCTATAATCTGGTGAGACTATCGCAGCTATGTGTCAATGCGGAAATCAGGAAAGAAACAGAAAAGCAAATCCGGTTTATGACCGGCAAAGCAATAGAGTATCCTATGGGAAACGGATTTTTTCTGATTGCGCTTTTGGATGAAACCTATCCTCCGGAGCATGTGGTTTGCGTGGTGAAAGATCAGAATGATACCGAAGAGTGGGTCAAATCAGCCCGGCTGACGCAGAAAACACCGTTACATGCTAACGTAATTATGTTAGAGCAGCCAACAGGGGAGTATCCATTGATGAATAACCGGACAACCTACTATGTTTGCCGGAATTTTTCCTGTCTCCCGCCGATAAATGAATATCCTGTCTGAAAAAAGGCACTTGTTAATGACCGTCAAAACCGGTCACCGGCAGGTGCTTTTTTTATGTTGTGAAGTATCTTTGAAAGAAGTCTTGCTTATGACCCTGCGTCATGCCGGCAGGATATTTCCGGCGGCATGGGGGTACAGATTGATGACCGGCGAAGCGTTTCAAGTCACTCTTCTGATTCCGCTGATAGTCATATTTGTCCTGTCAGTTATGACCTGCGGTTATCTGCTGTCTAAAATTGCAAACCGATAAGGAATCAGTGCGTCGTCTTATTTTTGACCGGAGAAACACAGGTTACAGTTTTCGGTACTCACTTGGTGTTATTCCCATGACGGTGAGGAAAGTGCGGTTAAAACTGCGCTGGCTTTCAAAGCCGGCATCTGCCCAGATAGCTGTCAGAGTTTTGTCGGTGGAGCGCATTGCCTGCAAGGCATATTCCAGCCGGATGCGGTTGATATACTGAGGAAAGCTCATCTGCAGCCGTTCGGAAAAGGTATGTGACAGATAATATTTATTGACATGCAGCTCCCGGGCCAAAATATCCAGTGACAGCGGTTCTTTAAAATGTTTCATAATGTATTGCACCAGCCGGTAAGTGAGTTCAGCACTTTCCGGCTGTTTGGCTTCTTCCAGCATTAAGCAGGGTAAAAGATGGGCCAGAATAACCTGTATCCAGGCGCTTCCCAGTAGGATGTTATCCTGAATATCCGCTTCATTCAGCCGGCGGAAGGCCGCAGGGACATCGGAATGTAAGTTTCCGGCAGTCAAAAAGGGATTTACGGGCCGGTGTTTCTGGACAGAGTGTAAAAAGGCCCCGGTCAGAGCAGTTTCAAAAATCAGCAGAAACATCAGGCTCTTTTCCCCTGTAGTATAGCTGTGTATCTGCTCTGGAAAAATAACCGCACAATCACCCGGAAAGAGCAGCTGCTTCCGGCCCATAACCGATACCTCGATGCAGCCTTCAGTGACATAAAGCATTTCCATATGATTATGAAGATGTTCCGGAAAGCTGAGGCTCTCGGCCAGTCCCATCTGTAATTTTCCCCGGCGGATTTCGTAAAATGGATTCATACCATACTCCTTATTAACCAGACCGCAATTATTGGCTACTATTATTGTATATCTGACAATCATTATACTGCCCTTAATGCTATAATGCAATCAACAGATAAAAAATCACGAAAGGGGTCAGATCAGAAATGGAAAGCAAAAAGAAAGTATTAATTTTTAAAGGCGGATGGGATGGACATGAACCGGATCAGGTGGCGGAACGTTTTGCCGGACTGATGAAAAAAAATGGGTATTCTTGTGAAATTTACGATAATCAGGAGGTTCTTTTGGACTTGCCGGGACTGATGGAACTGGATCTGATCATCCCCTGTTGGACCATGGGCAAGGTCTTGCCCGAAGCAAGGGCCAATATCGTTAAGGCAGTGGCTGCCGGCTGCGGTCTGGCGGGATGCCACGGCGGCATGTGTGATGCATTCCGTGAGGATGTGGAATGGCAATTTATGACCGGCGGGCAATGGGTCAGCCACCCTGGCGGTGACGGCATTACCTATCAGGTCAATATTCATAAGGGTTCCAGCCCCATTGTGGCAGGGATGGAAGATTTTGAAGTGTGCAGCGAGCATTATTATCTCCATGTTGATCCTGCGGTGGAGGTGCTGGCAACTACTCGTTTTCCGGTAGTTCCTTATTATCACATTGCCAATAAACAGGTGGATATGCCGGTGGCATGGACCAAGTTCTGGGGCAACGGAAGGGTATTTTACAATGCCCTGGGTCATCATGATGATGTTTTTGTAAAATTCCCAGCGGCCGAAACGTTAATGGAAAGAGGTATGCTTTGGGCGGCCGAAGGAAAACAATATGCTCTGCAGCATGGTCTGACAACTGAAAAATTTGAAAATTCGGCCCAAATGTATTAATCCGATATTAAGAAATTTATTAAAGGAATGTATAAAGGGAAAAGGAATTAAATAAGAGAAAGGATAAGGTAAAGTAATATGGAGAAAGTAAGAATCGGCGTATTAGGACTGGGAGCCATCAGTGGCATCTATCTGGATAATCTGACAAAGATTTTTCGGGAAGTGGAAGTAGTGGGTGTTTATGACCTGATTCCTGAAAAGATTAAACAGGCACAGGAAGTGTATCAGATTGCCAAAGGGTATGCCGCCATGGAAGAAATGCTGGCGGATGAAGAAATCGAGATTATTTTGAATCTGACCAGACCTTATGAACATTATGATACCACAAAGGCCGCACTGCTTGCCGGCAAACATGTTTACAGTGAAAAGCCGCTGGCAGCGACTTATGAAGAAGGTTGTGAACTGATGCAGCTTGCCAAAGAAAAGGGGCTGCTGATTGGTGGTGCTCCGGATACCTTTTTGGGTGCCGGTATTCAAACCTGTCGTAAACTGATCCAAGACGGCTACATTGGTGAGCCTGTCGGAGCCTCAGCTCAGATGCTTTGTCATGGGCATGAAAGCTGGCATCCGGCTCCTACCTTTTATTATCAGTTTGGAGGCGGCCCGATGATGGATATGGGTCCTTACTATATCACGGCACTCATCAATCTGTTGGGCAGAGTGGAAGGCTTGACGGGAATTACCTCCAGAAGTTTTGAAACCAGAACCATCACCAGCAGTCCCCAGTACGGCGAGGTGATACCGGTGGAGATTCCCACTCATATTAACGGGATATTGAAATTCGCCAACGGTGCGGTAGGCACAGTGACTACCACCTTTGACGTATATTATGACCGTCAGGCCAGCCTGGAGATCTATGGAACCAAAGGAACCCTGCGGGTGCCCGATCCCAACTGCTTTGGGGGTGAGATCACTTTGTTCCGCCCGGAAGAAGGATGCTTTAAACCGGTTCCCATGGTTTTTGATTACATGGAAAACAGTCGTGGGCTGGGTGTTGCTGATATGGCCAAGGCCTTACGGACCGGCCGGAACGCCCGCGCCGGCGGCAGCCAGATGCTGCATGCGTTGGAGATTATGACCGCCTTTGAAAAGAGCAGCAGGGAGGGACGGTATATCACCCTGGAAACGCCTTATGAAAGACAAAAGCCTATGGCTGATGATGGAATTAGAGGTATTTTAGAATAAAATTTTATTGTGCATTGGTGTAAAATATGGTAGTATCGAGTCAAGCCGATTCAATTCATTGGCCCGGTGCTGCCAATGCGGTAGGCGGTTCATCTTTCGCCAAAGTGAGTACACTTTGAGAACTTCCTGTATTTGGGAGGTGATACATCTGTGGAAAATAAATCGAAAGGAATAGAGATGTTAGGAATTGTTGTTAGCATTGTAGGTATTGTCGTGACAGTCATCAGTATTATTGTAACTGTCATCGGCCTCCTTCAATCAACTACTAAAGATAAACATCAAAAAAGCAACCGTCCAACCCAAGGATAATGGTTGCTTTTTTGATTAATCATTAATCGTGGTGAACCGTCTATAGGTAGCACCTTTTATGTAAATATTTTAGCATTTGAAGATATACATGTCAATATTTTTTCAAAGTAAAGAAAGTAAAACCGGCAACCCAGATTAACAATAACTGTTAACCTGGGTTGATAGACGTCTGCCTGTATCTTTGCTATACTACTAACAAACATAACAAAGGTAGGAAAAACATGATTGGTCATAACTTAACTTCATTACGCAAGTTTCATCGGATGTCCCAGGAAGATGTGGCAGAACAGATAGGTGTTTCCAGGCAGGCTGTAGCCAAATGGGAAGCGGGAACCACAAGCCCGGATATCAACAACTGTGTTGCGCTGGCAAAATTATATCAAGTATCGGTTGACAATTTGATTAATTATTCAGAGGAAACCCTGCATGTTCCGATGCCACCGAGGGGAAAGCATTTATTTGGGATTGTAACGCTGGGAGAGAAAGGTCAGATTGTGATACCTAAAAAAGCAAGAGAAATATTTGACCTGAAAGCAGGAGACAAGATTGTGGTTTTAGGTGATGAAGAACAGGGGATTGCACTGACTAAAGCCAGTACCCTGATGAATTTCTATGAAACCCTAAAGGGTGAAGCGGAGGAGGAAAATTAGGATGAGAAAGCATTATCTTGATAATATTCGTTGGGCAACGGTGGTTCTGGTACTGATCTATCACGTCTGCTATATGTTTAATGGAGTTGGCTGCCTTGGGGGAATCAATGGTGCCAGGAGTATTGCTGCCTTTGATGCAGCATTATATGTTGTGTACCCATGGTTCATGGTACTGCTGTTTATGATTGGCGGAATCAGTGCACGGTATTCCCTGCAGAAACGAACAGGCAAACAATTTATCAAAGAAAGAGCAGCAAAACTGCTGGTTCCGTCTACTCTTGGATTGTTTGTCCTGCATTGGATCACAGGGTATCTGAATATAAAAATAGGCGGCGGCCTGGAGTATATACCATCCTTTTTACTGTATCCAATTTCGGTAATAAGCGGTACCGGACCACTGTGGTTTATTCAGATGTTGTTTTTATTTTCCTGTGTTATTGTATTGTTTAAAAATTTAGATAAGAATGATAAGATATGGAAAATGTGCGGAAAAATAAATTGGATCATGATTGTATTATTATTTATATTGTTATGGGGTGCGGCTCAAATCGGAAATGTTCCGGTATTGGTGATGTATCGTTTTGGCATCTATTTTGCCGCCTTTTTAATCGGATATTATGTGCTTTCTCATGATGAAGCACAGTCGGCATTGGCAAAGATCCGCATTCCCATGCTGGTGATTGCGGTGATTTTGGCAATTGCTTACACGGTCTATTATTATGGCAGCAATTACAGTGCACCGGAGTGTTTGCAAAGCATCTTTACCAATCTATATCTGTGGATGGCGATACTGGCCATTATGGGCTGCGGAAAGAGGTATTTTGATAGGGAGACCCCATTTACCAGGTATATGACCAGATCCAGCTTTGGGATTTATATTATTCACTATCCGGTACTGATCGTAACATGTTATGTTTTGTATGAATATTTTACTTTTCCGGCGATATGGAATTATGTGGTTGCACTTGTAGTTGAATTTGTAGTAACATTTATCCTATATGAGGGATTACGAAGAATACCGGTGCTCAGATATCTTGTTCTGGGAATGAAAGGAAAGGGGCCAGATGGCCCAAAGGAGAAGGCATGAAAGTGATTTTTTTAGATGTTGACGGGGTCTTGAATGCTGTTCAGAGGCAAGAAATCAGTCAGGAATATATTATTGATGAAGAAAAAGTAGATTTGCTGGGGAAAATCGTAAAGGCAACGGATGCGGTGCTGGTTATGCATTCGGGCTGGCGGTTCTGGTTTGACGAGGATCTGCGGCCGTTGCGAAAAGAGGCAGAAAACTTAGAAAAATTACTTTCTGATGTAGGGTTATCTATTTATGCCAAAACACCGGATTTTACAACTGAAAAAATCCGAAAGAACAAGACATTTGGTAAGGTAAAGCCGGCGGAAATATTGGCATGGCTGGAGCAGAATACCGGTGTTGACAGTTGGATTGTATTAGAGGATCTGGATTTACGCAATGAAGAAATCCGGAGACGGCAAATTCAAACCAATGGGGCGGAAGGTCTCACCGAAAGAGATGTGATTCAGGCAATCGAATTACTGAAAGGCATCAATTAAACCTATTGTAATCATGCAAAAAAAGAAAGCATAGACTTTCTTTTTTATTGACAGCATATCCATAGTGTGCTAGTATGATAGTACACTAGTGATGGAGGTGTAAATATGTCATTATGGACCCAATGGAATACTGAATTTAATGAGCGCTTGCCCATATACCAACAGATCATTGACCGTTTTTGCCGTTCAGTAGTGCGGGGTGAGATTGAGCAGGGGGAGCGGATACCGTCGATACGGGATATGGCTCTTGTGCTGAAGGTCAATCACAATACCGTACAGCGGGTATATCAGGAGCTGGAACGCAGAGGATTGATTTACAGCCGTCGCGGAACGGGATATTTTGTAGCGGAGGATGAAAATATGATTATTGGTATCCAACAGGAAATGGCCGATGATTCCATGCAGCGGTTTTTAATAGAAATGCGGGAGCTGGGGTTTTCCGATCAACAGATATTGGATGGTATAGCAAAGAATATGAAGGGAGAGAACAAGAATGGAATTGCTGATGAAAATAGAGAGAATTGAAAAGAAATTCAGCCGGCTTCCGGTATTACAGGGAGTGGATATGGAAATCCCGGCAGGGAAAATTATCGGTCTGTTAGGGCCCAATTCATCCGGTAAAACAACTTTGATGAAAACCATCGCCGGGTTACTGCAGCCCTCCGGCGGGATGATTGAATATCCCCGGGGAGCGGCCAGAGGGCCGGAATCAAAGAAGACCATTTCTTTTTTACCGGATCAGATGATTTTTCCCAAATGGATGCGAGTTCAGGATGCCTTCGGCTATTATCAGGATGTTTACCCGGATTTTTCACAGGAAAGAGCGGAAACGCTGATTAGTCTGTTAGAGCTGGAGCCTTATTTTAAGCAGAAGATCAGGAAGCTGTCAAAGGGCATGCAGGAGCGGATGGCCCTGGCCCTGACCTTGTCCCGGGAGACGGACGTATATCTTTTAGATGAACCATTAGGCGGAATCGATCCGGTAGGCAAGTCGAAGGTGCTGGATGCCCTGCTGGCGATGGAACTGAAGGGGGCCGGGGTTATTATCGCCACACATCTGGTGAAGGATGTGGAAAGAGTACTGGACAGTGTTTTCTTCCTTTCCCGGGGCCGGATCATTTATCAGGGAGAATCGGAAGCCATCAGGGAAGAAGAGGGCATAACGGTAGAACAAAAATATTTGGAGGTATTTAACCATGAAAGCACAGTTTAAATATGCATTTCTCCAGCAATGGCATCTGCGGAAGATAAGGGTACTTTTACCATTGATGGTTTTTTATCCGGCACTTGCTTTATGCGGCAGATTGTGCGGGAAAAATCCGGATATTGAAGTTTATGTTATGGTTGCATTCAGCGCATTCTTATTTATGACCATATCGTTGTTTTTGTGCATTGCAACCGATTTCCGAATAATTCGCAATATGCTTTCGGTTCATCATGGTTATATGGAGTTTCTGGTGCCGGTAGCGGGGTGGAAACGTCTTTTGGCAAAGATCGTAAGTATGTCAGTGGCTGACAGCGTATGCTTTGTGTTAAATGCGGCAGGCTTTATGTTGAATATTTATCTGATTGAAGACGATATGGGAAAAATGATGAGGGTAAATCCCTGGTTGGTGGTAAATGCAATATTAACATATTTTTGTATCATGCTGCTGTTTTTTTTGGCAGCCGCTTTACATCACAGTTATTTTTCGGGAATTCGGTTGGGTTGGCTGATCAATCTATTTGCCGTGTTAGGTATCGCATATTTGTTGAATGTAATAAACTTGTTAATCATTCCGTTTTCCACCCATGTTTCACAGTCGAGACTACAAATAAGCGTAACGTTGAATATGGCGGCAGGATCGGGCCTGTTTGTTTTCCTGCTGTTAAAATTATGTAAGGCCGGGCTGCTGTTCGGCGTGACCTCATATATCATGGAAAGGAAAATAAATATATGAAAAAATATATAATGGTTATGCTGCTTTTGGTGCTGATGACCTGTTCCGGATGTGTCAGGGTATTTTTAGACAATAGCGGCGATTCCATAATTGCCGCACGAGGGATGTTGGTTAGCAAATATACCGGACCGTTTCCAAATAACGATGACTTTATTCAGTTTGCTGACAACAAGGAACCGCTGCAGTCGGTTGAATATCGGGTGGGGGATTACCACAGTGTTGAATTTGACATCATGACATGGGATGACAATTTCCCCGGAGACGGTACATGGTCCATTTATCCGGAAATGATTTATTCCGGCCAGGAAGCGGAGACAGTGACGATTGAAATGCCCCCAGGCATGGAACCATATTTAAGTGTAGCGGTGGAGGACGGGACGCTGGTGATTAAGGCGGACAGAGCTTTTTTGATAACACCGGATCAGCATCCCAAAATCTATATTTCCCAGCCCGGCCTGGAAAGAATTTTGGTAAAAGCAGCTTTACAGATAAAGAATGCGGATATTATTGCTGCCGACCGTTTTCAATTGGATATTGACGGTTCCTGTGATATCCAACTGCCTCTGGCGGTCAGGGAGTTGGAAGTATGTCTAAGCGGTGCGGGAGAAATACAGCTTTCCGGCACAGCAGAAGAGGCTTCCTATGAGCTCAGCGGCAGCGGCAACATCGAAGCGGCGGAGCTGAAAAGCAAAGACAGTAATGTCATCATTTCCGGGGCCGGGAATTTTGGGGTTGATGCTGCCAATACCTTGACTGTGGATATCAGCGGCGCCGGCAATGTCAATTACAAAGGTGCTCCTGTAGTGACATCGAAAATATCGGGGGCCGGGAATGTTAAAAACCAGCAGGAAATGAATGGTTTTTTTAGTGCAATCCGATAAAGAATGTGTTAAGATTGATAACATATAAACTTATAGGGTAAAGGAGAGCAAGTATGTTATCAGCTTTAGAAGGTTTTATTGGTGCACTAAACAGTGTTTTGTGGGGCCCCCCCATGATTATCTTATTATTCGGGACGCATATTTTTATGACCTTCCGAACCGGATTGATTCAGAAGAAAACATTTACAGGTATTAAGCTGTCAGTAACCAGGGACCCCGATTCCAAAGGTGATATTTCCCAGTTCGGGGCCTTAACTACCGCATTGGCATCCACCATCGGTACCGGAAATATTATTGGTGTGGGAACGGCCATTGCCATCGGCGGGCCGGGGGCGGTGCTCTGGTGCTGGCTGACGGGCGTGTTCGGTATTGCCACCAAATATGCCGAATCCCTCATTGCGGTAAAATACCGGGTTCAAACCCAGGACGGAAAGATGCTGGGAGGTGCCATGTATGCTTTGGAACGGGGATTGAAGATGAAATGGCTGGGAGTACTGTTTGCACTGTTTGCCGCAATGGCATCCTTTGGTATCGGCAGCGGTGTACAGGTTAACGCTATTGCCGAAGTAATGAAAAACAATTTTAATGTTCCCCCGTTAGCTGTGGGTATTGTTGTGGCGGCAGTGACATCGCTGGTAGTATTCGGCGGTATCAAGGTAATTGCCAACGTCTGCGAGCGGTTGGTGCCTTTTATGGCCATTTGCTACGTATTGGGCTGTACTATTATTTTATTTATAAATTATGATTTTATCATTCCGGCCATTGTTACGATTTGTAAACTGGCCTTTACTCCCGGTGCAGCAGCCGGCGGTCTGGTCGGTTCCGGTATCATGGCAGCCGCCAGATACGGTATTGCCAGAGGTCTTTTTTCCAATGAATCCGGTATGGGTTCGGCACCTATCGTAGCAGCCGCGGCTCAGACCAGAAACCCTGTCCGTCAGGCCCTGGTATCTTCCACCGGTACTTTCTGGGATACGGTAGTAGTGTGCCTGATGACCGGACTGGTTTTAGTCAGCAGTATTATGAAAAATCCCAATATTGATGTTTCCAACATCGATAACGGCGGACAATTGACCACTCTGGCTTTTGGCCAGATTCCCTACCTCGGCCCCATTATTCTGGTTTTTGGAATCGTCACCTTTGCCTATTCCACTATTTTGGGCTGGTCCTATTATGGGGAACGATGTGTGGAGTACCTGTTTGGTAAAAAAGGATGTAACGTTTATCGTGTTTTATATGTAGCCGTTTTGGTAGTTGGTCCGGTTATCAGTTTGAATCTGGTCTGGGATATTGCGGATACACTGAATGCTTTGATGGCCATCCCCAACCTGATAGCCATATTGCTGTTATCGAAAGTAATCGCCAAGGAAACCAAGTATTATCTTAACAACTTAGATGAAAAGGATAACACCGAAATTCCGGTTGTTAAGAAATAAAGAAACATAAAATTTTATAAAAGTCACTTTATTTTGCCGCCGGGTAAAATAAGATAAGTGCCGAAGGTATTCCATTAGGTCATGGAAGGGATACCAACGGCACTTTTTTTGAAAAGAAAAGGATATTATAATGAAAAGTAAAATGATTTTAAGGGAATTCAGTAAGTATGTAAGTTTAAATGTGTTGGGAATGATGGGATTATCCTGTTATATTCTGGCGGATACTTTTTTTGTGGCCAGGGCATTGGGAGCTGACGGATTAACGGCATTGAATTTTTGCATTTCCATATTCAGTATTTTACAGGGTTTTGGATTGATGATCGGAATTGGCGGCGGAACTCGCTATGCCATCTTAAAAAGCAACGGCCAAAACCGGGAAGCTGGGAAAGCTTTTATGCATGCTCTGGCAATAGGAGCAGTGGTGGCAGTCTTTTTTGTAGTATGTGCTCTTTTCTTTACAGTGCCCCTGTTACGTTTGCTGGGAGCGGATGAGGTGACCATGCCTTTGGCACGAATCTATTTGACCACCGTGTTATGTTTTGCGCCCTTTTTTCTATTGGACAATATTCTGATTGCTTTTGTCCGAAATGACAATAATCCCAAACTGGCCATGACAGCCATGCTGGTAAGCAGCTTTTCCAATATATTACTGGATTATTTCTTTATATTTCCGCTTTCTATGGGAATGTTCGGGGCAGCTTTTGCAACGGGGCTGTCACCGGTCATCGGGGTAGGAATCTTATTGCTGCACTTTCAAAAGGGCAAAAACAACTTTGGTCTGACGGGATGCCGGATTTATGTTCAGGAAGCGGGCCGTATTTTATTTCTGGGTATTTCGTCTTTTATCGGTGAGTTATCTTCGGCAATTGCATTAATTACCTTTAATCTGGTTATTCTGGGATTAGAGGGAAATGTGGGTGTGGCAGCATATGGCATTGTGGCCAATATTGCATTAATTGCAGTGGCGGTGTTTACCGGTGTGGCCCAGGGAATCCAGCCCTTGACCAGTAGAGAACATGGCCGGGGAAATAAAAAGCTGGCGGGACAGATTGTAAGGTATGCATTTGTATTGTCGTTTTTCCTGGCGGCGGTAATATATGGGACAGTATCCGGAGGAACAAAAGAAATCGTAGGGGCATTCAACAGTGAAGGAAATCTGCTTCTGGAAGCATTAGCCATGAAAGGAATAAAAATTTATTTTGTTGGATTTTTCTTTGCCGGAATGAACATCATCGGTGCCGCATTTTTCAGTGCCATAGCAAAACCCGGTACAGCTCTTGTAATCGCACTGATGCGCAGCCTGATCCTGGCTGTACCGATGGTGCTGGGATTAAGCAGGGTATGGCAGATGGATGGAGTATGGATGTCATTTGTCTTTACGGAGGTCATCGTTATGATAGTTAATATTTATTTTATCGGAAAATGGTGGTACAATAATAGTACTGTTTACAGGGCTGACGGCGGAAAGGCATGGGTGTTAAAATGAACAAATTTATATTAAAAAATTTTTGGCTGATTGCCTCTTTACTGCTGACAGCAGGATGCGGAACGCCGGAGCGGGAAGAGACAGAACCGTTATCGGAGTTAGAAGTTGAAGAAATAAGAGACGTTTCAGATGTTGCAGATAATGTAGGTAGTAATGAGGATAAAGATATTGTGACAGGTGCTCCTTCTCCGGCAATCAGAGAAGCAGGCGGCACCAGCAATGAATGGAAACAGGATTTACCGGAAAACCATGGTATTGAATCAAAATGGCTGGAGGAATTTAACAAGAAACTTCAGGATAAACAAATTCATGCTGCCCTGCTGGTTAGGGATGGCACAATTGTCTATGAGTATTACAGTGAGGGGTATAACAAAGACAGCAGGTTTGATTTATATTCCTGCACCAAAAGTATCACTTCGGCGGCGGTAGGTATTGCAATAGAACAGGGTTATCTGCCCGGAGTGGACAGTCAGATAGGAGATTTTTTTCCCGCGGTTACGGATGATCAAATGAAAGAAGTTACCGTAGAACAATTATTAAATTTATCTTCGGGGATTGATTGGACAGAAAACACCAGTGGTGAGGTTTTCCTGGATTGGCTGATGGCGGAAAACCAGGTGGATTTTATACTGCAAAAGAATATGAAAAGTGCACCCGGTGAGGTGTTTAATTACAGTTCGGGAAATTCTCATTTGATTTCGGCAATCTTAACCCAGGTTACAGGCATGCCGGAAGCAGAATATGTCCGTAAAAATCTGTTTGAACCAATAGGAATACAAGATTTTGCCTGGTGGTCAGATACACAGGGGATTACCATCGGCGGATTCGGTATCTGGATGACGGCAAGAGATGCCGCCCGATTCGGACAATTGTATCTCAAGGAAGGCAAATGGGGAGAACGGCAGATTGTTCCGGCCCAGTGGGTACGGATTTCCACTTCCAGCCATGGACCCAATAAGGCTTATGGTTACAACTGGTGGATCGATACTCCTAAGGAACAGCAAAAATACAGCATGTATTATGCAGAAGGATATGGCGGACAATATATTTTTGTTGTTCCCGAACTTCAAATCGTAACAGTGGTAATGAGCAGGGGCGTGGAAGATTTTTCGATAATTACAGCATTTAAGGAACTTTTAGACGAACTGGAATAAGCTGTCAGGCATTTCCTTTGGGTTTATGATAGCCTTTATCGCCGTATGGCTGTACTTTTTCCATCCATTCTTCTTCCATCTGCTTTAAAACCCAACGCTTATCCGTAATATCGTTAGATTCCTTCTGCTCCAGAACCTCATAAACAAAGGCATCTCCGCCCATTTCGGTCCAATCCTTCTGCAAAGCCTTATTATAATGACGTCCCATATCCAATTCATTCCGCAGGTTCACTTCACGGTTTTTCAGGTTGGGGTAGGAGGCCAGATAAATTTTGCCGTTAACGGTATTCCGCAGCTGGTAAATCCCCAGGTAAGTTTTAATTTGTTTAAACTGTTCGGTCAGTTCTTTACGTCTTTCTCTATCCATAATAATAATCCTTTCTTAATATCCCATATCTGCCAGTAAGGCAGAAAGGAGCCGAAACCGTTCACCCAACATTTCACCATCATTGCTCAAGGCCTGCTGAAATAAGCGGATATCCTCATCGATCATGGGATTGTCTGTGCATATTTCAACAGTCATGGCATCCCCCTGCAAGCCGAGCCGGTCGATACAGGTATCATTAGGATCATATAACTTGGGATAGCGGTAAGCTTCCTGAAAATACTGATATCCCCGGCAAGCCAGAATAGCCAGATCCAAGACCCGGTGAAGAGGTAGCTCCTCTGACTGGCGCGACCATTTTTCACCGGTATAACGCCATACTTTAGCGGAAATATCTACTTTCCCCCGGTCATTCCACTGGGCCAGCCCTAAGGATAACCCTTTGGCATCGGTTTGGTAGGCAGTTCGCCCATCGATATTTTCATAATTTTCAGAGACGATTACCGGTTTATGTTTCAGAGTAGTGGGTATATTCATAAGTATTTCCTTTCATAACAGTTATTTAGTAAATTACTAATTTACTAAATATTAGCATGAGAAAAAAATATTGTCAATAGCATTGACAAATGACTAACAATAGAATAATATTATAAATGAGAATGATTATCATTAACAAATTAAACAATAAAAAAGGAGAGTATATGGGAACTTATATTGTTGGAGCCATATTGGTTGGTATCGTGACTATAATCATCAAAAGTATGATAAAGAATAAAAAACGTGGAAGTTGCAGCGGGTGCAGCTGTGATTGCGGAAATTGCAAAGGAAATGTGTAAAATGATATGGTGTACTGTTAACGTGGTAACTTTTTCGGGAATAGCTTATTAATTTAATTGACAAAAAAACAAATAAGTAATATATTACATTATAAGATGTGTAATATGTTACTTTATTTAGTTGGAGAAAATTTGAAAGGAGCAAGATTATAAATTTGATTAGAGATGAGATGTTAGACGGTTATGATAATCAGCATATTTTGTTTGGACTTTTCTTTGCTTTTCATAACCGGTTACAAGCAGCAGGAGATGCTTTTTACAGTGAGATTACTGCCAAACAGTTTTTTATGCTGGTCTGTTTGTCTCTGTTTGGTGAGCAGCCGCCTACCCTGAATGAACTATCGGAGGTAATGGGTAGTTCTCATCAGAATGTGAAGCAACTGGCCTTAAAACTGGAAAAGAACGGTTTGATTACCCTTTGCACAGATGAACAGGACCGGCGAAAGACAAGAGTGCTGCCAACGGAAGAGCTTAATGCTTTTCAAGAGAAGTATTATAATCGGGAAATGGAATTTATGGGAAAACTTTTTGCGGGAGTGTCCCAGGAGGAAATAGCACTTACTATAAAGATTTTACTGAAAATGGAAGAAAACTTAAAACAAATCAGGGAGGAATTGGAATGAACACAGTAGTGATTTATCAAAGTAAAACAGGCTTTACGGCTAAATATGCCAAGTGGATTGGTGAGGAATTGAACTGTCCGGTATTTTCGCTTAAGGAAGCGGACAGAAATGGCTTATCAGAGTATGATACCATTATTTATGGCGGCGGCCTCATGGCAGGTAAAGTATCAGGGTTAGATAAGTTCAAAAAAAGCAGTCTGGCAGAGGGCAAAAAGCTGGTGGTGTTTGCCACTGGTGCGACACCTATGGAAGCAACGGAAGCGATCACCAGGGTAAAAAACAGCAATTTATCGACAGAAGAACAAAGAAAAATTCCGTTCTTCTATCTGGTGAGCGGCCTCTGTTATGAAAAAATGGGCTTCTTTTCAAAAAGTATGTTAAAGATGATGTACAATGTTTTGCAGAAGAAAAAAGACCGTACGGAGGAGGAAAACGGTATGATGCAGGTATTCGAAAAGTCCAGTGATCATTCTGACAAGAAAAATTTGAAGGAATTACTTGCCTGTATGAAAGGATGACGGTGATTCCGGTAATTGATACGTTTATCAAAAATATTCTGGCGGACGAAATGTCACCGGCAGAGCTTTACCAAAAGAGGTAAAGATGCCGGTGACCGTTACATTTATACTGTCCAAGGTGATAAATCTGAAAACCTATTTCGCTACATGACCATACAAACCAGCCAGGTAACCGTTAAATCCTGCAAAATCAACATCGTTCGGAACCGATGCTCCTGCCGGTATGACGATTTGATAATTCTTGCCTTCCAGACGATAGTTAAGCTCTACGGTAATATCTCTCCGTGCAGCAATCGCCGCCATCACGTTCTTCGAGAAGCTTGTCCAAAGCTGAGTATCAATATGTAAGGTGGCTCCGCTTTCAGCCTGATTCACTTTAAGTGCAACGTTTTTATTGAATACCGCATATGCTGATGTCGAACCGGTTCCGCCAGCCATATAGTCGGTAATTGCTCCACACTTTGTACATTGATATGCCATCATGCCATCAGCAGTTTCGGATGCTTCGCTTTCCGTGATCCACTCACAGGTATGTGCACATCCTGCTGATAGGGTTGTTGCTGTGAGTGGCCATTTTTCAGCTACGAAAATAAAATGAAGATATTCACCATAAACAAAGTCTATTGTAGCAAGTTTCCACCGGGGGAGCGTATTGTCAAGAGGTACAGTATTATCTTCGGTTATGCTGGACCCTGACGGAATATTTGATTTGGAAATTAGATCTGTACCAGTCTTTGTTGAAGTATCATAGCTGCCATAGTAAACAAAGCATACTTCATCATACTCCTGCAAGGTATACTGTCCTAGTAAGAAACTATCACTAGCTTCATAAAAGTTACCTTCCAGGATATCTTCATGTTCATAGGTGACAGCTTTTGCTGTTATTCCATTTCCAGCAAATGTAATAAAGCATAACATTGTAGTTAAGATAATGGATGCGGTTCTTCTTAAAATATTTTTTTTCATTGCAAAACACTCCTTTTCTTTTTTGAAATTCATTCTAACACACCCTGTACTACAAAAGTACGCTGTATCAAACCGAAGCTTACCGGTTACATTTCACTTTAATATGCATTATAATAAGAAGTAAGATGATAAACCGTGGAGGAAACAATATGTGGATTATATATGCATTACTTTCAGCTTTTTTTGCAGCAATGACCTCGATCCTGGCCAAGATCGGAATTGAAAATGTTAATTCGAATCTGGCAACGGCGATTCGGACAGTTGTAGTAATGGTAATGGCCTGGGGGATTGTGATTTTAACCGGAAAGCAAGCTGGGATAGCCGATATCAGCCGTAAAAGCTGGATTTTTTTAGGGCTGTCGGGATTAGCCACCGGGCTTTCCTGGCTATTCTATTTTAAAGCCTTGCAAATCGGAGAAGCCTCCAAGGTGATACCGATTGATAAATTCAGCGTAGTAATCAGTATGATTATGGCTTTTGTGATTTTGGGTGAAGCTGTTAATACCAAGACTATAATGGGAGGGGTACTGATTACAGTTGGAACTTGCATATTAGTATTATAGATACTAATACTACAATACATCCAAAGTAGTATTGTGAAAAACAGGGTTGCTTTGTAAACTGAAGAGGTAACAGGAGCGTACAATTAAAATCATAAGGAGGTAGTGAAAATGTATTTTATAGCGGTTATAGGAGTAATTGTTTCATTTTTGCTGGGTGTAGTGTTCTTTGGCGGATTTGGTATGGGTATAATGGGATTGATCGACCCGACAAGCTTTATATTATTGCTGATACTCTGTATTCCGGTACTGATGGCGGCAGGTGTTCTCAAAGACTTTGTCAACGGATTTAGATTTGCGGTTACTAAAAAACAGCCCCAGAGTTTGGGCGAGATAAAGCGGGCCATTCAGGCAGTTGAACTGGCAATCAGAACCCTGTTGTTTGGCAGCCTTTTTCTTTCTGTGATGCCGGCCATTTTGGTGTTGTATGAAGGCAATGGAGAATATATTTGGCCCAGCATCGGGGTATCTGCTATTTGTTTCGCTTATGGACTGGGGATGATTATTTTATTGCTGCCGGTGAAAACACGATTGGAATTTAAATTAATTGATTTTATAAACTCTGAAGAATAAGGATGAAGCCATATGAAAAAAATCAGCAGCAATGTATTTGCTATAGCAATATTTATCCTGTTGCTTTGTTATAGCATGGATTTTGAGATTGGTGCTCTGATCAGTATTAAGCTGATGGGTCTGATGGCTTTCGGAATCGGTATTCTTTTTATTCCCCATCTTCTGGAAGGAATAAAAAAGGAGGAAATACCGGAACTTATTGGTATGAATGCCCGGACAGTGGGCTACATAGGCACCCTTATTATCCTTTTCTTTGGTCTCCAAAGCATAAAAGGGACAGAGAATCTTTTGTCCGAGGCGGCCCTGGCCTGCCGCCCGGTATTATATGGTTTTATTATTTATGAGGTGTGCGGAAAGCGAAAAAAGAAAGCGGCCGAACCACCGGAACAAGAGGAGATGCAGGAAACTTTAAAGGATAGATTGAAGGGTGCCGGACTGACATCCCGGGAAGTCCAGATTGCGTTGCTGATCAATGCCGGATTAACCAATAAGGAAATTGCCGAAGAACTTTTTATTGCGGAAACCACTGTTAAAAAGCATGTTTCCAATATCTTTGATAAGCTGGGAGTGGAAAAAAGGAGTCAGGTAAAATAGGTGATCAGATAAATGATTCTCAAAAAGCAGGTGATGTGATATAATCATTCCAAATGGGAAAAGAGGAATCACAGATGCGGCAGCAATACTTAAATAAAAATAAAACAGACAAGTGTGTTCAAGCCGAAGCGGCAGTGGATGCACTTGTTGCACGTTCTGAAAGTATAACATGCAGGCCAGCAGCGGCGGAAGATATTGAAGCGGTGCTGGCCATCCGATTTGAGATGTTGGCTGAGATAAATGGCGGTCAACTTAATCATGATTTAATAAATAACACGCGGGATTATTTTGAGACAGGAAACCAGTCCACCTTCCTGGCCTGGGAGGGGGAAGCCCTCATTGGATGCGCAACCATCTGTTATTTTATGGTCTTGCCGACTTACAGTCACCCCATCGGACTGCGTGCACATATTATGAATGTATATACGGTGGAATCTTACAGAAGGCGTGGGATTGGCTTAAAACTGGTAAACGTCATGCTGGAAGAAGCGAAGGCCAAAGGGGTTACCCATATCAGTCTGGATGCTACCGAAGCAGGGAGAAGGCTCTATCAAAAATGTGGATTCACGGAAGTAAAAGAAGGAATGGAATACAATATCCAAAAATAAAAAACGCAAGTTATTAAAATGAAAAAATGCCATTAAATTATGATTTAGCAAAATGACCCCATAATAAACGGATAAAAGGAGACAAATGATGCTTTTATGTACCGAATGTTATATCCAGAAAGAGAGCAAAACCCTGATGCTTTATCGCAACAAAAAGGAAAAGGATATTAATAAAAATAAATGGATCGGCCTGGGGGGCAAATTTGAACCCGGCGAATCCCCGGAAGAATGTCTGGTCCGGGAAATTAAAGAAGAAGCAGGTGTGACACTGACCGGTTACCGGCTGCGGGGAATGATCACCTTTGTGACGATGGATGAGGAAAGCGAACCCATATATATATTTATCTATACAGCCGACAGCTATGAGGGGACAATCGGAAGCTGTGATGAAGGGGAACTGCAATGGATAGATACCGATAAAATTGAAGAACTGGAGCTGTGGGAGGGAGATCGGCTCTTTTGGCCATGGATCAAAAGTGAAAAGGGATTCTTTTCAGCGAAGTTTGTCTATCGGGGTGATAAGCTGATAGAACATCAGGTAGAATTTCACCCTTGTTTTTGATAAAAGCAGAGAAAATGAAAGAAGGATATCAGATGGAAAAATCATTTGAGATAAATATGGAAAAAACAGTCTTTTTTGGTGGCAATCAGAACTGGTACCAAGACAAATGGCGGCGGATGTCAGGCTGCGGACCGACAGCAGCGTCTAATATTGTCTGGTACTTTGCCCGAAGAGGGAATGAGTTATCCAGGCTTTATCCCATCGATGCCGGCAGTAAACAGGAATGCCTGCAATTGATGAATGATATGTTTGCTTTTGTTAAACCAGGTATCGGCGGTGTTAAAAATCCACAGGTTTTTGCCAGAGGAATGTCCCGTTATGCCGAAGCAAAAGGGATTTCAACAGTCAGCAAGATTTTGCGGATTCCCATACGGCCTTTTCGGAGACCTGATTATGAAAATATAGAAAGATTTATTTTGGAATCTTTGCAGCTAAACTTACCCGTGGCTTTTTTGAATTACTCCAGGGGTGCCTTGTCAAATCTGGACAGCTGGCACTGGGTAACGATTGTCAATTATAAGCCGGATGAAAAGCTGGTGGTGATCTCTGATCAGGGAATTCGAAAGGAAATAGACTTAAGACGCTGGCAGCAGACGTCTTTCGCGGGCGGCGCTTTGGTTTCAGTAAATATGTGGTAAATAAATTTCTTTTATGTTATATTATATGAAGATTACGGAAATATGGAGAGGATAGATTATGAAAAAAAGAATATTGGCAGCGATAATGCTGACAGTGTCAGTTTGTATCTGTGCATGCGCAGGCAACGGCCAGGGGACAAAGGTAAAACTGGACCCCAAACACCCGGTATCCATCAGTATCTGGCATTATTATAATGGTGCCCAGCAGGCCGCATTTGATGAATTGGTTGCAGAGTTTAATGATACGGAAGGAAAAGAAAAAGGGATTTATGTCGTCGGACACAGCCAGGGGGATGTGAATGATCTGGAGGTCAATGTCCGGGCTTCTATTAATAAGGAAGTAGGCAGCGAGGCAGTTCCCAATATTTTTTCATCCTATGCCGATACCGCATATGAAATCGATAAAATGGGATATCTGGCCGATATTGGACAATATATGACGGCAGAAGAACAGGCTGAATATGTAGATTCATACATGGAAGAAGGAAGAATCGGCAGTAACGATGAACTGCGGATTTTCCCCGTTGCAAAATCAACTGAAATACTGATGATAAATAAAACTGACTGGGATAAGTTTGCTGCTGAAACAGGCGCGGAATTGTCTCTTCTTGAGACCAAGGAAGGTCTGGCGGATGCGGCAGAGCGTTATTACCAGTGGACGGATGCCATGACCCCTGATATTGCTGAGGACGGCCAGGCTTTTTACGGCAGGGATGCGGTTGCCAATTTGTTCGTAGCAGGCTCGATGCAGTTGGGAACAGAGATTTTTGAAGTACATAACCAAAAGGTGACCCTGCATGCCGATAAAGAAGTGATGAAGCGTATCTGGGACTATTATTATACACCTTATATTAAAGGATATTTTAAGTCTTTTGGCCGGTTCCGCTCAGATGATCTGAAGATCGGTGAGATTATTGCCTTTACAGGTTCCACCACTTCATCCATGTATTTTCCGGATGAAGTAGAAAAAGGTGAAGAAAATTATGCCATTGATTATATCGTAATACCGGATCCGCTTTTTGCTGACGGTGCTAATTACGCTGTACAGCAGGGGGCCGGCATGGTTGTTACCAAAGCAACTCCGGAAGAAGAGTATGCATCAGTGGTTTTCCTGAAATGGTTTACCCGGAAAGAACAAAATATCGCCTTTGGCTGTGCATCCGGTTATCTTCCGGTCATTAAAAGTGCTTATAGTAAAGCCAGCATGGATGCGGTAATTGCTGAAAGAGGGTTAACGGTATCGTCTAAAACATATGATACGATAGTCACAGCTATTGAAGATGCCAAGGAATGCACGCTGTATACAAATAAAGCCTTTGACGGCGGAAGTGCGGCCAGAAAAGTATTGGAATATCATTTGCAAGACAAGGCTGGGGCTGACAGAGAAATCGTCGCAGAACGAATTGCCGGAGGAATGAACCTGGAAGAAGCAGCAGCTGATTTGCTTACTGAGGCTGCATTTGAAGAATGGTATCAATCGTTTTGTGCGGCATTGGAGACGGCTGTAGAAGGAAATAAGTAATGTAAATCTGTTATTTTTAAGGAGTTTGTTTAAAATTGAAAAAAAGAACAATCTTAAAAATGTTTATTATACCGCTGATTTTGGTTATGCTGGTGCAGGCGCTGATTACTTATGGTACGGTGATTTTGGGCGGGAGCACAAGCCTGTTGGCTCGAAATTCGGTAGACATATTAAGTCAGGCTGTTGAAAGCCGGAAGATCCTGATTGAAAACAATATGGTTCAGCAATGGTCTAATATCAAAGAAGAGAAAGAACAGATGGATGCTAATTTGAAAGCTATTTTGCAGCGGGAGGAAATCAGTATTCAGGAGTTCATGGATAATGATAAGCTGCAAAGCGAGCTTTTACATGAGATGCTGTCGCCGTGTCTGTATATGCTTAGAAAGAATGCTGTAACCGGAAGCTTTATGATTGTGGGAAATCCCAAGGCCGGAGCAGAAGAGGACATGTACAATGGGGTTTACTTCAGGGATATTGATCCCCTCAGTAATCCAGGCGGCTATTCTGATGTATTAATGGAACGGGGAAACAGCGAATTTGCCCATGAATTAGGGATTCCTTTAGATTATTTGTGGACCACTGATTTTCACTTTGCGGAACCGGGTGTAAAAGAAAGAGATAACTTTTTTTACCGGCCATATCAGGCGGCTCAGGAGAATCCGGAGGCTTCTTACAAAAATCTGGCTTATTGGAGTGAGCCCTTTTTGCTTACCCGGGGCACTGAAAAAGATTCTTATCAGATTATTACCTACAGCATTCCTCTGGTATATGAAGGCCAGATATATGGTGTTATGGGAATTGAAGTTTCCCGCAATTATTTCCTGAAACAAATATCCGCCCAAAACACATCCAGTAATGATAATAGCAGTTATATGCTGGCCCGATATGATGCGGAAAGCGGACAATTGATGCCCCTGGTATATTCCGGAGTTCTGGCAGAACGCATGAGCAATGTGAGCAAGGCGATAACCATTGATGAAACAGAGTATAATGATCTCTATCAAGTGGAGGATATTACCAGTGTTACCGATCCTATTTATGTGTCGGTAAGTGAATTGCATTTGTACAATAGCAATACTCCTTTTGAGAATGAAGTATGGGCACTTGTGGGAATCAAGGAGCATGAAAGTCTGTTTGGATTTAGTGACAAAATAACGTTTAATTTATTAACAGGCATTTTAATTGCTTTTCTTTTCAGCTGTATAGCTATATATTTTATTGCAACTCATATAACATCTCCCATCAGAAAGCTGGCAGAATCCATTCGAACCAGTTCGGATAATCAATTGACCGAATATAAAATATCCAATATCCGGGAAGTGGATGAACTGTATGATGTGGTACATAATCTCACCGAAAAACAGAAGGAAAATGAATATAAACTGCTGGAGGAAAAAGAACGGTATCGGATTGCCCTGCGAAGCAGTACCGATGTTTTATTTACTTATGATATAAAAAAAGCGGAATTAGAATTAATCAGCTTTAACTCGGAACAGTCAGGTGAATCGGAGCAGAGTATCTATCGTCAGATAGGCCGGGAGGAAATTCTGCAGGCAATCCAGCCTGAACATCGCCGAATGGTATCCGATGTTGTTAAGAGTGGGGGAAATGAAGTTAAAGCAGTGCTGCAGGTCAAGCTGAAAAAAGAGGCTGATTTTGAGTGGATAGAAATGAAAGGCACCATAATCAAAGATGCGGACGGCGTCCGGTCTAAGATTATCGGCAGTATTAAAAATATTAATCAGGAAAAATTGAATGAGCTGCGCCAATTAGAGGAGCAGCGTCAGGATTTGATTACCGGTCTTTTGAAAAAAGAAGCAGGAAAGAAGTTAATTGAATCGGAATTGAAATATTATAACAAAGGATGTCTGGCATTACTGGATATAGATGGTTTTCGTGCGATTAATGAAGAGTATGGAATGATTTTAGGAGATTCCATACTAGAAGAAATCGGGAAAATCATCAGAAATATGATAAATGAAGATATCGTCGGGATACGCATCGGCGGAGATGAAATTTTACTCTGGTTTAGTGGATTTAGCTTAAGTGACACCTGGGATTTCATTACCGTGATACAGGAAAAGGCAAAGGGATTATATCCAAATAGCACGTTATGTATCGAGTTGTCAGCAGGAGTTCGGGAAGTGGCGGGAGAAAATTTCTCCTATGAACAACTGCTAACCCAGGTAAAAAAGGAACTGTTTCTTGTAAAAAAAGAAAAGGGAAGTAATATTTCCTCTTTTGAGCAGCTGAATCAGGAACGGGAAATCAATGGAATTGCAAGAATTTCTTATTCCGGAAAGCCCAATATTATTTCTCAGGTTTTTAATTTTTTTGATAAAGGCGGAGATTTCAGCAATGTAATGGCAGTCATGCTGACCAAGCTGGGCAATTATTTTTCGGCGGAAGCTATCAGGGTAGTAATAATTGACTGGGATTTCCATGCGGCTTATCTGAATTATTGGTGGCAGGCAGAAAGCGGCAGCGAGGATTTAAGTGAAATAAGATATTTTTCATCCGGTGAGTTTGATGAATTAATAGAGAGTATCAGTGACAGAACCAATAAATTTTTGGAACTGGAAGAATTATTACCTTTGCAGCGGAAAGTTCTGTTTGTTTCCAATTATGCGGAGGGGATTAGTGTTCCGATGTATGACAGGGAGTGCTATATTGGTTCCGTAAGCTTTGTGCAGCAGACCGGCGGGTCAGAAAAATGGGGTGAACGGGACAAAAATGATATTCAGGAAATAGTAAAGATTATTGAGTCCAATATTAATCGGGAAAAACATGATTTGGCCAGTCAGGCAAAAAGTGATTTTCTTTCCCGCATGTCCCATGAGATCCGCACGCCAATGAATGCCATAATCGGAATGACCACCATTGCGCTGCTGGAAAAAGAGAAGGAAGATAAGGTTGAAGAATGTTTAACTAAGATTTCCCAATCGTCCTATTACTTACTGGGGCTGATCAATCATATTTTGGATATGTCCAAAATTGAAAGCGGAAAGATGAAGCTGGATGTAAAAAACCTGAATCTTAATGAAATGATTAGCGGGATTGAAAATATGATTCTGCCGCAGGCGGAAAGCAAGAATATTTACTATCGTGTTGAAAAGCAGATTGTCAATGAATGGGTTTTGGGGGACGAACTCCGGTTAAGCCAGGTACTGGTCAATTTGTTGGGAAATGCAGTAAAATTTACACCGGCTGAAGGTAATATCGTTCTTTCGATAGAACAGACGATACTGGATGAACGGCAGACCCGGGTGAAATTTTCCGTTCGTGATGATGGAATCGGTGTCAGTGCCGAGAATAAAGAGCGGATTTTCCTTTCTTTTGAGCAGGTGGAAAATATCGGTAAAAGGGAATACGCCGGTACCGGGCTTGGGCTTTCCATCAGCAGCCATCTGATTCATATGATGGGTGGTAAGATCGAACTGGACAGCCAGCCGGATCAGGGAAGTGATTTTTATTTTACGCTGCTTATGGAAATCGGAGAAGCGGAAAAAAAGAAATCCATGGATATCGATCTGCTGGAAGACAGCAGTTTGAAAGGCAGCCGCGTCCTGTTGGTGGAAGATAACAGTCTGAATGTGGAGATTGCGCAAACATTAATGGAAATGCAGGGTTTTATTGTGGACGTTGCATTAGACGGTCAGGAAGCAGTAGATAAATACGCAGCCAGTTCGCCGGGATATTATGATGTTATTTTAATGGATATCCGGATGCCGGTAATGGATGGTCTGGAAGCGACGAAAAGAATCAGACAAATGGAACGTAATGATATGGAAAATGTTCCCATTATTGCCATGACGGCCAATGCCTTTGATGAAGATATGAAAAAATCCATCGAATGCGGAATGAACGGTCATTTGGCCAAACCCATCGATATACAGCAGCTGACCGAAACAATTAAAAAAATATTTATAGAGAGGCAAAACGAAAAGTAACTGAGATGATAAGGACAATCGCGGTAAGAATTTGGAGGGATATAAAAAAATATATATGGTGTGCAGTTGCTTTGGCTGTTTATTATGTGCTGATGCACATTTTACTGCCGGCATCCTGTCCCCTTATTCTAACCACCGGCTTTCCCTGTGCGGGATGCGGTATGACAAGAGCGGTGTGGTTTATATTAACCGGTCAGTTTGCTCGTGCCTTTTATATGAATCCGACTGCTTTTGTAATTGTTCTGTTCGCGGGCTACTGCTTTTTTTGCAGGTATATAAAAGGAGTACCGGTGAAAGGATTTGTGGTTGGGATTATCCTTGTTTTCGTTTTACTGCTTTTGGCTTATTTTATCAGAATGTACCTGTATTTCCCGGACCGCGTGCCTTATGTTTATACCAGAGGGAACTTGCTGGAGCAGCGGATACCCGGGTACGACGATTTCGTCAGACAGGTGTTTTTCTAATGGATATCAGAAAAATCCCGTTCCCATCTTCCTGACGCCCCGCAGGGAAGCACCAGACCATCGGTGGCAACCGGCAGACCGATTTCCGCAGATTCTACCCGGCCCCCAAAATGCGGTACCAGGGCCCGGTTCATCATATAGGAAAGGGCGGCAGGCTGCAATCCGGTGGTATAGGAATTGATCAAAAAGAAAACCGCATCCTGAGAGAGGATTTTGGCAGTTAATTCTATAAAAGGAAAAATACTTTCATCTATTTTCCAGATTTCCCCCTTAGGTCCCCGGCCATAGGAAGGGGGATCCATAATAATACCGTCATAAGTATTGCCCCGGCGGATTTCCCGTTCCACAAATTTTATGCAGTCATCTACCAGCCAGCGGATGGGGGCATTTTCCAGTCCGGAGGCGGCAGCATTTTCTTTGGCCCATCCCACCATTCCTTTGGAGGCATCCACATGGGTAACCTCAGCGCCGGCCCTGGCAGCGGACAGGGTGGCACCGCCGGTATAGGCAAAGAGGTTCAGGACTTTTAAGGGACGCCCGGCTTCTCTGATTTTGCGGGCACACCAGTCCCAGTTTACGGCCTGCTCGGGAAATATGCCGGTATGCTTAAAGCTAAAAGGCTTTAGACGAAAGGTCAGCTCTTTATATTTGATACTCCATTCATTAGGCAAATTAAAAAATTCCCATTCTCCGCCGCCCTTGGCACTGCGGTGATAATGTGCATTTTTATGCTTCCATCCTTTATGTATTTTCGGTGTATTCCAAAGTACCTGCGGGTCCGGCCGGACCAGGAGATAATCGCCCCATCGCTCCAGTTTTTCGCCGCCGGCAGTCTCCAGTACTTCGTAATCTTTCCACTCATCAGCAATCCACATAAAATCCTCTTTTCATAAAAGTTCACTTTTTAACAAACTTGTTGGTTCATTTTTAGTATGATATGATATATCATACATGAAAGATTGGCGATATACAATAAAATCTTTAGAGGTTACTAGGATGCAGAATTTTAAAAAGTATTGTGCAGGTTGCCGCAAGGCCGCTTGCGACGGGTGTGCGGCAGCAGGAGTGATGCCGGTCACCAATAAAAGTAATTCGTTTACGTTTCCCGCAGGATTTCAAGCCGAACCGGGTGGTAAAGGGCTGGGGATTGCTTTTGATATCGGAACAACAACAGTAGCCGGACTTCTTTTTGATCTTAAGGAGGGGAAACTGCTGCAGACACTGGCGAAAGCCAATCCCCAATCTGTCTGTGGCGGGGATGTTATCAGCCGGATTTCTTTTGCTTTGGAAAAAGAAGAAAACCTTCGGCAATTGCAGCAGTTGATCGTGGCTTGTTTAAACAGTATTATGGAAGAACTGCTGGATGAGGCGGTTTGTGAACGGATTGCGGTTGTGGGAAATACGACGATGTGCCATTTGCTTTTAGGAATATCTCCGGCAGGCTTGGCCCGTGCTCCTTTCATGGCGGCATATGAAGGGATTCAAAGGCGCAAAGGCAGTGAACTGGGACTGGTGAAGGGGGCTGAATGTGAGGTGTGTATTTTGCCCAATATTTCCGGTCATGTTGGCTCGGATATGGCGGCAGTATATGGATATGTACAGAAAATCACCAGTCAAAAAAAGATTTTAATTCTGGACCTTGGAACCAATGGAGAAATGATTGCCCTGGCATCAGGCATGGCATACACCTGTTCCGCGGCTGCCGGCCCAGCCCTGGAGGGGGCGGCTGTGTTTCAGGGAATGCGCGGAACGGCAGGGGCCATTGAAGGAGTCAGGGTGGCAGGCGGGGAATTACAGCTGGATATCATTGGGGAAACAGTACCCATTGGAATCTGCGGTTCCGGTCTGGTGGATGCCCTGGCAGTACTACTGGAAATCGGTGTCATTGATGAAACGGGGTATCTTTTGACCCGGGAAGAAGCTTGTGACCAGGGGATTTTCGGGGGATGGACAGACCGTCTGGCGGAGCGGAACGGACAAAGCGCATTTATCCTATGGGAAGGGGAAAACGAAGTAATCCTGACAGCCGGTGATATTCGTCAGCTTCAGTTAGCCAAAAGTGCTATCCGAACCGGAATCGAGATGTTGCTGAATTGTTTGGAGCTGCTGCCGGAACAGCTTGAGGCCGTATATCTGGCTGGTGCCTTTGGTAATTATATAAGAAAAGAAAGTGCAGTGAGGATTGGATTGCTGCCGCCGGTGGAACCGGAACGGATCAGGCTGATCGGCAACGGTGCCGGGATCGGAGCAGGCATGGCCTTACTTTCCCATCAGTTTGCGGTCAGGCTGGAACAGTATGGGGAACAGGTGGTTCATATTGAACTTGCTGATGAGGCGGGATTTCAAGAGATGTTTATCCGTTATTTGAATTTTCCGGGGACGTTAATGGCCATACCGGAAGATGAATAGCAAAAGGAAATTAAATAATAGTTGCAACATATTTTTGTTGTGGTAAAATATTTGGGGTAGTTACATATTAGTAAGTTGTGAAAGTGAATAATAGCAAAAGACAGAAACAGGAAGGCTGGACAGAAGAAATGGATACCATTATCGACAGAAGTTATATTAAAGATAAAAAGCGTGTGGTGGTTAAAATCGGAACCTCTACCATCACTCATGCCGAAACCGGTCATGTGGATTTAATTAAATTGGAAAAGTTTGTACGGGTATTAACCGATATCAGAAACCGCAATAAAGAAGTGATCGTGGTTTCCTCCGGTGCCGTGGGGGCCGGACGGAAAGCATTGGGTATCAAGGAACGCCCGAAGGAACTGGCAGTGACACAGGCCTGTTCAGCAGTGGGGCAGGCCCAGCTGATGATGATATACCAGAAACTATTTGCGGAATATAACCAGACCATCGCTCAGATATTGGTTACCAAGAGTGTTATCACTAATGAAACCACCAGGGCCAACACCCAGCGCACCCTGGAACAGCTATTAAAGATGGGTGTAATCCCCATCATGAATGAAAACGATGCCATCTCAACCGATGAGATTCAAAGTGACAATTTCGGTGATAACGATACCCTGTCTGCCTACGTTGCGGAATTGGTAGGAGCCGAACTGCTGATCCTCCTTACCGACATCAACGGAATGTACACCGACGATCCCCGGACCAACGAAAATGCTGTTTTCATCAATTGTGTGAAAAAAATTGACGGAGAATTGGAAGAGATGGCCAAAGGCGTTAAGTCCAACGTGGGAACCGGCGGTATGGTAACCAAGGTGGCTGCGGCCAAAATCGCCACGGAAGCCGGCATTGATATGATAATCGCCAATGGCGAACGGGTCTACAATATCCCTGATATTTTAGAGGGAATTCAAATCGGAACTTTGTTTAAAGCATAATAATAAGAACAGCTGATCGATTTCTCAAAAGAGACAGGATCAGCTGTTTTATGTCATTTTTATGTTTTAAAGTGAATGAATAAACAATCCACTCCGTAACTTCGGTTCAAACCAGGTGGACTTGGGCGGCATCAGTAATCCGGCATCAGCTACGTCCAGTAATTCTTGGATGGAAGTGGCATACATGGAGAAAGCCACTGTCATATCTTCGGCCACTCGTTTTTCCAGTTCTTTTAGTCCCCGGATGCCGCCGACAAAATCAATGCGCTTATCCACTCGGGGGTCACCGATACCCAGAACCGGTCCCAACAGGTGATCCTGCAGGATGGAAACATCCAGTCCGGCAACAGGGTCCGTGGAGAAAAGCCTGTTTTCGGCAGTCAGCAGATACCAGCCATCAGCCAGATACATTCCGAAGGTTCCTTTTCGGATGGGGGCAACCGGCTCTTTTCCGATGTGTTCTACAGAAAAGCCATTAGCGATGATGGCTTTGAGGAAGGTCTCCTGATCCAGACCATTCAGATCAGTAACCACCCGGTTATAGGGCATGATGTATAACTGATCATCGGGAAAGAGAACCGAAAGAAAACGGTTATATTCTTCTTTTCCGGTATGGGCAGCATTGGCTTCCCGCCGCCGGATACCGACTTTGGCAGCAGATGCACAACGATGGTGGCCGTCGGCTATGTAGGTGCAGGGAACTGCTGCAAAAGAGGTCTGTAGTGTCTGAATGGTCGCGTCGTCTTCGATAATCCATATACGGTGGCTGATACCATCATCGGATGTGAAGTCATATTCAGGAATACTTGCTTTCACGCTGTCCACAATTTGGTTGATAACATCCTGAGAACGATAAACCAGAAAAATAGGGCCGGTATGAGCGTTGGTAGTGTCCACGTGGCGAATCCGGTCAATTTCTTTGTCTTCCCGGGTATTTTCATGTTTTTTGATAATGCTGTTCTCATAATCTTCCACAGCGGAGCAGGCTACGATACCGGTTTGGGCCCGTCCATCCATAGTCAGTTCATAGATATAATAGCAGGGTCTTTCTTCTATTATAAAAGTACCATCAGCAATCATACCATCCAAAAGTTCTTTGGCTTTGGTATAGACCCGGTCGTCATAAGTGTCCACATCTTCCGGAAAGGCCGTTTCTGCACGATCGATCCGCAGAAAAGAAAGTGGTGACGCGGCGACGATTTCGCAAGCTTCTTTTCGGTTATAAACATCATAGGGCAGTGCCGCCACATGATGTACCACGTCCTTATTGGGTCTGATGCTGCTAAAAGGGGTAATGCTTGGCATGGGGTAATCTCCTCTGATATTAGTTATTTTACGGCTATTATATTCTGAATCGGTAAGGACTGTCAACTGATAGCATTATATCAGCCGTTACGGTTCGGATTTTTTTATATAAATTTACCAATAAATAAATGGGCGATGGACAGTAAAATTAAAAAGAAGTATAATAAATGTTAAATATGAGAGAAATGATAGGAATGGATAATTCAATGCATAAAAATAAAAAAATGATCTTTTTTCTTTTTCCTGTGCTACCTTGTTTGATTCTTGTAATAATAACATTTTTACGGATTCCGATAATAGAGCAGATGGAAAATGTATTTTTGGATGGATATATATCCCATATGGATGTTCCAAGTTCCAAAGAAAAAATCATATTGATCGTGGGAAGTGACCGTTCGATTGAAAAAATAGGTTCGTGGCCATGGTCCCGAGAGCAGCATGCCAGATTGCTTGAGGAATATCTTATGGAAGCCAAAACGGTAGGAATGGATATTCTTTTTCTGGATGAAACCGATCCTGAAATCGATGCCCGATTTGCGGCAGCCATCAGAAAACATGGAAATGTTATTTTGGCATATGCAGAAGCTGAGGAGGGCAAGAAAGCAATTCATTCGCTGAACAGTTTACTGGAGGCGGCTACCGGAGAAGGATTTACAAACGGAATTCCCGATGCTGATCAAAAGGTCAGACGCTATCGCCTGATTCGGGAAGAAGCGCTGATTTCACCCTCGTTTGCCACCGCCATATTAATGGCTTCCGGCTATAATATCGGCTGGGGCTTTAATGGGAATGGAACGGTGGATTTGACTATTGAGGGAAATGGGGAAACCTATCATAGTGTGTTGGCAGAAGATTTCTCCTTTTTTCGCTTTCCGGCTCCAAGGGATTCTTTTCAAATTTATGAATATGCGGATGTAATGGAGGGGAAGGTCCCCAAAGAAGTATTTGAGGATGCTATTGTATTTGTTGTAATGAATGCAGCTGGAGCAGCCGATGTTGTGACAGCGGCCGAAGGCCTGGTGCTGGGAGTGCAGTACAATATTGACAGTATGGTTACCCTTCTGGCCGGAAGGAACCCATTGCGCGCAGGGCGCTTGGTGGAATGTCTGTATGTGATTGCTTTGTATACAGTGGCTTATCTGAGTTCTCACTATACGAAGAAAAGACGCTATTGGTTCCTGGCAGTGTTGCCGGTAGCAGTAATTCTTCTAAATCGATTCATGTTCATGAAGCTGCTGATATGGATGGGTGTTCTTCCGGCCTTGCTGGCGGTGGCAGTGGGATATCTTTCGTCGTTGTTAGTCCGGCTGATCACCAGCCAGGGTAAGATTACGGCCCAGACGATGTCCATTGATGCTTTGTATCGTTTGGGAAACAGCTTTACGGGGGAAATGAAGTACCGTTCCTTTGCAGAATACATAGAGGATTTGGGTCAAAAAATAAAAGTTACTTATGAGATAGAGATTATTAAGGCGGAAGCTCTTCCCGAAGACGAAGAAATGGATGGTTATAAGGGAAATATCGGCGCAGATATGCTGACAGTTGCATATCATACCGGAAAGGAGCCCTTTAAGCACAAAATATTTTTGCGTTTGCCGGTAATGGGAAAAGAAAAGAGCCAGACCCGGTATACCGTAATGGGAATGAAACGCAGGCATGATGAAATGAGTATTAAAGCGGTTGGGACCATGATCGCCAATGCCTATATATATTTTAATGCCTCCCGTGAAGCGGCGGAGCGAACCCAGTTTTTGTATGAACTGATTCAGTGTATGATTGCAGCTATTGATGCCAAGGACCCGATTACCAGCGGGCACTCGCAAAGAGTTGCCGAAATCTCCGAATTTATTGCGGAGAGTCTGGGTTTGCCAGCCGAACAAGTGGAACAGATTAAGTTCGCCGGTACCATCCATGACTTGGGAAAAATCGGTATACCGGATAATGTTCTGAGCAAGCCCGGTCCTTATTCGGAGGAAGATGTCCGGATTATGAAAGAACACCCGGTGAAAGGGTATTCTATCGTCGGGCATATGGATTTGGAGCCGGAGATTCTGGATGGTATCTTGTACCACCATGAAAGAATAGATGGGAAAGGATATCCATATGGAAAAACGGGGGATGAACTTTCTGTTACGGCTAAAATTGTTAAGATAGCGGATGTTTATGACGCATTAATCAGTGAACGCCAATACAAAAAAGCATGGCCCCTCAATCGGGTGCTGAATTTGTTTTATGAAAACAGCGGGACGGAATTTGATAAGGACATTACCAAAGTGTTTCTTGATAAGATAAAGCCGGAAAACTGGCAGCCGGGCGGAACCGGATCCGGTGAGGGTGTCGGGGGGCATGATATTTCCAGATGCTTAGAAATCTATCAGGAGTTTTTGGCGATTTTCCATAAATCTAATATCGAAAAGGATCAATTTGTGCTGCAGCCGGTTAATAGTGGCTGGGGAACGGATTTTACTTGCAAAAACAGTTTTTTTGATATATCATGGTACGAAGGTACCATGGAAACAGATTTACTGATGAAGCGTCCGGCAGTTATCCATGTGGAAAAAGATGAAATGTTTTTTGCCCTGAAGGGAATGGGTGAAATTGAGTATATTATCTATTGCTTTTTCAAAGGATATTTGGCTGCGGGATATGTAATAGGCAGTCAGTCCATGGTGGAAGAGGTACAAGGATATTTGGGAGAAGCAATTGCCCGGACAGCCGACTGCATAATTTATGATAAGGGGAAAATGAATGTTATCTGTGGGGAGAACACAGTCATGTATCTAATGAAGTCTATTTTAGAAAGGTAGCAACATGAGGATAAGGAGAAGGTATTACTTAATAACCATAGCGGTGTTGACGACGCTTGCATTAAGCGCCTGTGGAAAAGACAAGATGGCAGAGGAATCGGGAGACGTTTCTGTTTCGGTGACCAAGGTGGAGGGAATTGCCAAATTTCAGCATTCGGTAGAAGGTACTCCGGAAGATTTGGTGGCAGGGCAGACTTTGGTGGAGGCTGATATTGTTTTAACCGGTGAGGATGGCCTGGCGGTAATCCAGCTGGAGCAGGGCAAGGAAGTAACAATAGGTTCTGATACAGTATTTGCCTTGTCGGCTATTCGGCGTGATTCTTCGGGCAATATCAATATTATGTCCTTGCAGCAGGGGAATGTCATCAGTGATGTGGAAACCAAGCTGGAAGAAGGCGACAGATACGAAATTCATACCCCTCGGCTGGTAATGAGCGTCAGGGGAACATCCAACTATCTGGAGTCAGATGCTGGGAAGGATACCCTGATCGGTATTACAGGAGAGACCCATGCCTATGCAGACGGCCGCAAGGCCAACATTTTGCAGGGAATGAAGGTTATCGACAATTCAGCAGGTGAATGGCAGATGCTGCCGGCAACCGAAGCGGATTTGCCGGAAGCGGTAAAAACATTTGTAAAGGAAAAAGAAATCCCTTATACCCCCATGAGCCAAAGTGCCATAGAGGAGGCCCAGAAGGGAGTGGAAAATAATGAAGAACCGTATGATCTTGGGGAAGTGGATCGGTCCTTTTTTGACCACACTTTTACGGTCACCGAGGAATTGGCCGCCAGCAATGTTTCTCCTTTGGCATCCATAGAACCCAAAAATGAAATAACTCCGGAAGGCAATTCAAGTCCTTCGGCTGTGCCGACCGAAAAACCGAAAGCGGTTTCCCGGGCTACTCCGGCAGTTACCCCGATGGTGGTCCCTACGGAAATCCCGCCGGCCATTCCGGAAGCCACTCCGATACCCCATGCAACCCCAGTGCCTACAGTCGCCCCTGCGCCAGTGGCGGCGGATGAGCATGCAGATTCGGGAAGCGGCAATAGTGGGAATGCGGATGAGGGAAAGAATGAAAATCAGGGCGGCAATCATAATGGGAATGATCCCGGTCCGCCGGATATAATCGGTAATATGCCGGTAACGGTGTTTTTGAATATTGGCGGAGAGTGCCTTGAAACAGGTATTAAATATAAGATGAATCAGTTGCGGGAGCATGAAGGCGGTCACAATTATTCACTTACCGGTGGGCGGCTGCTGAGTGACTACCCATGGCTGGGTGATTTTGTTGAGTTGGATGCCGTACAGAAAGTAAAGGTGACTTCTAATGATGGTTCCTATGAGGCGGTCCTGGGGGTTGAATTTAAAGAAAAGGTAGATATAAGGATTGACCTGCTTGAATACGAAGCCGGAGTTGATGGGCCGACTGAATTACATCCGGAGAATTTTTCGCTGCCATTGAGTAGCTTCAGTGTAAAAGACGGCTTGATAGATGTATCGGGGGCGGTAGAAGAATACCTGAATGGCATATATACTTGTGCCACGGATAGCCGTAAGATCAGCGAAGGGGCAACAATTCTCTTTTCACTCGATAATATAAAAGCCGCTTCGGGTGACGAGCCGACGCCCTTGGAGATAATAGTAGAGCATACCAATAATAATAATAACGGTAATAACAATATCGTTAATAATAATATCGTTAATATCAATATCGTTAATAACAATAATAATGACAATGATGGTAACGATGATAACGACGATACCGACGATACCGATGACACCAGCTATGATGTTGACGATAACGAGAACGGCAATCACTAGGCAACAACGAATAAGCGAGCCTTCTTAATGAAGCTCGCTTATTGCTTTGGATACAGGGCACTACATGTAGTATGGGGTTTTACCTGAACCACCATTAGTGCTTTTGCACGAAAACCAGATCAAAAAAATATTAAATTTATCTAAATTTTTTTAAGAAAATACTTGCAAGGTGCGAAAACATCATGTATACTAGTCATTGCTGTGGCATGATAGCTGTGAAACGTGAGGTTGCTGCAAGGCTGAAAAGCACTGCAGGTTTTCCGTGGAGCGAATGTCAAAAGCTGGTTCATAGAATCAGCTAAATAATCTGACGGCAAGTCACTGTACAAACATATGTCTGTCTGCGGACAGAAACAACGTGCTGATGCAAGTACTTTTGAAGCAGGAAGGAATCCCTTCCATATCTGCGTAAAAGAACATGACACACACGGGAGAGTGTACAGTCACCGCTTGTCGTACTTATTAACTAAAAGTGCGAAAAGGAGGCGACTTTTTTTATGGCAAGTCAAGTAATGAGAATCACACTCAAGGCTTACGATCATCAATTGGTTGATGCATCTGCAAAAAAAATTATCGAAACAGTAAAGAAGAACGGATCTCAGGTAAGCGGACCGGTACCCCTTCCTACTAAGAAGGAAATCGTAACTATCTTACGAGCAGTTCACAAGTACAAAGATTCCAGAGAGCAGTTCGAGCAAAGAACCCACAAGAGACTGATCGATATCATGACACCTACCCCCAAGACGGTAGATGCTCTGCAAAGATTGGAAATGCCCGTCGGTGTATACATCGACATCAAGATGAAAAACAAATAAATTTATTTTCATCTTATGAAGAACAAAACAAAAACGGACCCCTACTAGATGCACGGGATCAGATTTCCCGGGCCGCTGTAGAACAAACAGGAGGTAAACATGAAAAAAGCTATTTTAGCGACCAAAGTCGGAATGACTCAAATCTTCAATGAAGACGGTTCCCTGATCCCTGTAACCGTACTTCAGGCCGGACCTTGTGTGGTAACCCAGGTTAAAACGGCTGACAACGACGGTTACAGTGCCGTACAGGTTGGTTTTGTTGACAAGAAAGAAAGAATTGTTAACAAAGATAAAAGCGGTAAAAAAGAAGTGATCCACAGACATGGTGTTAACAAAGCACAGAAAGGCCACTTCGAAAAAGCAGGAGTTTCCTGCAAGAGATATGTAAGAGAATTCAAATTTGAAAACGCAGAAGAATATGCACTTGGTAATGAGATTAAAGCTGATATCTTTGCAGCCGGAGATAAAATCGATGCATCTGCTGTTTCCAAAGGTAAAGGATTCCAGGGTGCTATCAAGAGACACGGACAGCACAGAGGTCCTATGGCTCATGGTTCCAAGTTCCATCGCCATCAGGGTTCCAATGGTGCAGCTTCATCCCCCAGCCGTGTATTTAAGGGAAAAGCCATGCCTGGTCACATGGGTTGCGTAAAGGTTACAGTGCAGAACCTTGAAGTAGTAAGAGTAGATGCTGAAAAGAATCTTCTTTTGGTAAAAGGTGCAGTACCCGGACCTAAGAAAGCATTAGTGACCATTAAAGAAACTGTAAAGGCAAACGCATAATTTGCAGTTTCGCAAAATGAAAGGAGGACCATTCAGATGGCAAACGTATCTGTTTATAATATGGAAGGCAAAGAAGTCGGCACAATCGAATTAAATGATGCAGTCTTCGGCGTTGAAGTAAATGAGCATTTGGTACACATGGCAGTTGTGCAGCAGCTGGCCAACAATCGTCAGGGAACACAGAAAGCAAAAACTCGTGCAGAAGTTTCCGGCGGCGGAAGAAAACCTTGGAGACAGAAGGGAACCGGTCATGCAAGACAGGGTTCAACCAGATCTCCCCAGTGGACAGGAGGCGGCGTGGTATTCGCTCCCACTCCCAGAGATTACAGCTTCAAGCTGAACAAGAAAGAAAAAAGACTGGCTCTCAAGTCGGCATTAAGCAGCAGAGTGCAGGGAAATAAATTGATCGTTATCGACGAACTCAAATTCGATGAAATCAAGACCAAAAAGTTCCAGGGCGTTTTAGATAACCTGAAAGTATCCAAGGCACTGGTGGTTATAGCAGAGAATGATGAAAAAGTGGTAATGAGTGCAAAAAACATTCCTGCAGTAAAGACCGCACAGATCAATACGATCAATGTTTATGATATTATGAAAGGCGACACCGTTATCCTGACCAAGGATGCAGTTGCCAAGATTGAGGAGGTGTATGCATAATGGCAGCGATTCAATATTATGACGTAATCCTCAAACCTGTTATCACCGAGAAGAGTATGGCAGGAATGGGCGAAAAGAAATATACCTTCCTGGTTCATCCGGAAGCAAACAAGACCCAGATCAAAGAAGCTGTGGAAAAAATGTTTACAGGCGCTAAGGTTGCCAAAGTGAACACCATGAACTACGACGGCAAAAAGAAAAGA
>JAVBUF010000096.1:0-37552 GCA_031555615.1 Lachnospiraceae bacterium | reverse complement strand
CTCTGGGGAAAATGCTAAGAAGTTTTCAATAAAAACACTCTTGTCGCTAATCTCAAACATAGACAGAACTGCATCGTTGCAGTCAATCAGATTGAACTGTTTATCCCAGAATGTAAAGCAAATCGGTGTTGTGTCAATCATTATCTGATTGCGCTCGTGGGCTTCTCTCGCTTCTTCTTTAGCGGCCAGTTCAGTGCGCATATCACGAACATATCCCATAACACGAAAGGTGTTTCTATAAGAGACCTTTTTTAAAGTAACCTCGCACGGAATGGGAGTACCGTCTATTTTTTGGTGCATCCACTGAAAAACCACCTCGCCTTGTGTGATCGCTTTTTTGATATACTCCATAGACAACTCGGCAGAGTTCTTGCCATTTGACTGAATCGGCATGTTTAGCTGATAAAACTTTTCACTGAATTCTGACTTTGAAGTTAGCCCGAACAGCTTCACTACAGCCTCATTACAATCAACAGGCTCAATATTATCATCCCAAATGCAGCTCGCAAGCGGGCTGGCATCCAGCATGAGCTTATTATGCTCCTCGGCCTCTTTTGCTGCTGCCTTGGCTTCGTTAATGGCTGCATTGGCGATCAGGTAAGCGCTTCCCTCATAAATGTCTGCATTTTCAACTAAAACCGCCAATTGCAATGAAATTGCGTGCAGAGACTTCTCCTGTTTTTTAGTAAATGAGCCCTCTACCGCATTATTTTCAAGATACAGAATACCCTTCAACCCGTTTTTATGGACAATGGGCATACACATAATAGATTTGCATGTGTTTTTCTCAAAATATTTGTCAGAGATAAACGGGTTTTCATTGTCTGCCGATTTAAGGATAATGCTTTTCTTTGTGTTTTCAACGTAATTAAGCATTCGGAGCGGCAAAAATTCTTCTGCATCTCGCGGAATAATGCGCGAATCTGAGCCGTTTTCGATGCTGTGGCCTTCTGCCTCTATTTGGAATCGGGTATCTTGCTTTGTAACAAAAAATACCGATTGCGCGCCGGAAGTCTGAATTAAAGCTTTGATAATGTTTTCCAGCATCGGATAAATACTTGTCGATATGTCTGCGGCGTCCGCTTCCTCAACTGTACCGTGATGAGATTTTTCGGTTTGCGTTGTGATGAGAAATTCAGGCGAGGTGCGGCGCCTGTTGTCGATGATGAATAGAGAAGCCAGCTCACGATACTTGTGCTTCATCTGCTCAGTCTTGCCGTCAGCCCCCCAAGCCGCATAGGAACGGAACGCATTCGCGATATGTTGGGTTACCGAGTTGTATTCCTTAATTTTCTCAAAGTGAGGAACAGCCAACTCCGACAGCAGGGCATAGTATAAAATACGGCCGCTTTTCTCAGCTTCTTTAATCGCCTTATTGTACAAAATCGCTGCTTCCGAGCTGTTATTCTCAAACGCCTTTCTTTCTGCTTCAATTGCTGTATGCATATGCAAAAAATTCACAGGGGCCTGGGCGGCACGCTCACCCAGCCATTTTTGATTTTTTTCCAGCACATCTCTCAGGAGCTGCTCTTCTGCTATATCCAATTTTTTTGCTGCAATTTTTTTGCAAATAGATAGTGAATGCAAAAAATTGTGCTGAACCTCAATATACATACATGTAACATAAAACATTGCAGGTGCAATCTCTTCCGTGAGTGCAAAAGAGGTTTCATAATCGGAATAAATTACAGCCGAAAAAGCCCTGAGCGTATGATAATAAGTCAGAGCCAGAACATTTTTGGTGTTTTTCTCGATGAATTTCTGATCGTCAAAAGAGTCATCATTAAAGCTTCCCATTGTGTCGGTGGTGCCCTTCATCGCTTTATAAAATTGACGAAAGTTAATATAGCTCTCAAAGGTATGGTGATTGTCTGTTTTTTTAGAGAAAGTCAGCGCAGCGTCACTCTCTATTTTGAGCTCATCAAGATTTGCCGATGACTCCAAAACAGCGGTAAGCGAGGGGTAGTAGGTGAAGGCCGAAAATTCCATATCTCCGGCTTCCCAGTTGCCCCTGAACGCTTCTCTTGCATAGGAGATACTGTTTTTAAAATCCTCAACCCAATGAGCATAGAATTGAGCCAGGTTGAATTTGCTTCGGGCAAGCTCGTGATAATATTTATGCTTTTCAGTAGTGGCGATGCAGTCATTTACCACATCATAAGCCAGTTTGAAATCTCCTTTGAAGGTAATAAGCGTCAATCCAAAGCAACTATGAAGATGCAAGGCGCTGGCGGTATATCCGTGTTTCACAATACGTCTTGCACCAATGACGCCTAACCAGAGACCGTACATAGGATTCTTGAAAAAACAGGACGCGTAAATTCGGCTGGCTATTTTGTAGATTGCCGCCAACACCAGGTCGTCGGTTATCTGAACAGACTTAAGTCCATTAAAACCGGCGGTTTTTATTTCTTCATAATATGCTTCTACTTCAAAGCTTATTTCTTTTTGCAAATCCTGTTCTGACGGACATTTGACACCATGTCTTTCAAGCATGTTAAATGCCAGGCCAACTGAAGCGTCATAATACCCCCGGTATGAAAGGATAATGGACTGTTCACAACAATTATCGGTTAAATCAAGGGGGTTATCCGTCAGCCTTGTAAGCGTCTCATAGACATCATCTGCTTCCGTATGTCTCGCTACAGAGCACAGCTCCAAATGGTACAGACTGTACACTTCGAACTGAAACGTGCGGTCGCCGACAAACAGATCAGACAACTCATCCTTTACTGTTTCAATCAGTCGCAGGGCTGTGTCAAACGCAGACAGACGGCTGGACAAACGGCTGGCATTCAGCAGCAGCCTGGCTACCTCCAAACGTTTCAGTCTTGATGTCAGGATTGGCAGCGCTTTGGAATAATGCTCCGCGACAGAAAGCTGCTGCTCGGCAGACATAATTCCGCCCTGCGCCTGCTGCCGGTATAATTCAGCAAGCTTGAAATGGGTGATCTGTTTGACATCCTCAGGTAATACGGTGTAATATGCCTGCTGAAAGCGGTCATGACAAAAGTCGAACATTAAAGACCGGGAGTCCTCGCCGCTCAAGCCTGAAGGACGGATAATTTCCACCGAAACAATCGGCTTAAATTGCTCGATAATCTTTTCCTCGTCTTGACCTGACAGATATGACAGCGTGGTAACATCAAAGCTCTGGCCAATACTGGCGCCATAAGAAAGCAGACGAATCGTATCGGACGGCAGGGACGACATATTTTCGATCAGAAATTCAACAACATTATCTTTATAGGGCAGCTTCTTGATATCCTCAAGCTGCCAGACAAACCGACGTTGGGATTGTGAGAAGCTAATATACCGTGAGGCATAGCAATGCTTCATAAACTCAATGAGGTAAAACGGATTGCCGTAAGTCTTATCATATGCCGCAACCGCCAATTCGCCGGTTTCGGATACTTTGCAGTGCAGCGAATCCGCCAGCATCTGACTAATCGCCTCTAACTTTAGTCCTTTGAGCTCGATGTGCCGCAGGCAGCCGCCCCGCTGTTCAATTCTTTGCAGGGAGCGGATGAGCTGATGTGCCTCATCTACTTCATTGTTCCGATAACAAGCCAAAATTAGCAGACCCTTCAGCGTATCGCTCTGCATAATTTCTTCAAACAACTCAAGCGAACCCATGTCTGCCAAGTGAATATCATCAATGAAAATAATAAGCGGCTGAGTGGGCGAAGCAATCGCCTGCAGCAGACGCTGCAAGACATTTTTAAATCGAGTTTGTTCCTCGAGTATCTGAAATTCGGGCAGTTCCGGCTGTACTCCCACCAACTGCTCCAGCTTGGGGATTTTGTCGGTCAATAGCCTGCCGTCCTGAGACAGAGCATCGTTAAGCCTTATCTTCCATTGATGCAGCGTCTCCTCTGATTCGGAGAAAACAATATCACAAAACTGATCTATGGCCTTGAAAAAACCATAATAGGGAACGTTCCTCTGATACTGGTCGAATTTACCACTGATAAATATACCGCCTGTTTGGGCAATGTTCTTTTGTAATTGATGAATCAGCAAGGTTTTTCCAGTGCCGGAATAGCCTCCGATTGTCACAAAGCATTGACCGGATTCAAGGAATTCGTCATAGATGGCAAGCAGCCGGGCAAGCTCTTCCTCGCGTCCGTATATATTTTTGGAAATTTCGAATCGATCGGTGTAATCATCCTGACCAAGCGCAAATGCATCAATTTTGCCATACATCTCCATACTGTTAACGCATCGCTTTAGATCCGCAAGAATGCCGGCAGTACTCGCATACCGCTGTTCCGGCATCTTTTCCATCAGCTTGGCAACAATCCGCGATAGCATATCAGGAATCTCAGGATTAATCTCCGACACAGATGGCGGAATCTTTGCAATATGGGCATAGATAAGTTCTGTGGGGCTTGCAGACGTAAAAGGCAGCCGATTGCACAGCATCTCATAAAACAAGACCCCTAAAGAGTAGAAATCCGTGCGGAAGTCAACCGGCCTGCTCATCCGCTGTGTTTGTTCAGGAGATATGTATTTCAGCGTACCAACGTTGAGTGAGACCTCATTGGGGGTTTCATATGAAAATTCAGATGAAATGCCCAAATCTATAATTTTAATTGATTTTGTTTTGGGGTTATATATAATGTTGGATGGGTTGATATCCTTATGGATAATGCCCTTACTGTGAATATCGGAGAGCCCAGTTACGATTTGAACAGCGATAGATAGAAACTGATCCACCGATAGCCTGTGAAAGTTCATATATTTATATAGCGGTTCGCCCTCGCAGTACTCCATGACTAAGAAAAAGTCACCTCCGAAGGTTATACTTTCAATCGATTTAGCAACGAAATCGCTTTCGATCTGCGGTAAAAGTTGTGTCTCATTCTTGAGCCGCGCCAACTTCTGGCTGTCGTTGAACAGATTTGTATTGATTGTCTTTATAACGACTAGACTCCCTGTTATCGTGTCAATGGCCGCATATAAAATGCTATTAGATGAGCTGTAAATCGGTTTTCTAAACTCGTACTGGCCAACTCGCTGAATCATTGCAAACCTCCCATTTCAAAGTGCACCAAGTTCATACCAAAGTGCACTGTAGTACCTTACATAAGCATACTAGCTACAAATAACTGCTTAGGCTATTGATCGTCACTTCAAATAACATGTTAATTATAGAATAGCATCTTGCACTCGAATTTTCAACTACTCCTTTTTTCATCCAGCTCTCAGAGTCCTGTTTCTGTTCCTTTATTGTAATGTCTTTCCAGACATTAACGATTTCAAAAAAGTGTGCCATCCGCACACCTTTTTTGCTTGCGGAATTGTTAATGTTAAGGATAACATTAACGCGCCGGAAGCGCGCGAGTTTAAATATTAAAAATAGGGAGGTTTTGTCTATGGATTTAATTCTGCTTATAGCTTTATCAAACGTTTTGGCGGGAAAGTTTAGAAAAGCAAATATTCGAGGTGTGGGCAAGTATATACTGGGCATGATCGGAACTGTCCTTGTGTGCGAGTTGACGGGGCTGATGATAACAAGCATCACAGAATCATTTGTGGGATTGCTGATTTGCATGCTGGCAGGGGTAATATTCGCAACACTTATCTTCAGGGCGGGGGCGAAAAAAGCGGCTGCGGGTGAACAGCAGGAGGTTTACATAACGATAGTGCCCTTGCCGGTGGAAATCCGTGCCTCTGCTATCGTGTGTGCTGTCGGCGCTTTTCTTACCGGTGCGTTTGGGTGGCTGCTCACCAGTGTGATGTCGCCTAAGACCAGCACATTTATCATGGTCGTCGCGAAAATCTTGAGAACCCGCAATTTGGGAATTTTCTTCTTTACACTTATGGGAATCGGAACGCTTGTGCTGACGGTGGGGTATTTTATGATGGCCTCGCTTAAAAAGCCAGGCGGGAACATAAAGGAAACGAGCCTGTTCTGTGCTTTTACAACGCTTGCTTATTCGGTATATCTTTTTTACAGTGCCGCTTCATATGTAAAGACTTATGTTATGATGAGATCGCTCTCCATGCTGATTCCGTTTTATATACCGCTGATTATCACGATCATTGCAACTATAGCCGTATTTCTGCATTTAACAAGCCTGTACGAACGACTCGCAAAAACAGGGCGTGTGTTAGCGGCTGTGGCTATGCTTGTGTTCATGATAGTGCTGCTATTGGATATATACACGTTGATTATTCTTAAAACATCATTGCCCATGCGCAGAAGCCTGCATTTTTCCTGGTACGGCTCGTCTGTGCTGGGGTATTGGCTTTTGGCCTTTACAATGCTGATGACGACCAGGAAAACGGATGATGTATCGGGCGGGGCGGCCGCAATGCCTGAATAGGAGGGAGAATTATTATGTTAGAAATTTTCGGTATTATGGCACTTTGCAATATAAACAAGAAAAACGCTGCCGCAAGAGGTGAAAAACCTGGCAAATACATAGCTTTCACCATTCTGCTCTGGGTTGGGCTTGAGTTTTTTGGCGCGTTAATCGGCGCCTTAGCCGAACTGGGAATGGGTACATACATTTTGGCGATGATATTCGCAGGAATTGGCGGCTTTATTTCTTATATAATTGCGAAGGGGAACGGAGCGCAAGCCGCACAGCCGACGCAGACTGCACAGCCTGCCGCTTATCAGTCCCCACAGGCCGTGGCGGTTAACCGGGCGCAGTTGATGTCGGCAGCCCGGGCGGTGTTCAACAATTCATTTTCCGATATGGTTTTCGACCCGGAAGACACACTCTGGAAAGAACCCATTCAAAAGGAGCTTGACTTGCTCGTAAGGGGCGGAGCAGACAGTGTTTCCGTGCTTGAGGAGCTGTTAAACCTGTGTGCCGCCGGAGGGGGCAACTCCATTTCCGATAGCTGGTGGTACGGCAGTAAGTGGGCCGTGAAGGCCGCGGCCATGCTTCCAAGAAAAGAAGCTGCGGCAATGATGGTTCGTCTGCTGCAAAGGGACAGCAATATTGTTGAATGGTTTAGCTATGTGCAGAGTGAGGCAGCGAGACAGCTTGGCATTGTCGGCGGTACAGACGAGCTTCCCGCATTGCAGGGGATTTTGGAGCGGCCATTTTCCATGTCACCCGTGAACGAAATTGTAAAGGCCATTGAAAAAGTAAGTGGCCAGACAGTGCAGCTATCGACGCAAACACCCACGGTGATTCTACATAAAGCGCAAGACCAGCTGGGCGACGAGGACGGAATAGAATTTTTGCTGCCCCTTATGGAACAGGTACAGACATGGGAGAAAAATAATGCGAGTTTTTATTATTATTTGCTGGCTCGCAAGTCCGAACGGATGGGCTTTGTCCGGGCAAGCCGCGCTTTCTACGCGGCGCAGGTTGCAGCCCGCCCGGATTCTGCCACTATGGGCTGGCAGATATTCATGAAAGAAGGGATTACGCCGTCGCCTGAAGCCGCAGCAAGACTGCATGGGCAATATCCCCTTCCAAAGACTATGGAAGAAATTAAAGAATATGGCGGCGGGGCAACACCCGACTTCACATCAAAACAGCCCGACCGAGCGCCTGATAAGAAGAAAAAAGTTCTCTATTTGGCAGTAATTGCATTCACGGTAATCCTGATTGCGGCAACCGGTATTACGTTGTTTTTCCTTATCCGAGAGCCTGCCGCCGATACTGCGAAGCTGCTGGAAAAGGGGCATTCTTACCTGGACGACGGGGAATACGAACAGGCCCTTGAGCAATTCATAATGATCATCGACATCGACAATAAAGATACGGATGCGTACATAGGAGCGGCGGACGCGTTTTCCGGTCTTGAACGCACCGACAGGGCAATCAGAATACTTGAAAAGGGCTACAAGAACACTGAGAGTATGAGGATCAAGCGTATGCTGGATGGATTGATGGAATCGGACGAACTTGCCTCAGATGACTCGGCAAACGTTTTTGAGAAGCCGGAGGCAGCAGCCGAGGATCAGTCTGAATACGCCGACCCAAACGGGCCCGGAAATACAAGCGGAAACGTCGCCAATGGCGCATTGGCAGCGGTGCAGGGAGAATGGATATTCTATGTTTTGAACGACGGAATTCACAAGGTAAAAGCTGACGGAACCGGCGAATCGCTGTTAATAGAAGGAAGCTTTTCCTGTCTCAACGTTGCCGGGGATTGGGTTTATTTTATGGACGGCGGTAAAAGCGGCGTTTATAAGGCCCGCCCGGACGGTACGGAGAAAACCCCTATCACCAGGGAACCTGTTGCAACCATATGCGTGGATGACGGCTGGGTTTATTACACGAATTATTTGCCGAATAGCGAGGCAATGGACTGGAGTGAGGCGGGCATATTTAAAATCCGGGCGGACGGCTCGGAGAAAACGCAGTTAAGCTATGATTTTTCCAATATCATTGTCGTGGAGGGCGACTGGCTTTACTACATCGACAATAACTATGCAATTTATAAAATCCGCACGGACGGAACGGAAAGAACGCAGCTTGACTACGGCGCGTGCGGCTCAATCAACGTCGCTGGAGATTGGGTTTATTATGTGGATACCGATGTTAATTTCACATACAAAATGCGGTCGGATGGCACGGAGAAAACGTTGATAAGCAGCGAATTCATCTCAAGTATCAACGTCCTTGGCGAGTGGATTTATTACTCAAACTTTATTTTTGATTTTGAAAATTTCAACGATGAAACGGGTCTTTTCAAAATGCGCTTAGACGGCACAGAGAAAACGCAGCTGACAAACGATATGGCGTTTATCCCCAATATCGCCGGAGACTGGATCCACTATTTGCGCTTTGACAACGAGTATAATCTTGACTATTGCAAGGTCCGCATCGATGGAACGGAGCAGCAGATGATGAGCAGTGCATTTTAAGGCAGTCTTTCACAACGAAAAAAGCCTGTTTCACAACATAGGGTTATCATAAGTATACAAAGGAATCAGCAGCAGTTGAAGCAGCGCCGCCGATTCCTTACACTCCGGTAGATATTCGCTTGTAGTATCAAAGAAATCCACTGATTTTTTCAATCAATTCATGGTACTTAATGGGTTTGGAAATATGAGCCATCATCCCGGCTTCCCGGCAGGCATCCACATCCTCCTGAAAAGCATTGGCAGTCAGGGCGATGATGGGGACGGGAGTGCTGCGAAGGTGATCCAGGCGGCGAATCTGCCGTGTTGCCTCCAGGCCATCCATTACCGGCATCAGCATATCCATGAGGATGAGATCAAAACGCTCCGGAGCAGCAATATATTTATCAACAGCTTCCCGGCCGTTTTCGGCTTCCGCGAATTCAACCCCGGTAGATTCCAGTAATTCCAGTAAAATCTGACGGTTGAGCGGGATGTCTTCCACTACCAGAATGGTCTTGCCGGAGAAATCAGCCTGTTTGGCGACGGCATGGAGGACAGGGGTATTTTGCGGGGCGCAAAGGGACAGGGGAATGGTAAACCGGAATTTTGAGCCATTGCCGGGCTGGCTTTCCACCTGTATCGTACCGCCCATGATCTCTACCAGCTTTCCGCTGATTGCCAGTCCCAAACCGGTGCCGCCGTATTGAGTGGAAATATCCGGTCTGGTTTGTTCGAAGGGAGTAAAGAGTTTGGCCATTTGCTCCTGATCCATGCCAATGCCGCTGTCGGATACCTGAAAGGTAACATCAATCTGCTCAGCATCCCTGTCCATAGCCTGTACCCGGAAGAATACTTTGCCGCCACGGTGGGTAAATTTTATGGCATTGGAAAGCAGATTAATGAGGACCTGTTTGAGCAGCAGCTTGTCACCCAGAACAATGCGGTTTTCAAGGCCTTCAAAGGTACGGTTGAAGGTCAGGTCGGATTCCCTTGCGCGCTGGTTAAAGATCAGTACGACCTCTTCCATAGCCTCCGCCAGAGAAAAGGGAGCAGGGGAGAGGGTCAGTTTACAGGCCTCTATTTTGGACATATCCAGAACATCATTAATGATCGTCAGCAGATGTTCGGAAGCATTGGCAATTTCAAGCAGCCGTTGCCGGAAATCGGGAGCAATCTCTTTTTGCAGGAGAATCTGGACCAAACCCAGGATCGAATTTAAAGGTGTCCGGATTTCATGACTCATGGTTGACAGAAATTGTGATTTGGCAAGGCTGGCCTGTTCGGCAGCTTCCTTGGCTTCCACAAGATTTTCCGCGATTTTCTGCCGGCTCAGCAGCATGGTAAAAATATTACTTAAAAGCTGCATCAGCCGCACTTCGTTAGAAGTCCATTCATGGGCCTCCTCTCTAGTTACTTCAAAGATACCGGCCAGCTGGCTGTCTACATAAATAGCAGAGGCTAATCCGCTTTTTAATCCCAATTCTTCACCGGCAATTTTTTCAACACTAAAATCAGGAAAGAAGACAAGCTGCTCATTGGCAGCAACAAAGTGTTCATAAAATTTGGCTCCGGGAACCAGGGGAGCAAGCCGGGAGCGTCTGACCTGATTGCTGGCCTGAGGACTAATCCATTCATAAGACGGGGAAAGAGCCTGACCATCAGCGGTAACAGTAGCCAGGAGAACCCGGGAACAGCATAAGGACTGCCCTACACGTTCTAATGTTTGCGCGGCAAGCTCGTCCATTTCACCCAACTGAATCAACGAGGCAGAGATGTCGGCCACCAGTTTTTGCTGCTCATACTGCCGCTGTACAGCCTGTTCGGCATTGCGGATATCGGTGATATCAAACATGACGTGCAGCAGTACCTGCTGACCGTCGATCCACTTGATGTATTTGTCCATATGGCGGGTATGCTGGTTTAACAATGGCTGAACATTTTCCCATATATAGGTCTCATCACTGTCGGGAGCTATTATATTCTTCGGGCAGAAGCTGCAGCGTTCCTCATGATTCATGAAAAGCTTCCAGCATTTCTGTCCGGTATACTCATGAATATTAAAAGCCTCCATCATTGCATTATTGACAAACAGTAATTCATCGGTATCAATATCGGAAACATAAATCTGCTCATCAATACTGTTGAGAATCCGGGTAGCGATTTCCCGGGCACTGTTGGCAGTTTCCACGTGGTCAGTGCTATCAATAATTAAACCGAAAACTCTGACTGCATTTGCTTCCCCGCCGATGTAACGCTGAGAATGGTAGCGCAGATATTTGCGGGTACCGCTTGGAAGCAGACATTCCACGTCGTTGTAGTAGTTATCGCTGGCAGCAAAAATATTCAGCATATCACCAAACTGCATATTTTCAGCGCCCAGTATAATACTGCGGTAATATTCGGAAAATTCCCGCAATGATAGCGGGGAGGGGCGATCTAATTCCAAAATTTCTTTCATTTTATCATCATAAATAATAACGCCTTTGGCCATGTCGATTTCCCAGGAACAGGAATTGGCGGAGCTAAGAGATAAATGCAGGCGGGCACTGGTTTCGGATAGTTCGGCATTGACACGCTGCAGTTCCGAAAGGGACACCAGACTGGCCTGAGCTTCATATAAAGTGCGATTTTTCTTTCTGGCATTGAGATAGGCAGCGGTAGCGATAAGAGCCAGAAACAAAAACAGCACAATTGACAGCATGCTGAGATAATAAGCGCTTGGATTGGCATCCCGGAGGGACAGCGGAGCATGGATGAGCACGGCATTGGCAGGAAGATTGTCTTCCGAAAGATGATGCATTTGCAGCTTGCTCCAATCAAACTCGGCAATAATCAGCTCATCGGCAGAAGGATAATAAAGTTCTTCGGGATGGCGGCCGTTTAAAATCTCCAGAGCAATGGCCGCAATCGCTTCACCCTGTTTAACAGCACTGCTGCGAATGCCTCCGGTTTCCCCGTTGCCCATGGAGGAAAAACTGAACATCGGGCCGGAAGCCGTTTCGGAAATTTTATGATTAATATATTGCCGGGTGGCCGTATTGCCCTGTTGATTGGAAGAGAAAGTACCCATCATCAGTGGTGTGCCGGCCGGCAAAGACTGGATTTCAGCCAGCAGGTCATCAAAATCATAGCTGGCATTATAACGCACGGCCAGCCTTCCCTGATAACCTTCCAGATCATTTTGGATAGATTGCTTAACCGCACGGCCAGTGACACTTGCGTCATTAATAATAAATAGTTCCGTTGCATCAGGACAAAGCTTTTCAATCATCAAAACATTATCCAAGGCCGAAACATATTCCCGCAAACCGTAATAGTGCTTGTTGATTGTGTTAAAATAATTTTCATTTTCAGTAATGCCGCAGTAAATAACGGGAGTATTCCCAAGCAGCTGAGTGCCATATTCATTCACAAAATCCAGGGCCACGTTATCCGAGACGATCACCAGGTCGGGCAGCATATCCATAGTCATAGTGCGGATTGCGGAGTAAGCGTTTTTAGCAATTTCAATCTGGGAATGATAACGATTGCTGTAAAGGGGAACATTATAATATAATACGTTATCGCTCTCATCAAAGATGGACAGAATAGCTGATTGTAAAGCAGAATCCCAGGCATCTTCAGGACTGTAAGAGGAGATATGGAGTACTTTTTTGGCATCGGTAGTGCGATAGGTTTCATTTATGATGGCATCATAAGTACCGTCGGCTTTCATGTCCCGCAGTGCCTGGGTCAAGGCCGGAACGAGATCGGCGTGGCTTGTGTTGAGACAAGTAAAGCTTTCGACGGAGTCAACAGTCCCCAGATGGACAATACCGTCAAGGGGGACTAAATTCTGATTGATACCCTGGGAAGTGACAACCACATCCACCTCATCATTCAGCAGGGCCTGATTAAGCTCATAAAAAGAAAAATACTGACGCAGCAGGGTGATGTCATCAGGCAGATGAGCTTGAATATGAAGCTTCTGATACATCGTACCGATCCGCAGACCGGACAAATCATGCCAGGAGCTGAAAGTATCGTCCAAACCGTCCAAACCGTATACTTCAAAGGTAGTTTTGGAAATCGGTTCGGGAATCAGAGCTAAATTGGCATAGTTTTCAGTAACATATTGACTGATGTCTTCAACCCCGTCAGCTTCTGCACCATTGGCGGTCTCACAGGCCAGTTTCATGGACATGGACTCGATATAAATGTTATAATTAATCCGCTGATACATGTGATAAATAATGCGGTCAAAGGTAGTGGTTGTATCGTTTGCCGAAACAATATGCAAGGTTGTCTCGTCCTCTGCCCCCTGGACAGGGAAAGCGGGCAGTAAAATTGCTAAAAATAGAATAACCGGAAAAAGTCTGGCGATTTTTTTCATGTATGCCTCCACAGCATCCGGGTCAAAAAGTCTGACCGGACATTTGAATGATAATATGATTTTATACTTGTATCAGCTATATTTCAAGATGTATAGACTCCATATTAGATAAGTTTATCCAGCATTCCGATCTTGAACTCCCCCCAACTATAATTCGTCATATACTCCCCGCGGTAACAGTTGACAGCGAAAGCATCTCCTTTTTCATAATTATAGTAATCGCAGATGAATTTTGAAGTATCCACGGAGTAATAACCATGCTCCTTCATAATAAAGTTTTCGGCTCCGGAATTTACCAACGATGTGGATATCTCTTCAAGCAGAATATGGAGGTGTGACTGAATGCTCCGTGTATAAGGCTTATCCTCCCACAAAACAGCCGCCAGCTCTTTCTTGGAAACACGCGCCCCTTTTCTATCCACTAAATAAGCCAGGGCTTCTTTTGACTTGGGGCGGTTAAAAATCACCGGGGTACCATCCACAAATAATTCAAAGCTGCCGAAGCACTGAACGTAGATACCGGTATCGGGATTTGGAACAGGATGGCGCAGATTTTCCAGTTCATTCTTTACCCGTTCGGGGTTAATAGGCTTCAGGACATAGCCTGAGGCGTGTAGTGCAAAAGCATTCAGCACGTACTGATTGTAGCCGGTTACAAAGATAATATTTGTTCCGCCGTAAATATCCTTCAAATGTTTGGCCAGAAAAAGACCGTTCATTTCATTCATCTCAATATCCAGAAAAGCAACGTCCACTCTGGTGGTCCGGGCATAGTCCAAGGCCTCGGCTGCCTCCATGAAGCAGGCCATAGAAGCATTTTCGGCAATGGCAAGCACAGCATGTTCGATTTCCGATAAAGCATGAAATTCATCATCAACAGCTATAATATTCATTTTATCCTCATTCCTGCGCGGCTCTTCGCACATCATAATCAATCTGTTTTTGTAAGATATCCGGCTGTTTGGGAATTTTTATTGTGGCAATTGTACCCTTGCCGGGAATGCTGTCGATGGTAAGCACGCCGCCGCATATGGCAGACAGGTGCTCCCTAACATTTGCAATGCCGGTGTGGCGGCGTTCTTTCGGAAGAGGAGCCTGAGGGTCAAAGCCGATGCCGTCATCCGCCACCGTGATATAAAAGCCATCGTTACACTCGTCAGTTTTTATTGTTACTGTTCCGCCGGATTTCTTCTTGGTAATACCGTAACGTACGGCATTTTCCACAATGGGTTGAATCGTCAGTACCGGCAGCATAAATTCGCTGGTGTTAATCTCATATACAACCTGCAGCCGTTGGCCGAAACGCAGCTGCTCCAGCCACAGATACTGCTGGATATGCTCCAGCTCCTTCATAAAGGGAATGGGTTCCCTTTGGACCAGGGAATCCATGTTTACGCGAAGGTATTCCGAAAAAGTCATTACCGCTTTCTGAGCTTCGGCATTACCCCGGCACAGTCTGTGAATGGCACTTAGGGAATTGTAGAGGAAGTGAGGCTGTATCTGACTGAGCATAACGGAAATGCGGCTTTCTGTCAATTCTACCTCCATCTCCCGGACCTTTTTTTCCAGCTGCATCTGAATGTTCAGAAAGATATTCAACAAAGACAATGCACTGACAACATGTGCCACCATTACATACAAATTGAACACTATATTAACAGTAATTACGGCTATGGGTATCAATGGGTATAATAAAAATGCCAGAACCTTTCTGCGCCCCAGTTGTTCCCGATAGTAAAGAATAAAGACAATAATGGCCAGAAGTAATCCTCCGACGCATATAACCGGGATATAATAACCGGGTCCTATAACAAATAAGTTATTGTCATCAAAAAAGAAAATGGGTACGTGGATTTGCGTTACAAACAGTATTACAAAATATAAAACAGTCGATACAATGCAGAATTTAATGATTTTTTGTTCGGCCTCCCTGGCCAGCGGAATACTTGCGGAAACATACATTAATAAAAAAATATTGATAAGCCAGCCGGAGCTATAGACAATGAAATTGGAAGTCCATTGAATTATACAGACAAATAATCCGGGGGTTCCGGCAACTGCCCAGGATATGGCATCAAAAATCAGCAAGAGAGCATGCGGATACAGAATCAGCAAAAAAATGCGAGTTGTCCGGGTGCGCCGGTACTCGCTGGCCGATTCGTAAATAATAAGAAACAATAACATTGCACAGGCAAATAATTCAAGGGAAACATTTACTAATCTAAATTCCATCAGAATCTCCTTCCTGGTACCCAATCATTATATATCAGAATCATATCGGGATTCAAGATTTTACTGTCCCCTGTAGATAAAAAAATAGATAATTACATATTACTATTTTACCGGGAGAGAATTTAATAGACAAAAAGAAGTATAACAGTGATAATAAACTCATAAATACGTTCCGTTTCGATGATTAAAGGTGGAAAATATGCAGCATAAAATACTCATAGCAGACGATGAACCCGGTGTTGTCGCTTTATTAAAAGACTATTTTGAAATCAATAACTATCTGGTCCTCACCGCCACAGGCGGACAGGAAGCCATCAATCAGGCCAGCCGCCAGCCGGATATTATCCTGCTGGACATTAACATGCCCGGGATAGATGGCCTTGAAGTTTGCAGGCGGATACGGGAGTATATTTCCTGCCCCATTATTTTTCTGACGGCCCGTGTTGAGGAGATGGATAAAATCAAAGGATTTGTTTCCGGCGGCGACGACTATGTGACCAAGCCGTTTTCCATTGACGAGCTTGGAGCCCGGGTGGCAGCACATTTGCGGCGGGAAAGCAGGCGTACGGGGAATACGAAGGTTCGTTTTGAAGATGAACTGGTAATTGACTATGCCGCACATACAGTCAGTGTCAATGAAAAAGAAATCCCCCTGGCCAAAAAAGAATATGAAATTATCTCGCTGCTTTCGGAAAACCGGGGACAGGTGTTTGATAAGGAACGAATCTATGAGCGTCTGTGGGGGTATGATGCCGCCGGGGACAGCGCGGTGATTGCCGAACATATCAGGCGAATCCGTGCAAAGCTGAAAACAGCAGGTGTAGGAGAACATATTGAAACAGTTTGGGGGGCGGGTTATAAATGGAAATGAAAAGAACGAAACACCCGCTGCAAAACCTGTCTCTTAAATGGAGTTTTGCCCTATATGTCACGATTTTCCTGATTGCGGCACTTTTAATATCGCTGCTTTTATCGGGTCTGTTCAGCAAACTGCAAAATAATATTTATAAATATTACGATGAAATTTACCAGGATGAATTAGCCCGATACGGCGATCTTGTTCTTGACGATGTCGTCATTCAGAAAAGTGCGATCCGGTTCTACACCGAAAGCCTCCACGACAAGTTTTCAGAGTATGATATGCGCTTGTATAACTTTTATAGAATCATGTCTATTCTGATTATCCCCATCATTTTTATGCTCAGTGTATTGCTTACCGGTATTATATTTTATCAGCGAAAGCTCAAAAAGCCGTTGGCCCTTCTGGATTCCGCTTCGGCCCGCATCGCCGGGGGCGATCTGGATTTTACGATGGAGTATGAAAGCCGCAATGAGTTTGGGCGGCTGGTTGCATCCTTTGAAACTATGCGGGAATCTCTGTACGGGACAAACCGTGAAATGTGGCGGATGATGGAGGAACGCAGGCGCCTGAATGCGGCCTTTGCCCATGATTTGCGGACACCCTTAACCGTATTGCGAGGTTACTGTGATCTGCTGATAAAATATGTTCCTGATGGTAAAATCAATAATGAAAAGACAGTATCCACCCTATCCACAATGGATGTATATTTGAAACGGATGGAAGGATACACCACCACCATGTCTTCCCTGCAAAAGCTGGAGGAAATTGAACTGTCACCGAAACAAATAAGTTTCAGCAGCATTTGTCAAGAGCTTGAGAATAATACCCAGATGCTGGCATCAGGAAAAAAACTGGTCTTTGACAGTATTGGAAACGGGCAATTGTATATTGATATGGCGGCGCTTTCACAGGTGTATGAAAATATTGTTGCCAACGCGGTGCGGTATGCAGAAAATGAGGTCAAAATATTTGTTTCCTTCATGGATGGTTCTTTCAGCATTACCGTCTCTGATGACGGGCCGGGTTTCACCCCGGAAGCCTTAAAAAACGCGGCCGAACCTTATTATCGTGATGAAAAGGACCTGTCCGATACCGCACATTTTGGGATCGGGCTATATATCTGCCGGCTTCTATGCCAAAAGCATGGCGGAGCCCTGACGATGGAAAACAAGGTTGGCGGCAAGGTTACGGCCAGTTTTGCATCCCTTATGGATGAGAAATAGTTTGTTTTGTAGATAAAAAGTTTATGATTCCCCTGTACACTCTTCTTGAAGTATAAAAACAAGGAGAGTGATTTTTTATGTCAGAATCTAGTATTCAGATTCAGAATCTGAGTAAATCTTACGGAAAAAAACAGGCTTTATGTGACCTCAGCCTTCATGTTGAACCAGGTATGTTTGGTTTGCTGGGCAGGAATGGTGCAGGCAAAACCACACTAATGAAAACTATCGCCACACTGCTGAAAAAACAGGAGGGCAATATCACGGTTTATGGTATACCCGTTGAAAAGGCGGCCGAAATACGAAAAATTATCGGTTATCTGCCCCAGGACTTTAATATGTACGGCGGTATGAGCGTAACTCAGGCTCTGGATTATCTCGGTGTTTTGTCAGGGATGTCCGGAATGGAACGGCAGGAACGCATTTACTTCCTTTTAAAACAAGTCAATCTTACGGAGCACGCGGGCAAAAAAGTCCGGGCCCTTTCCGGCGGAATGAAACAGCGGCTTGGCATCGCCCAGGCGCTGCTGCATGACCCGAAGGTACTGATTGTAGATGAGCCCACGGCGGGACTTGATCCGGAAGAACGGGTGCGTTTTCGCAATCTGCTTTGTGAAGTGGCGGAAAATAAGACCGTAATCCTGTCTACCCATATCGTCGGTGATGTGGAAGCCACTTGTGAGAAAATTGCAATCTTAGACGAAGGTCGGCTGCTTTTCGGTGGCACGGTTTCTCGGCTGTGTAGTATGGCTGAAGGAAGCGTATACACTGCGGCGGTAACCCAAAAAGAACTGTCCCAAATACGCACAGCCTACACCATAACCGCAGTATTATCCCAGGGAAAAAACAGTACGGTCCGCTTTCTTTCCCCGGGCAGTAAGCCTGTGATTGGCACCCTTGTCACCCCTAACGCGGAGGATGCCTATATTTTGTGTCTCAACAAAACCGGCAAAGGAGGGGATTTTCATGACGTTGTATAGAAAAGAATTAGGGCGTATTTTGATAAGTATGGTCTTTTTGCTTTCGGCAGGGGTAATGGTGCTGTTCGCGTATACCCAGGGAGTTTTTCTGCCGGTCAGTGTTATCACAAAACCGGAACCGGGGGCAACAGCTTACGGTACAAAAGCATCGGAGGACCCGGCTCTGATTATGCCGGAAGCGGCGGAAAGTCTGTTTGTACAATATTCCGTAAATCAATATACCACTTACCCAAACGGATTTATAAAGTATGTCAGGCTGAATCAGGCAGACCGGGAAAAAATGAATAAAATTATTGCCGAATTATCAGCGGATGGAATTCCCGATAACTTGCAGGAAGCGGAAGCGGTTCCGGCGGCAAGTAATGAAGCTATTATGCCGGAAGGAGAAGTACCCATTGATTTTCGCTTTAACGCCAGCATGAACTGGGAACATTTTTCGGAACTGATGGCGGAGGTAGACAATCTGCTGGGGGGCGGTTCGGATTTTTCCACAACCTGGATCAGTCATCGCTATGGGCAGATTCCCGTGACCTATGAAGAAGCATTGGCCGATTATCGGCTGACTGTTTCGGAAGATAAGCTGACAGGAGCGCATGCCCGTCTGTTCAGTGATTATATGGGGATCATCCTTGGATTGGTGCCGGTATTTCCCGCTGTGTTTCTGTGTCTGGGTGACCGTAAAAACATTGCGCCCTTGCTTCATACCCGCCGGATTTCGTCAGTGCATTTTATTTTGGCACGTTTTCTGTCATTGCTCACAGCAGTTATGATTCCTGTACTCATGATGTGTGGGGTTTTAACCGTCATTCACATGGCGGATTATGGCTTGGGAAATATTGATCTATTGGCTTATTTTAAGTATGCGCTTTTTTGGCTGCTGCCCACAGCTATGGCCGCCACCGCGGTAGGGTTGTTTTTGACTACACTGACCAATACGCCGGTTGCGATTGCCGCTCAGCTTGTCTGGTGGTTTACGGATACCATCGGCGGGAACGGCACCTATTCCTTTATCGGTGTCCGGTCTTTGCAGCTCATTCCGCGGCACAATGCACTGGGGCAAACCTCGGCCTACATGGATTACCTGCCAAATCTCATTCAAAACAGAATCTGGATGGCGATGATAGCAGTTTTACTGGTTGTTTTGACAGTATTGATTTACAGTATCAAAAGAAGGGGGGTACTGTATGTCCCTGTATTTAAGCATAGCAAAATATAATCTGCGGTTTAATTTCCTGTGGCATATAGCTGCAGCCTTTTGTTTAATCCTATTTACGCCGGTATTATTCGGAATAACTGCTCTTGACGCAATGACTGCAGCATACCCACTTGAGCTTGCCCTGCCGTTTATGGGGGTGATTTTTATGACCCCGATTTATTCTTTTGAACAAGACCGCGGCATTTTGGATACGGTTGCCGCTCGAAAAACGCCCTATCTTTTGATCTGCGGCATACGCATCATCATAGCAGTGGTGTTCATGTTTGTGTTTATCAGCGGCTTTGTCCTGCTGCTGTTGTTTTTTGAATCCGAGGTTTCCCTTGCTCACGCAGGGGCCTCTTTTGCAACCGCAGTATTCCTTGGCAGTTTGGGTATTCTGGCCGCTGCCATAAGCAGAAACGCGATAATCGGCTATATGGTTCCGATACTGTACTTTATTCTGGATTTGATGGGAAGCCTGGGCTCTTTTACCATGTTTTCCATGATGAGAAACGGCACAATGAAAGGCAAAGAGGTCTTATTTTTCATTGGCATATCTTTAATCGGGGCATCCATATGGATCCGGAATATTATCTTAAAACGCCGATACGCAGATATTAAATTACTTGATTAAACATTTTTTTACGTTTATAATGTCGCTAAGGTAGTGCCGTCATTTCACTGAATTACGAAAGAGGAACATACTTATGCGGGGTAAAAAAATACCAACGGATACATTGCTGCAAAGGCTTTTCAAAACATCCAATATAAGCCGATTTATTAAACATTATGAGGAGCAAATGGCACCTGTTCCTTTTCATGTTTATCTTTTAAACATATGCGGCGACAGAGAGGAGATACCGGAGCGTGTTATCAATAAATCAGGGATAGAACGCACATATGGTCATCAGTTGTTTAATGGCAGGCGCAAACCTTCCCGTGACAAAGTGATACAACTTGCGTTTGGTTTTGGAATGAATTACAGTGAAGTTCAGGAATTGCTAAAGGTATCTCGAAAAAGCCCGCTTTATCCGAAAATAAAAAGAGATGCGGTTATTATTTATGCAATTGAGAATGGGATGAAAATAGAAAACGTGCAGGAGATTCTTTATGATTTATCCTTACCTCTTCTGGGAAAGGATGAATGATATGGATATCATGAAAAATTACAGTGACCCTGTCATGCCATTGGAAATAGCCGATCGCTTTGATATCATAGAATGTTTTGCAGTAAATGATTACAGTGAAACCTATCTTTTGTCGGAAAAGAACAGCGGTAAACGTTTTGTTTTAAAGAGTTATAAAAAATCGGAAGATGCACCTCCCGTCGATGAAGCGGAGCTTTTACAGGGGCTGGAACATGAAGGCTTGCCGAAATTTGAAGGCAGAATCGAAAAAGAAGATCAATTCTATATATTGCGCGAATTTATCGAAGGGGTTCCGTTGGATGAATACCTGCTGGATAATCCCGTAAGTGAAGCGCAGTCGATTAATATTATAATGGAGCTTTGTGATATATTAAGTTACTTACATACACAGCCGGAGCCGATTATTCATCGTGATATTAAGCCTTCCAACATTATTATTAATCCAATCGATAATAAGATTACCCTGATTGATTTCGGAATTTCCAGAAAATATACCGAGGGTGCGGAAACCGATACTTGCTTTTTCGGTACCCAGAAGTTTGCACCGCCGGAGCAATACGGCTTTGCACAGACCGATTGCCGTGCCGATATTTATGCACTTGGTATGGTTTTCCGTTATTTACTTTCCGGCGATACGGAGTCCAAGTGGAAAGGGAATAAAGCCTTACAGAAAATTGCCGATAAATGTACGGCATTTTCTCCCGAAAATCGTTTCCAAAATGCTGTGGTGCTAAAAAAAGCGTTATTAAAACATAAACGACATGTTAAACAAAAAATATCTTATGCTGCCGTTACAATCCTTTTTGCCGGGATATTTTTTGCTGCCGGTTTTGCAGTTGGCCGATATACCGATTTGCTGCATTTCCAATCGCCGGAAACCACAAATGAGAATATTGTGGTCTTTACCGAGCCTCTGGTAGAAAAAGCAGTTCGCCTGGTATTGCAAAAAGACGATTCCCAGCCGGTCACTTATGATGAACTACGGAATGTCAAAGCTATCTATATCGTCGGAGATCAGGTCGCTTCTTCAGATGTGGAGTGGGATCTGATCAGTAAGACTTTTTATGAGGAAAACTTATCTTATGGAACGCTGGAAAGCCTTGATGACTTAAGGACAATGGAAAACCTGGAACAGCTTTATCTTTTTGCCCAGCCGCTGGCGGATTTATCACCTCTTGAAGATTTGGTCCGGCTGAACCATTTGGAGGCAAAACAATGTAATATATTAAGTGCTGCGCCATTAACCGATTTGCCAAGATTGAAAGTCCTTCAGCTTTTTGACAATCCTATTGAAGATTTTTCGTCTTTTCAAAAAATGAAATCTTTGCGGTTTCTGGATATTGGCAACAATTCCCTGAGTAATCTTTCCCAACTCGGCGGTGCCATGCCCGAGTTAAGAAGCCTGGGCATTCATCGTACTCAAGTTTCAAGCCTTGCCGGGATAGAGAATTATGTAAACCTTGAATCCCTGTTAGTTGTTGATACAGCTATCCGCGATTTTTCCCCGCTGGATGGTTTGCCAAATCTGAAAGAAATTCGCATAAGTAAAGATATGGAGGAGTATTTGTTTACCCTTTCCCGGACTGACCTGGATATCATAATAGAAGAATAGGAAACATTTTTACAGGTGTGTGCAATGTGCACACCTTTTTTGTTTTTGGGGATGATATGCTTTTCTTGTCATTATTGAGAAAGCAGAATAAACCATTACAGGAGATGATGTTTTATGAGACAGAAGCAAATGCAGTTATTTTTATTTACCACTCTGACAATTGCGTTGGTTATGCTTTCCGCTTGTTCGGGTAAAGAAAATGAAACTGGAAAAAATAAGGAAATGGCGGAGCAGGCAGCAGAGCCGACTAAAGATGTATCGGCCGCCGCTTCAGAAGCTATAGCAACTCCTTTTCAGGAGGATGAAACAATTACCATAAAGGGAGAAGAGTACAGTACATCACTTACAGAACTTGATTTAACCTGTAAAAATCTGACGGATGCTGACGTTGAACCACTTTCAAAAATAAAAAATTTACAAAAGCTCTATTTGGATGATAACCAGATTACTGATATTACGATAATCGCAAACTTAACAAACCTGACATCGTTAGGCCTATCGCATAATAAAATCAGTGAAATCCAAGTCCTTGAAAGATTGACGAATCTGGAATCACTAGATTTGTCGAGTAATAATATCAGTGAAATTCAAGCACTTGCAGGACTGAAGAACTTGGAATCGTTAGATTTGTCGAATAATAATATTAGTGAAATCCAAACTCTTGAAGGATTGACAAATCTGGCATCATTAAGTTTGCAGGATAATAAAATCAGTGAAATTCAAGCCCTTAAAGGATTGGCAAACCTGATATCATTAGATTTACAGCTTAATGATATCGTAGACATACAAGTGCTTAGCGAATTAACAGATTTAACAGATTTAGGGTTAACGGGCAATCATATAACAGATATAGGCCCGCTTGCGGGATTGAACAATCTGACAAGTTTGTCGCTACTGGGAAACAATATCAAAAATGTTGAAGAGCTTACAGCATTAACCAACTTGAAATCCCTGTATTTGCGAGAAAATTTTTTTACCAAAGAGGAAATTGAAAATATTGAAGCGGCATTGCCCGATTGTTATATTGTTTTTCATTAATATGAATGAAATAAGGTAGGAGGGACAATGATGAGTCATCTACAGTTTACCCGTGAACAAATTAAAGAAATTATTTGGCAGCATATCGATGAAAAAGGAGTAAACGGTCTTTCAAAAGAAGAAATAGAACTGGTAAAACCTTTCTTCCTGGACCTGTTTATGTATTATCACGAGAATGCTCGAGATGATACTTCAAGCTATTGCCATCGAAATGACTATCATGAACTTGAGCACGAGTGGCTGCAACCGATTTTTGTCACAGGCTCAGGCAGGGTGCTATGTAAAAACTGCGCCTTGATCTATATTATTGATAATTTGAGCGACTGGCGATACTATCTGGGTAATATAGCACCGGGTATCGGTCCGGTACCGTCCGAAATACAAAGTCAAGGGCTTGCATTACAAAAAAAGATTGATGAGCAGCGGGCGGCACAAGGATTTAAATAATACTCATACTGAACTATATAAAAAAATAATGAGAAAGCAGAGGATTACATTAATATCGAGATTCTCTGCTTTTTTGCCCCAACATATCGAAACCCTCAAAATGAGAATAAAAGATTATTGACTAACCCCCGAAACAAGGGTATCATTATAGGAAAAGGAATAATTGCCGAAGGAAGTGAGCATTTTGGAGAAAAAATTATTTGCAGTCCCTGACAGCTTGACTGGCGAAGATATCAAACTTATTCGCAGAAAACTAAAGTTAACCCAGGCAGAGTTTGCTCAGATAGCACATGTTTCCAAGAAAACCATTGAGCGCTGGGAAAGCAGTGCGGAACCCATCACCGGCCCGGTCGTCACTTTGGTAAAAGTATTCAGCCAATATCCGCAAGTGCCGGAGCAGCTCCGGATTCCGGAAAAGATCTATCCCCTGCGGCTTTGTTATATGCATAAGAATGATCTCTGTACCATCATTGATGTGGATGAGCGGGAACGTAAAATTGCGGTACACAATTATACCAATCATTATATGTTCCGATCCTTCGGACGGGAGGAAAGACCCACCTTTGAACAATATGAGGAATTTGTGGCGTCACGGTGCTTTCCCGGGAGTCGGGATAAGATGAAGCTGATTCTGAAAGATTTGGATTTGCCCTTTTATGACCCTATGCTGATTATTGAAAAGACACAGGGAAGAATGGCTGAGGACGATTTTTGGATTCGAATAGAGAGGTAGAAAATAACTGTGGTTGAACTATTTAAACAGGATATCAGAACAGAAAACAGGCATTCTTCTAAGGGAAATCAATTAAAGTGGTTTGATGGTGATACCTGGTACAAGGCGGATTATGCCGGATATGAGGGATTGGCGGAATACGTAATTTCAAATTTACTGGGGCTTTCCACATTAAATGCGCAAGAATATGTTCTGTATGAAACCGAACAGATACGATACGGCAATCTGATCTATATAGGATGCAGCAGCAAGACTTTTTTACAATCAGGCTGGCAGCTGATTACTCTGGAACGGTTGTTCCAAAATTACTATAATGAAAGCCTGTACAAGAGCCTTTATGCAATGAGAAATCATGAAAACCGAATCCGATTTTTGGTGGAGCAAACCGAACGAATCACCGGATTGGAGGATTTTGGCGGGTATATGAGCAAGTTATTGGCAATAGATGCATTTTTTTTAAATGAAGACCGCCATACCCATAATATTGCCGTATTGATGGACGGAATGGGAAATTATAACTATTGCCCGATTTTTGATAATGGCGCCGCCTTACTCTCCGATATAACTATGGACTATCCCCTGGGAGAGAACACAGGCGATTTGGTAGGGAAAGTAAAGGCTAAAACCTTTTGTCAGGATTTTGAAGAGCAGATGGAGATTGCGGAACAGCTTTATGGACAGCAGATAAAGTTTGATTTTGGGGAAAAGGATGTAAGCAGGATTTTGGAAAATGAGAAATATTATCCGCGCGGGATAAAGGACAGAGTTACAGATATTATTCTGGGACAGATGCGGAAGTATCAATATTTACTGCAATCAAAACGAGGATAAGGATATGCTGAAAAAAGAAAAGACTGATAATCTGGGAATCAACTGGGGAAACTTTTACAAGAGCGTATTTGCACTTGTCATTCCAATGGCGCTGCAGAACCTGATCAATGTCGGAGTTACCGCGGCAGATGTAATAATGCTGGGAAGAGTCGGAGAGAAAGTGCTGTCCGGAGCTTCATTGGCCGGCCAGATTCAATATATCATGACATTGTTTTTGTTTGGGCTGGCCTCGGGCGCAACAGTACTGACGGCACAATACTGGGGAAAGGGCGATAAAAAAGCAATTGAAAAGATTCTGGCGCTGGGCATTAAGGCGGCGGTTGGAGTAACGGCAGTATTCACAATTGCAGCACTAGGTGTTCCGGAATTATTGATGAAGATCTTTACCGGTGACCCGGAGGTAATCTCCGAAGGTGTCCGGTATCTTCGGATTGTTGCATTTTCATATCTGTTGATTGGTATTACCCAGACTTACCTGTTTGTGATGAGGAGTATTGAACGGGTAGTAGTAGCAACAATCGTATATTTTATGTCGCTGATTTGTAATGTGACTTTGAACTTGATACTGATATTTGGTTTTCTCGGATTCCCGGCACTGGGGATAACAGGTGCCGCAATCGCAACATTGATTTCAAGAATCCTGGAGTTGATACTGGTACTGTGCTATGCCAGATTTAAAAATAAGGATATAAAATTCCGTTTCGCCTATTTCTGGAAATCAGATAAAGTGTTATTAAAGGATTTCATAAAATATGCGCTCCCGGTGGTTCTGAATGAAGCTATGTGGGGCTTGGGAACTTCGGCCAATACGGCCATCCTGGGACATATGGGAAGTGCGGCAGTGGCAGCAAATTCGGTTGCCCAGGTAGCCAGGCAGCTGGCAACGGTGGTGGCCTTCGGGATGGCCAATGCGACTGCCATCTATTTAGGTAAAACAATCGGAGAACACAAACTGGAAGTGGCAAAAGCCTATGCAGGAAAATTTATTAAGCTCAGCCTGATTCTGGGTGCAGCAGGCGGTTTGCTGATTTTGGCAGCATCACCGATTGCCACGGCAGTCTTGTCATTGAGTGTGGAAGCCAAAGGGTATTTGCAGATAATGTTCCTGGTAATGTCATACTTCGTAGTGGCTCAGGCCTTCAATACCACGATGATCGTCGGCATTTTTCGTTCCGGCGGGGACACAAAATTTGGCTTGATCATGGATGTTGCAACCATGTGGGGATGCTCTATTCTATTGGGATTTCTGGCGGCGTTTGTTTTTAAATTCAGTGTTCCGGTGGTGTATATCATTTTGATGGGCGATGAACTGGTGAAGTTTCCCATTACTGCTATCCGATATCGAAGTTACAAGTGGCTAAAGAATGTGACCAGAGATTTATAAGGGGATTTTATAAAAGTTTTTGGAAAAGCTAAGTAAAGAGACTGAAACAGCCGATGATTTAGATGAAATAACTTTTGGTTCAATTAAGGAAAGCCCGTTGGGATGAAACAGGAAAATAATTCATATTATTTTGCAAAAACCCTAAAGTCTTTCGGAAAATATCCGATATTAAATGTAGATCATTATAATCCACGGATGGAGAGAGGAGTCAATTATGCGTATAGAGGCTTATACACAAGTGCAGCAGGCATACAAATCTACTTATACCGGTAAGACGGATAATGTGGCAAAAGTATCCAAGACCGACAAATTACAGATTTCCAGTATTGGAAAAGATATATCTACGGCAAAACAGGCTGTGGCAAATGCCAGCGACGTCAGGGAAGATGTTGTGGCATCTCTCAAAGAACGTATTAAAAACGGAAACTATGAGGTAAGTGCAGAGAGCTTTGCTGACAAATTAGTAGAAAAATATGCAGAAATGAGGTAATCCCGTGGCAAGTTTAATTGAAAATCTGATTGTTGTTTTAGAAGATATCAGTTTGGAATATGAAAACTTGCTGGGACTATCCATGAAGAAAACACCGGTGATTGTTGCCGGTGATTTGAATCAATTGGCTCAGATCACGGATGAGGAGCAAAGCGTTGTAAGCAAGATCAATCGGTTAGAACATACGATGGAGAGTACCTTGAAAGATATTGCCGACGTAATCAACAAGGATGTTAAGGATTTAAAACTGACGGCTATCATTCGATTTTTGGAAACCCGGCCGTCAGAACAGCAAAAGCTGGCAGCGGTTCATGACAGATTGCAGACAGCAGTCGCAAATGTAGTGAAAATCAATGAGCAGAACGGTGAATTGATTGAAAGCGCATTGGAGATGGTGGAATTTGACATGAATATATTACAGGCTATGAAGGCAGCGCCGGAAACAGCCAACTATAATCGGGGAGCGTATAGCACCGGTAATTCTATCGGTGTAAGCGCCAAAGGATTCGATGCCAAGCAGTAACCCTTTTTGATTGATGAGGTGATATTATGCCATTGATGGGAAGCTTATACTTAGGAGCATCAGGATTACAAACAAGTCAGAATGCGCTGAATACCACAGCGCATAATATGTCTAATGTGGACACTAAAGGCTACACCAGGCAAATGGTGCAGCAGAGTGCCAGCATGTATAATACCATATCGAAAAGCGGGTCTGCGGTTGCGTACCAGCAGCTCGGTCTTGGTGTTGTTTACACCGAAACCAAAACAGCAAGAGATTATTTTTTGGATAAAACTTATCGTCGGGAGTCCGGGAGAAGTGCCTTTTATGAAGTTTCTGCCGAAACTTTGGAAGAGGTTGAAGATCTTCTTCAGGAACTGGATGGTGAGTCTTTTCAGCAATCCTTTAACAACCTTTGGAAATCAGTGCAGGATCTGGCCAATGTACCGGATCAGGCTGCCAACCAAAGTGTTTTTGTTCAACGCTGTTATGAGTTTTTGACACGTGCAGATTCTGTTTATAAAGGATTGGTAGATTATCAGTATAACTTAAATGCGAGTATTAAGACCGATGTGGACAGAATCAATGATATCGGTCATAAGATAAATGATCTTAACCAGAGAATCCAGCGGATTGAATCCGGCGGAACCGAACATGCTAATGATTTACGTGACCAGAGGAATCTGCTGCTGGATGAACTGAGCGGTCTGGCCGATATTTCCTGCAGTACCGATGTGTTTGGCAATATTACTGTTAAACTCGAAGGAAATGATTTTGTTAAAACTGATTCTGTAAATGAAATCAGTTTGTATCCGGATCCGGTTACCGGTTTCTATACACCTTACTGGAAACAACTTGCAACCTACTATACCGATGCAAATGGCGATGAGCAGGTGGATATCGAAAGTGCATCCGTATTTAACTTAGATCAGGAAATAAAATCGGAGATGAATACCGATATCGGCGGACTGAAATCCAAGTTACTGGCAAGAGGCGACCACCATGGAACCTATCAGGATTTGGAAAATGCCGAACATTATGATCAGAATATCTCCCAATCAGTATTGATGAATGTTCAGGCAGAATTTGATCAGCTGGTTCATTTGGTAACGACCGCCATTAATGGTGTGCTGAAAGATGCGGCAGAGGCGGCCGGACCTTATCCGGATTCCACCTATCTCCGTGACAGTGATGGAGAACCCCTGCAGGTATTTAATAAAATTTCTCCCGATGGCGAGTATTCACTGAATAATATCATTATTAATGATGAACTCCGTCAGGCACCGACTTTATTAGGTTTTAGAAAAGCCGACGGCAAAGCCGATTATGAAATTACGGCAAAGCTAAAGGCCCTGTTTGATGAAAAAAATTATACCCTGAATCCCAATACCGAAACCAAAGTAAATCTGGCGGGATATTACGACAGCCTGGTTTCCCAGGTGGCCAATACGGCATCAGTGGCAAGAGAAATCAGCGATAATCAGGCATTGACAGTAAGCGAAACAGAGGCGGCAAGAGATCAGGTGATCGGTGTGGCTACTGATGAAGAATTGAGTAATATGGTTATGTTTCAAAATGCTTACAACGCATCCAGCCGGTACATTAATGTAATCAGCGAAATGCTGGAGCATATTATCAATACTTTAGGACGCGGTTAAAATGTGAATAAATATTCACATTGTGAATGAACATTCACACAAGAAAGGAGTGAAGCACAATGCCCTCACAATTTTTTGGATTATATATTGCCGGAAGCGGTCTTCGTGCTTCCAATGCAGCTCTTAATACAACGGCCAATAATATTGCCAATTCCCAGACACCGGGATACAGTCGCCAGCAGGTAACCCAGGAAGCCAATGATGCGCTGCGTACCTTTACCACCTATGGCTGTGCCGGTGCCGGTGTGGATACTATCGCGATTGAACGGGTAAGAGATCATTTTTATGATGCGAAATACTGGAACAACAATGCCAGCCTGGGGAACTACGAAGTGCAGCAATATTATATGCAGACCCTGGAAGACTATTTTGATGATGATACTACGTCCGGTTTTACGACCCTTTTTCAAAATATCAGCAGTGGGCTTCAAACCCTGACCACCAGTGCCAGCAGCACAACTACTAAGACAGATTTTATTTCAACCATCAAAGCAATGACGGACTATTTTAACAATATGTATGGCAATCTTCAGGAAATGCAAAATGATGTAAACCTGGAAATTAAACAAACAGTAGATCAGATCAACTCCATTGCCGAGAAGCTTGCCATTTTGAATAAGCAGATTAATGTTATCGAAATGTCCGGTTCTAAGGCTAATGAACTGCGTGACCAGAGAGAAAAGTTGGTAGACGAACTTTCCCTGCTGGTGGATGTACAGATAGACGAAATGCCCATCTATGATGTCAACGATCCCACCAGACTTACCGGCGGAACTAACTATGTGGTGAAGATTGCCGGCGGACAGCTGCTGACCAGCGGCGGTGACTATAACAAGCTGGTCTGTACGGCCAGAAAAAGCTATGAAAAAGTGAATCAGACGGATATTGACGGTTTATATGATGTGAAGTGGAGCAACGGCAATGATTTCGGTCTGAGCAGTTCAGCCATCAGCGGTAAACTGAAGGGCCTGGTGCAGATGCGGGATGGTAACAACGGTGCTTACTTTACTGGTAAAGTAAGAGAAATCGGAACCACTGTTGTGAACGGACAAAACACTTCCACCGTAACCGTAGCCGTATCCAAAGACCATCTTACCGACATGAAGCTTTGCGGATTGTCTGATACCGGCGGACGGGTTACAATCGGCAGTCAGGTCTACTATTATTCCAGCTGGGAATATAATGAAGCCAGGCAGGAATACACCTTTATAATGGATAATGAGAAATGCGATGAAATCATCAACAGCGCCAAGGTGGGAAAAGAAGCGGACATCGGTGAAGCCGTAAAATACCAGGGTATCCCTTACTATATGACCCAGATGAATGCCTGGATCAGGGGATTCGCCGAGAAAGTAAACGATATTTTTACCGACGGATTTGATGTCAACGGCAAAGCGGGATGCATTATGTTTACCGGTGAAATAACCACCGGCGGGCAGTATGCGGAAGGTGATCTGGATGCGGCTGTGGGAAATGGTTTATATGAACTGACAGCCGGAAACATCACCGTATTAGCGGAGCTGCTTGGCAATGCAGACCGGTTGGGAAGCAAAAGTACCGCTGAAATAGGCGTGGAAAATTGTGAACAGGTGAAACTGATGCTGACGCTGCTTAACAGTAAAGAGATGTTCAGTTTTCGTAATGGTACGGCGAAAGACTTTCTGGAATTGATCCTGGGTGATGTGGCATTAAATGCCAGCAATGCCAACACCTTTTATGGAACCTACAAAGGATTATCGACTACTATTGATAATCAGCGGAGCTCCATCTCCGGTGTAGATGAAGATGAAGAAGCGGTTAATCTGGTGAAATACCAGAATTCTTATACTCTTGCATCAAAAATGATACAGACCCTGACAGAAATATATGACCGGTTAATTCTGCAGACGGGAGTTTAACGGTTAATGACAATAAGTAGAAAGGTGGGAACTGCAATATGAGAATGACCAATAAGATTATGCAGAACAATTCCTTATATAATATCAATAATAATAAGATTCTGCAGGATAAGCTGAGTACCCAGATGGCCACCCAGAAGAAACTGACCAGACCTTCCGATGATCCCATTGTGGCTATTCGTGCCCTGCGCCTTCGGACCAGTGTCTCGGAATTGACCCAATATAAAGACCGTAATGCAAAGGATGCCGATGCATGGCTGAACGTTACCGGTGATGCATTAAGCACGGCGTCGGAAGTTATTACCAGCATGATCAAGCAGGTGGAAAAAGGCGCTAACAAGGACCTTGGCGGTACGGATTTGTCGATTATTATGGAACAGATAAAATCCCTGCGGGATGAGGTGTACGCAACTGCCAATGTAGATTATGCCGGCCGGTATATCTTTACCGGGTACCGCACCGATACCACCCTGAGCTTTACCAGTGAAGTGGAAGACAAAGACCTGTCCTATTCTATAACCGAACAGCTTAATATTACTGATTTTGACTCTATTAATTATACAGACATGGGATATTTGGAAGGGTTGAACAAAGGTAACTATAATGATGCGGGCAGAAAGGATGTCGTAGAAAATAAGGTTATTAACGGCGATATTCACCGCCTGCGATTGGCTTATGACCTGACCTCCAGTACAGCACCCACTATTGAGTATACGGATGCCAACGGTGTTAATCAGACCATTGGTGTTGAGGTTATGTCATTAACGGCAACTCCCAGGGACCCCTATCAGGAAGCACTGAATAGAAATATTAATGACACCGGTACAGGCAAGGCAATCTATATTCCGGAAACCGGTGAGATTCTGTTTACTGATGATGTTTTTGATGATCTGAAGGATGCCGTAGATGCCGGAACCGAGATCAGAGTTACCTACAATAAGGATGAATGGCAAAAAGACGACCTGCGGCCGGAACATTACTTTGCCTGTACAATGACGGAAGTCAAAGCAGATGGTACATCTTCTCCGCCGATTAGTTATAATCAAGATTACCTGGGCAATGATCCCGATAGACAAAAAATCGAATATGATGTAGGATATAATCAGCGGATTTGTATTAACACTAACGCCGATGAAGTATTTACCCATACCATGGACCGGAATGTAGACGACCTGGAACGGGCGGTAACGAATCTGGTGGCGATAGAAGCTACCGTAAATGATCTGAAAGAACTGATGAACAATTATTCCGAAGGTACCGCCGAACATACCCAGATTAAACTGCAGCTGGATGCAGCCAATAAGGCCTATAGCAATATCCGTGAAAGTGTTCATACGATGTTTGGAAATTCCATTACGGTTATGCAAAAAGCCCTGGATGATATCAATGTGGCAGTTACGGATAACGGAACCAGAAGCGCCCGGCTGGATTTGATCAGTAATCGGCTGTTGTCCCAGAAGACCACTTTTCAGACCCTGCAATCGGAAAATGAGGATATCGATATTACCGAAACGGTAATCCAGTTAACCAGTACGGAACTGTCGTACGAAGCAGCATTGATGGCTACCGGTAAAATTATGAAGACATCATTGATGAACTATATTTAAGCGGAGGATAAAGATGAGAATATTAACTAAGAACTTTGATGAAATTGAAGTCGATGATGACAAAGTCATTCGGTTTCCGGGAGGAATTATCGGATTTCCGGAGTTGACTGATTTTGCTCTTGTCCATGATGACGAAAAAGGCAGCGGCAATGTTCATTGGCTGCAGTCTGTACAGGAGCCGGCCTTTGCCATGCCGGTAATGGATCCGCTGATCGTTTGCCCGGACTACAATCCGGTCATTGATGATGAAGTTTTTGTGCCTATCGGTAATCTTGTGGAAGGTGAGATGCTGATCCTGGTCACCCTCACTGTGCCCAAGGATATCCAGAAGATGTCGGTTAACTTAAAGGGACCTATTGTAATCAATGCAGTAACCCGGAAGGCATGTCAGGTTATTTTGGAAGATAAGCAGTATGAGATAAAGTTTCCAATTTATGACATCTTAAATAAGAAGAAAGAAGGTGAGTAAATGTTAGCTTTATCCAGAAAAAAGAACGAAGCCATTATGATTAATAATAATATTGAGATAACAGTATTGGAAATCAAAGGTGAACAGGTAAAGATCGGCATTAGCGCACCTAAAGAAATACCGGTGTACCGAAAGGAAGTCTATATCGAGATTCAGAATGCCAATCAGGAATCGATCAGTGCGGAAGGAATGGATGCACTCAAGAAGCTGTTTGGTTAACATAACTAAGAATGGCAGGGCAGGATGGGAATCCGGCCCTGATTTTATAAAAAAAATTATTTTTCCTCTAAACATTCTCGGATTTTTACCGATATAAATTCTAGAAGACGTTAAGACTCGAAGTAACTTTTTAATTAATTTCACATGGAGGTGATTGCTATGGCAATAGAACCATTAGGAAGCGTAATGACATTTCAGGCACAGCCCGTTCAGAAACAGACTGCGTCCCAGCCGGTAGTAGAAAGTAACGAAAACCCTACCCCGGAGCAGGCAGCGAATGTAGATGCCACTACGGTATCCGTTGCCCAGATTGAAAACAAAGAGGAACACGGAAGTTCCGGCGAGCAGGAAAAGGAACAGGACGGCCATCAGGCCAGTCACGAGCAAATCAGAAAAGCGGTTGAACGATTGAACAAGAACATGGCACATTCGGAAGCGGTGTTCGGTATTCATGAAAAAACCAATCGGGTAACGATTAAAATTGTTGACAAGGACACCAAGGAAGTCATCAAAGAACTTCCGCCGGAAAAAACCCTGGATATGATTGCCAAGGCGTGGGAACTGGCCGGTCTCCTGGTAGACGAAAAGCGATAGGAGGAAAAGTATGGCAATGCGAATTACCGGAATGAATTCCGGATTAGATACCGAAAGTATTATTGCAGAATTAGTAAAAGTACAAAAAACCAAGGTGGATACCATTAAGAAAGACCAGACAGCTTTACAATGGAAACAGGATGCATGGAAAGAACTGAATACTAAAGCATTAAAGCTGTTTGACGGAGCTCTCAATAAAATGCGTTTTACCGATGCATACTCTAAAAAAACCACCAAGGTATCCAACAGCTCCGCAGTCAGTGTGGTAACCGGGGAAAAGGCAGTTAACGGTACACATGAGCTGCAGGTAAAACAGCTGGCCAAACCCGGATATCTCACCGGTGCACAGCTCAGCAGAACCGGTGCCTATAGTGAAGAAAGTAAATTAAGCGATGTGACAGGAATCGGAGCAGACGAAAGTCTCAGTTTTTCGGTGACTGTGGGAGGAAAAGCCACAGAAATCAACTTAACCGGTGAATCAAAGATTTCCGATGTCGTTAAGCAGCTTAAGAATGCCGGGGTGAATGCCAATTTTGATACGGTTAATCAACGGTTTTTTATCAGCGCAAAGGCTAACGGCGAAGATGCGGATTTCGCTCTGACGGCAAATGATGAAAATGGATTTAAGGCATTAACCAAGCTGGGCATCAACTACAAGGATAAAGAAGGTGAAGTAAGTCAGGCCACGAAACAGTATCAGAAAATTGCCAGTATGACGGAAGGTGATATTGCGTCCTGGATCGATACTGAAGTAAATAAGAAAAAAGAGGCAGTGCAAGCCACAGTTAAGGGTCTGGAAGAAAAGATCGACAAATTTGACGAATTTAAGTCCAATGTTTATGAAAAGTACAACTATAATGACAGTACGGATCTTGCGGCCCGCAAAGAGGAAATCGTCAATCAGCGGAACATACTGAATGCTGAAGATGAAAATGAAACGGAAGAAGGAAAAGCAGCCCGTCTTCAGGCACTGGCCGAGCTGGATGCCGAGTATGATACCATTGGTGCACTGCAGTCCGGTTTGGAACAAAGTGCTCAGTGGGAGGTGCAAAAAGCAGCAGAAAATCAGAAGCTGGCCGACGACGATACTACAATTTATCAAAGTGTAAAAGCCGATGTAGATGCGCGCATAGCATATGCCCAAAAGGTAGTAGCCGGTGAGGCCGGTGAATATTCCGACGGTGCAACCAGAATCCTTGGACAGGATGCGAAAATCATACTGAACGGTGCAGAGTTCACCTCCACCAGTAATACTTTTAGTATCAATGGTCTGACCATTACGGCAAACCAGGAGACCGGGGATGAAAAGATCAGTATGACCACCCAGGATGATACCGACGGTATCTATGACATGATCAAGAGTTTTATCAAAGAGTATAATGTCTTGATTAATGAAATGGATAAGCTTTACAATGCTGCTTCGGCCAAAGACTATAAACCTTTGACTGATGAAGAAAAAGAAGCCATGACTGACACGGACATTGAAAAATGGGAAAGCAAGATTAAGGATTCCCTTCTGCGCCGGGACAGCTCACTAAGCAAGGTTTCCAACACTATGAAGTCGGTCATGATGGATGGTGTTACGGTTAACGGTAAGAAAATGTATCTTTCCAGTTTTGGGATTGAGACATTGAGTTATTTTACGGCAGCAGATAATGAAAAGAATGCCTACCATATTTATGGTGATGAGGAGGATACCCAAGTACCTAATGATAAGGCGGATATGTTAAAGGGTATGATTGCTTCCGATCCCTCCACCGTCACAGCGTTTTTCAGCGGCTTGACCAAGAATCTTTATGATTCCATGAATAAGATTTTCATGGAAAGTAATGATGATACCGGCCGGAACAGTCTCTATAATGATAAGCGGATGAAATCCGATTATGATGAATATACCAAGAAGATCGCCAAGCAGGAAGCCAAAGTAACGGCGATGGAAGATAAGTATTACAGACAATTTGCCGCAATGGAGACCGCACTGGCTAAGATGCAGTCCAGTCAAAGTGCGATTTCGGGATTGCTGGGCGGATGATAAACAACGAAAAGTAAAAAAATTCAAGGATGAGGTGCTGCTATGGCTATGATGAATGCTTATGCACAGTATAATAACAGTAGGATTATGACCGCTTCGCCGGCTGAACTTACTTTAATGCTCTATGAGGGGGCTATCAAATTCTGTAACGTTGCAATTCTGGCAATCGAACAGAAAGACATACCGAAGGCTCACGCCAATATTATCAGGGTGCAAAGGATCGTGGATAACTTCAGAGCTACGCTGGATATGAAATATCCGGTAGCGGAGGACTTTGACCGGGTATATATTTATCTCCAGGAACGTATTGTAGAAGCCAATATGAAGAAGGATAAAGAAATATTGGAAGAAGTGAATTCTCATCTGCGAGCCATGCGGGATACCTGGAAGGAAGTCATGAAGAAAACGGCAGCCGGACGCGGAGTAAGCTAAAAGAAAGGAAACAGGATGGAAAATTATCTGCTCATTTTAGAAGAAAGTCTGAACAAAAAAATTGCTGTACTGCAGAAAATCGAAGCTGAAAATAAGAAGCAGGAAGCTATTTTGAAGGAAGACGATGTTGTCATGGAAGAATTGGATGAAAGCTTTGACCGCAAGGGGGAGTTGATAGAAGAACTTAACCGTTTGGATCAGGGATTCGAGAATTTGTATGACCGCATCAAAGAGCAGCTGCTGAAAAACCGGGAGCAGTACAAACAGCAGATCGGTGTCTTGCAGCAGCTCATTTCCCGGATAACCGACATCAGTGTGTCCATACAGGCGCAGGAAAGTCGGAATAAGCGGGCAGTGGAAAAATACTTTGCCGATACCAGGCAAAAAATCCAAACAGGCAGGCAAAATTCCAAGGCGGCTTTTGATTACTATAATCGTATGAGCGGAAGCGGGTCCACAGTGGCGCCAAGATTTATGGATAAAAAGCAGTAATTATTTGTAAAAAGTGAGGAATGGTACTAAAGTTTTAAAATATTAGTCCGATATATGTATTGTAACAACCTAATAAAATCGCAAGGATGCGAAAAACATATTCAAGGAGGAATATAATATGGTAGTACAACACAATCTTACAGCTATGAACTCTAACAGAATGTTAGGCGTAACCACATCGGCACAGGCTAAATCAACTGAGAAACTGTCATCCGGTTATAAGATTAACCGTGCAGCAGACGACGCAGCAGGTTTGGCAATTTCCGAGAAAATGAGACGTCAGA
>JAVBUF010000017.1:0-53565 GCA_031555615.1 Lachnospiraceae bacterium | reverse complement strand
AATAATTTTTTCAAATATCAGTAGCCATAAAATAAAACCGGGATATAAAAAGAACTGCTGACAAAATTAAAAACCATTGTATAGTGCATTAATCTGCAATTTATACAATGGTTTTTACTTATTATTTCTTCAATATATTTTTCCAATCAGCTTTATCGTATAAAATACGAATAATATGTACTATTTCTACAGCTTCATCATAAAAATAAAAAATATTATAATTATCAAACCATGTCATTCGTAATCCAATTTTTTTCAGTAAATCATCATCTACATATTGATGACTTTCAGGAAAATCTTCAAGTGATCTGATTTTATCAATAATTCCGTTTGTAATTCTTATGGATGCCTGCGGATTGCATAGATGTACATGAATCGTATATTCAATATCAAGAAGGTCATACTCTGCCGGTTCAGTTAGTACTATTTTAACCACGTTCCGCTCTCCTTCGTTCAATTTTTTTGATAACATCATCCAGCGATGCTTCCCGTCCTTCCTGCATTGCTTTATAACCTTCACCTATTTGCCGATAAAGTTCCAGTTTTGCAGTATCATCACTATTTTCAATGTTAATAGCCTGTTGTTTTGCTGCAAACATAATATCACATCCCTTCTTTAATATTTGTTTTCCATGGGAATTATATCTTATCAATTTCCTCCCACGCTTCTTCTATGGTATATACTTCACCAATGCTTTGAACACCTTTTGCCAACTCATTATACAAGGCACGAAGCGCATCATTTTCTGAATACATATTATCATTAACACTTGAATTTCTGACAGATTGCATCGCTGGTGACATAACATCAATTCCCTTCTGTTCATATCTTTATTATACCTTATGCCAAGTTTAGCCAGTTCATCATGTTCATCTAATTCATGGCTTTACGGAAATACACTAAGATTCTAAATCCATTAGCCATTTTTAAAGCAGTTTCAGGTGATTTTAAATCAAAGGCAATATAATCCGTCTGATCTATAAAATCATCTTCAGTCATTGATAAAATTATCACAGTTCATTCTTTTTATCTTAATTATAGTATACTCAAAATCCTTTTCTAATACAAGAAATTATTGCTCAAATTTCAGATTTCAGTTAACATAAATAAATTATTTCTCAGAAAGTGACCACCCACACCATCAAATAATCCTTATTTTATCAGTGTTTCACATCTGTTTGTATAACTGCTCTTTGGTGAAGCAATGCGAATCGTTCAGGATAAATTGGATGCTAAGAATTTCTATGCTTTTAACCCCGCATTTGATAGTTGTAAAAATTAATAATTTATTTAAATATCAGGAGCGATAAAACAAAGCGGGATGTAAAAAGAACTGCTGATAAAAATAAAAGCCATTGTATATTGCATTAATCTGCAATTTATACAATGGTTTTTAATTGTTTTTACTTATTATTTCTTCAATATGTTTTTCCAATCGGATTCTTTTTTGTAATCGCAACCTATTCCGGCAGACGGCGCAGTCTGTCCCTGCTTCCGGCGAGGAACAAAACATCATCCTTTTTAAACGTATAATCCGGTTTGACATCATCAATAAACGTCCCAATACCGGTTTCAATTGCAATAATATTCAGGCCAAAGCGGGAACGGATGCCTACTTCCTGTACGGTCTGACCGATAAACTTCCCTGGGATTCGCTGCTTGGATATATTGAACTGCTCGCTGAGCTGGATATAGTCCAGCATCTTATTGTTTTCCAGACGCCTGGCCAGCCGGATACCCATATCCCGTTCGGGATAAACTACTTCGGCACCGAGTTTTTCTAAAATTTCTCCATGCTCGGCACTGTTTGCCTTTGAAATTACAGTGGGAATTCCCAGACTGACCAAATTTAACGTGGTCAGAATGGAGGATTCCATATGCTCACCGATACAGACCACAACAATTTCACAATTTTGAATGCCGGTTTCGCTAAGGGTTTTCTTGTCCAGTGATTTTACAACAAAAGAATTGTCGGTATACTCTCTGAGCTCACGGATTTTTTCCTCATCCTTGTCCACTACCAGTATGTCCGCGCCAAAAGCAGCAAGCTCCATGGCAAGTGCATATCCAAATCGTCCAAGCCCCACAATGCCGTATGATATTTGTTCATTTTTAGAAAACATAAAACGCTCCTCCTGTTCTGTTAGCCGATGGCTATATTTCCTTTGGGATATTCAATCCTTTCACCTCTGGTAAAAATCCACAATGTGGCAATGGTTAAGGGACCTAATCGTCCGATGTACATAATCACTATTGACAGCAGTTTACTGCCAATACTAAGTCCCGGTGTAATTCCCGTGGACAAACCCACTGTGCCGAATGCGCTTGTAATTTCAAATAAGGCATCCATCATCGATATCTCCGGTTCCATAATTACCAGCAGATATGTCCCGACAATAACAACCGAGACCGCCAGTAATGTAATCACCGCCGCCTTCCGGAAGGCATCCTTCGGCACCGCATAACGAAATGCTTTTTCGGTTGAATTGGTTGCCGCAGCTTTAATACTTTGAAGCAAGACAAAAAAGGTACTGGTCTTAATACCCCCGCCGGTAGACCCAGGTGATGCGCCGATAAACATCAATACCGTCAGTACCAGCAGTCCGGCATTGGAAAAGGCACCCAGGGAATATGTGGAAAACCCGGCCGTCCTTGCCGACACACTATGAAAAAATGCCCCCAGCCAGGTGACCTCCTCTGTCAGCTTAATCAGTATGGTTCCTACTACAATCAGGATGACACTGACAGACAACACCACTTTCGTATGCATGGAAAACTTCTTCCAGTTAAGCCGCTTCGTCCACAGCTCACAGATAACCAGAAAACCGATGCCGCCAAAGAACAACAGCCCGCAGGTGGTTAGATTCAGCAAAACATTGTCCTGATACGGAATCAGGCTTTGAAAATTGCCGAGGATATCAAAGCCGGAGTTATTAAAGGCGGCCACGGAATGAAACAGGCTGATACCAATGGCCTTTAGCGGCGGATAGTCCTGAACAAACACAATAAAGCTCAGTACTGCGCCACACAGTTCAAAAGTCACGGTGGTTATAAATATATTTCTGATGAAAATAACCATCCCCTGTCCGGAATAAAGATTCATCGCTTCCCGAATCATATTCCGCCCTTTCATATTCACTTTCTTTCCCATGGCAAGAATGATACCCGCTCCCACTGCCGTAACGCCAAGCCCTCCGATCTGAATCAGCATGGCCAGAAAAAACTGCCCCAAAGGGGTAAACGTATCACCGGAATCCACGGCAATCAGACCGGTAACACAGACTGCACTGGTAGATGTATAAAGTGCATCGATATAACGAATGGTTACCCCCTCCTGCACGCTGCATGGCAGCATCAGCAATAAGGAACCCAACAGAATGGTTATGGCAAATCCCAGGGCAATAATTCGTCCCGGTGATTGTTTGGTAAAGATTTTTAACACGATCAGTCCTCCTTCATCTTTATTCAGATGATATTCATTTCTATTCACTGTCATCCAGCATCCGGTATCCCACTCCCAGCTCGTTGGATATATATTTTTGCTCACCGGGCTGGGTTCCCAGTTTTTTACGGATATTCGCCATATTGACCTGAAGCTTTTTGATGCTGCCAGGATCAGCCCCTCCCCATACGCTGCGGATAATGGTGTTATACGTCAGCACCTTGCCCACATGCCGGGAAAGTAACGCAACGATATTGTACTCTGTCTGGGTCAGACTGATTTCGTTCCCGGCAGCAATAACCATACGTCCTTCGTAATCAATTATCAAATCGCCAGTTGAAAATTTTATGCCCGGTATCGTTCTCGGTCCCCCAATGTCGGGACTGTTCCGTAAAGCCGCCCGAACCCGGGCCAGCAATTCACCGATACCGAAAGGCTTCGTGACATAATCATTGGCCCCCAGATCCAGGGCTGATATTTTATCCTTTTCAGTGGTTCGGGCCGACAGAACAATGATCGGGGCAGCTGTATCTTTCCGGACAGCTCGGATAAACTCCAGTCCATCCATATCCGGCAGGCCAAGATCCAGGATGACCAGGTCTGGTATATGGGAAGAAAACATAAGTCTGCCCTGGCTGCCGTCAGCCGCAGTCAGAACCTGATATCCATTGGTTTCCAGAATTGCTTCCACAAAGCTGAGGATATTGGCTTCGTCTTCAATAACCAAAATCTTATATTTATTACTCATTTTCGCTCTCCTCCATTTCAAGATAAAAACGGAACAGTGCGCCGCCGCCTGTTCGGTTAGCCGCCTGAATACTGCCGCCATGGGCCTTAATAATCGTTGCACATACCATCAGGCCGATGCCCATGTTGCCTTTGTTACTGTCGGCAGAAACCGTTGACCGGGTTTGATATCCGGTAAAAATCGTTTCAAGCTGTTGTTTGGGGATTCCGCAGCCGTTGTCCGCAACTTCAAAAATTGCCTGCCGTCCTGACGTAAAGACCCGCAGAGACAGCTCAGTCATTCCTTTCCCATGACGCACTGCATTTTCCAATAAATTGATCAGAACCTGTTCAATCAGCAAAGCATCCATGGGTATGCTGATGAATTGTTCGGGCAGACTGATGGTCACCGCTTGATGGGGAAAGCGTTTCTTAAACTTAATCAAAACAGTGTCAATCAATTCTTCCAGTACAATGGGAACCTTGGCTACAACCACCTTTTTACCGTCGAGACGGGTCACCGACAACAAGTTCTCCACCATCCTGATCAGCCACTCCGAATCGTCGCTCATTTCCCGAAGCAGTTTAAGTTTTTTGTCTCTGCTGAAAGCGTCATAGTTTTCAATCAGGGCCGAACAGGAGCCGTAAATGGAAGTCAAGGGTGTCCGCAGGTCATGAGAGATGGCTCGCAATAAATTGGCCCGTACTTTTTCTTTTTCTGTTTCGGCTTTGATATGCTCCTGACGTTTGATTTGGGTTGTCAGGGTACTGGTCACAATCGCAACAATAAGCATGACAATCGTAGAAAACAGATTCTCCGGTACAAAAAGTGTAAACTTAAAGTAGGGAAATGTAAAGGCAAAATCTACCGCCAGCACACTGAGCAGGGATGCCAATACACCCCAGATATACCCCTGCGTCACCAGTGAAATCAAAAAAACCACCAGAACAAAGATCATTGGGATCAATGCCTGCATATCAAAAAATCTTGCCAAATAAATATTCAGTACCAGTGACAGTCCGATTATGGACAGTGTTAAGAGAAGATTTCTCAAAAAAATACGATATTTTATCATCCATACCGCCTCCCCGGTTTCAATCATTATATCACTAATGTGGTAAAGATACGGTAAAGATTTTCAACAGAAAACCTCCAAACAAAAAATATTTGTTCAGAGGTTTTTAGTAATTTCATTTTATCTGTCCATTTCTGATTGTCTGCCGCTGCTTTGATGTTCTTTGATAATCCGCTCCATATCATTGCGGTCGGAACAGGGCATATCACCGGGAACAGTATTTTTTACAGCACCCGCAGCATTTCCGAATTCCAGTGCTTTCCGGCAATCCATTCCGTATGCCAGCAGTCCGTACAACACCCCGGAGATATAAGCATCTCCGCTTCCGATCCGATCCACAACTTCAATATTCCGGTATGGCTCCTCTTCGTAAAAAGTATCTTCTTTGCTATTATAGATTATCGAACCAAATGTATGAGCCTTGGGGCTGTGAACGACTCTTTGGGTGGCCGCTATGATAGAAATGGGATATTCCCGTGTAAATTCCTTCATAATCTCTCTGACACTTCCCTCTTTCAGAAAGGTCAGTCTGGCAGTATCTTCCGAGCAGAAAAAGATGTCCACATAAGGCAGGATCTCTTCGATGCAGGCCTTGGCCTGGGCTCCGGTCCAGAGATTCCCCCGGAAATTAACATCAAAGGAAATCAAGGTTCCCTTCTCTTTAAATTTCTTAATCATGGCAATAGTCGTTTCCCGGCATCGATCTCCCAGAGCCAGGGTAATTCCGGTGGTGTGAAAGCATCTGACTCCTTCAAACATTTCCTCCGGGAAATCCGTGATATCAATTTTGGTCATGGAAGAATATTTCCGGTCGTAAACAATTCCCGGTTTTCTGGGATAAGCTCCGTTTTCATAATAATAAAGCCCCAGCCGGGCATCACTTTCCTGATCATATGCCAGAAAATCATCACTGACCCCCGCAAACCGAACCCGGTTTTTGGCGAATATCCCGATCTGATTGTCCGGCAGCTTGGAGATAATTCCGGTCCGCAAACCCAGTAAAGCCACTCCCGAAACCACATTAAGCTCGGCACCGCCCACCTGCTTCATAAAGGATTCTCCCCGCACCATCCGCTCATTATCCGGCGGTGACAAACGCAGTAACACCTCTCCCAATGATAACAAATCAAACATACTTACCCTCTCCTTCTACTATTCCAAGATTATTTTTTCTGTTCTTATGCTGTCATTTTATCATGTTCCGCCGGGAATTTCTTGTGATTTCATATTCAGAATCTGGCAAATCTTGAACCCTCGAAGCCGGTAACGGATGATTGCCTTAGCTGCTTTTATCATCTTGCCGGCATCTTAAATTAAAACCACTAATTCTTCATTTGTTTTTTATTCATTGTTTTAACCTCCTGTTACTTAGACAAACCCGGATCGCTTTTGTGACAGAATTTTGCAAAATAAACAACCGCCACTTCTATTATTTAAGAAGCAACGGCCACTTATCGTCTTTTTATGTTAAATAGTAATTCTTCTAATCGATCGTTGCGGTCTTCTGAGGAAGGATTTTCACCAATGCCAGCCCCACCAGTAATAATATAGGAAATACTACCGCCGCCAGAATTCCCCTTTTCAGATCGCCGCCCAGCCGTTCTGCCACCATTCCTACCAGTGCCGGACCACCGGCACAGCCCAAATCTCCTCCCAACGCCAATAATGCGAACATGGCTGTTCCGCCCTTCCGGCAAAGCTTAGCTGCAATACTGAAACTGCCTGGCCAGAGAATTCCTACCGAAAACCCACACAGTGCACATCCCACCAGATTGATTACCGGATTACCAACTAAACTGGCCACAAAATAAGTCATAATACACAAACAGCCACTGAATACCATAAATTTTTGCAAGGGGATTTTTTCACTGTATTTGGCATAAAACAACCTGGCACACCCCATACACACTGCAAAAGCACAAGGTCCGGCCAGATCCCCCACCGTTTTGCTTACACCCAGACCGGCTTCGGCAAAAGCAGAGGCCCATTGGCTCATGCCCTGCTCGCTGGCACCGGCACAAACCATCAGCAGCATCAGAACCCAGAATATCTTGTTTCTAAATAAATCCCGTATCGACAAGCCATCTTTTTCTTCCACCAGGGTATTGATGGGCACCTGGGTAAACAAAAAAAGATTGGCCAGAGGAATCAATCCCCAGATACAGGCCAGTATTTTCCAATGAGAAATCCCCACCGTTACAAAAAACAGCGTGGATGCCAGAACCACAAATACATGTCCCCAGCAATAAAAAGAATGCAGCAGACTCATGGTTGCTTCCTTACGTTTGGTAGGACAGGCTTCCACAATGGGACTGACCAATACCTCCAGCAGCCCGCCGCCGATAGCGTATAATACAATGGCAATCACCAACCCGCTATAGGCACTCGGCAGTATTTCCGGCAAAAAAGCCATGCTTACCAATCCCACCGCAGCCATCAAATGCGCCAGCACCATGGAAATCCGGTAGCCGATTTTATCTACCAGCCGGGTAGCTGCCAGATCTACCAATAACTGCACACCAAAATTTATAGTCACCAATACGGCTATTTTGTCTAAGGAAATCTGATAAGATGTATGAAAAGTAATAAATAATAAAGGGGCAAAGTTATTAATAACCGCCTGCACTACATATCCTGCAAAACAGGCAATAATGGTCCACTTAAAATCCTTTTTCAAAAAATTATTCACGGTAACTCTCCTCAATCAAAAATTTGGATGGTAAATAATGAAGCAATACTAACTCCAACCGGTCCGCTTCGATGGGTTTTTCCAAGTACCCCTGAATACCGGCCTCTAAAAATTCTTTTTTAATTTCATCTTCGGTACCGGACGTCAACACTACAATGGGTACCGATTGATAATAATCCTCCAGCCGGTTTCTAATCATCCTGACAGTTTCCAAACCATCCATGACAGGCATTAGGTGATCCATAAAAATCAGGTCATAAGTATATTGACTCATCTTCGTAAGGCAGGCATTGCCATCCTCTGCCGTGTCGGTCTGTATCTCATAGTTGTGCAAAAGCCCCTCCAAATGCGTGCGGTTTACCTTGGTATCATCAACAATCAAAACCTTGGCACCGGGAGCCTTCATTCGCTTTCCTCGTTTTTCCGCAGTTTGCGGAAGTGTTATTGTAAATGTACTGCCAATACTATATGTACTTTCTACTTCAATGCTGCCATTCATCAGCGTGATCAACTGTTTGCATATCGACAATCCTAATCCGGCGCCTTCTATTTTTTCGTTATTTTCATAGTTCAGCCGAACAAAACTATCAAAAAGTCTGTCCAAATCTTTTTTTCTGATTCCACATCCGGTGTCGGAAACCTTAAATACCAAATTTCCTTCTTTCTGATTGCCGTTCCAATCAATTTGAAATGTAATCTTCCCTTTTTCAGTATATTTTACCGCATTGGAAAGGATATTGATGAGAATCTGGCGAATTCGGAACTCATCTCCCATCAGCCATTCCGGCATCTTTTTATCTTTAATCAAAACGAAGTCAACATCCCGGTTAATCAGTTTAACATTCGTCATATTAGCCACTTCATGAATCATCTCGGATGGCCGGTATGGCATCGGCGTAACTTGAAAATGTCCTGATTCTATTTTTGAATAATCCAGGATAGAATTGGTCATTGACAATAATATATTGCTGGATAAAATAATATTTTCCGCATATTCCGATATTTTATCCGATTGCGGATCTTCCAATATTTTTTCAGATAAACTGCAGACGGCATTCATCGGGGTTCGGATTTCATGTGACATGGCGGCCAAAAACATATTCTTTGAATGATCTGCCTTGTCTATCTTCTCCAAATATTTATTAGCCTGCTTTACCAGCCAAAAAATGTTAAACAAACCCAAAATATAGCAACATACATAAAAATAATACAATAATGCGGAAGGCATCATTTCATGAAGGATGTCATAATGGAATATTTCAAAAAAAATCAGAAAACCGGAAGTTACGCCTCCATATACGAGAACATATCTCCGGTTCAAAAACATGGTAATGATACATGCCGCAACAAGGAATATTAAAATTGCATAATGCAGCGTATGCAAAGTATATCCTATATAATAGGTTGACAGGATGACTGAACCGAAAATAAAGGATACAACTTTCCATTCTTTTTGCCAAAAAGCAAAACAACCACATAAGGTAACCGTATAAATAAGCGCACACCAAACCATTACCTGATCAAACTGCCGATTGCTGCAATATATACCGGCATAAATAATATGTACAGCCAGCACGCCAAAATATTCAATCATCGTAATAAAAATCGCTTTTTTATATTCTATCATATTATCTGGATTCTCCCATAAAAAACAATGCAATGGTTCCGGGACCTGCATGAGCTCCAATCGTCGGTCCGATATGATTGATCATAAAATTCTCGATGCCAAACCGTTTCCTGATTTCATCTGCAACAAACTGCGCATCCTCCTGAGCATCTCCATGACTGATAAATACAATATCATTCTGCTCTCTGAAAGTTCCCATCTTCTCTTCCATATAATCCACCAGGGTAATCAGTGATTTTCTTCTTCCCCGCACCTTGTCAAAAGGAATCAGATGTCCTTCACCATCCACATGAATAATCGGTTTTATACCGGCGATGGTTCCGATCACGGCTGTCGCCTTATTGACCCGGCCCCCCCGGTAAAGATGATTCAAATCATCTACCGTAACCAGATGCACCATATTCTGAACATGATCCTGCAGCCATGCTGCTGTCTCCTCCAGGGTTTTTCCTTCTTTTTGCATCGTTACCGCCTTGTGGATAAAAAGGCCTTCCCCCATGGATGCACATAAAGAATCTATGACTTTTATCTGAATATCTTCACGCTCTTCCATCATCTCACGGGCTGTCAAAAAAGCATTCTGGCAGCTTCCGCTTAAACCGGAAGAAAAGGAAATATAAAGAATCTCCTTGTTTTCTTTTAGTACCTCTTCAAATTCTTCCCGGAATTTTTCCGGATTGATCAGGGAAGTTGTGGGCATCTTTCCTGTCCGCATCATGGCATAGAACTCTTTCCAGTCCAATTGCCGTTCACTGCCGTATTCAATATCATCCAAAATATAATTATAATACAGTAAACCCAGATTATTTTCCTTTATATAGTCTAACGGTAAATCCGCTGTCGTATTGGTTATAATTTTAAATGTGTTCATAAACTACCTCCCGAATCATCTTAAACATTTTATCACTCCCTTTTATAAAGTTCAATAGAGAAACACGTAACAGGCGCCGAATTTTATTTCATAGAATCGGGAAGCCGCCTGCGGAATAGCCTGTAGCTCAGCTTCTTACCATCAAAGGGTATCAGCGGGTAGAGGTAGCTTCTTCCATCCACCGTTTTATTTGTTATGATGGCAATGATCAAAATCAGGATTGCCGCAGCAAATCCATACAACCCCCAAATCGCTGTCAAAATCAGATTCAGAATCCGCATAAATTTAAAAGCATATCCCAGTTCATAACTGGCCTGGGTATAGCTGGCAATGGCCACAAAAGCCATATACAGCATGACTTCGGAGTTAAACCAGCCGCTTTTCACGGAAAACTCTCCCAATACTAATGCGGCCATCACACTCAGCGGCATACTCAGCATGGTGGGCGTATTCACCGCCGCCAGCCGCAACCCGTCAATCGCCAGCTCCAGCAGCAAAAATTGCCAGATCAAAGGAATGTTGACTGTCTCCTTTAACATAATAAACTGAAAGGACTCCGGAACCCATTGAGGACTCTGAGTAAGCAATAAATAGAAAGGGGTTAAAAAATAGGTGATCAAGGCAATTATAAACCGGGAAAATCTTAAATAGGTTCCGGTAATGGGCGGAAAATAATAATCATCGGCCTCTTCCAGCATATCAAAGATTGATGTCGGCGTAATCATTGCCGAAGGGGAATTGTCAACCAGAATCACAATATTTCCTTCCAATACCTGGGCTGCTGCGGTATCCGGACGTTCGGTAAATTTAAATTTGGGAAAAGGATTAAACCACTTTTTTTTATAAATACATTCCGCCAGACTTTCCTGATTCATGGTCAGGGCATCGGCTTTGATCTTACTGATCCGTTCTTTTAACTGCTTCAGAAATTGTTCATCAACTCTTTCGGCCATATAACAAAGAACAATGTCCGTCTTTGAACTCACCCCTGCCTGCATGATTTCCATGGATAAGTCCGTGCTGCGGATTCTTCTGCGGATCAGTGCTGTATTGAACACTATTGTTTCCACAAATCCATCCTTGGAACCGCGCAATGCCTTATCCTTTTCCGGCTCAGAAACCGACCTGGCCGGATATGTCCGGGAATCAATCAAAAGACATTGGTCATACCCGTCAATAAACAGCGCAAAAACGCCTGACAGAATAAAGGTGATGATTGGCTCCCACTCTTTCTTTAAATCCACTTCCACATAGGACATCACCTTTTTGGACATCTCATGAGCAGAATCCGGCATTTCCTCCGGTGTTATCCGCATAAAATCCGCCAGCAGCCGCTGCATCATCTCATCCTTACAAAAACCGTCGATAAAGTAAATACTTGCTTCTCTTCCGCCAATGTGGATCACCCGGTAAATAATATCAAAATTCTTACCTATCCCCAGTTGCCTATTCAAATATTCCATCGTCTTACTCAGTGATGCTGTCATCTCTGAAACGGTCGTACCGTTATCTGCTCTATCCATAAAAAACTCCTTCCGGAACTTTGTTCAAAAGACGCTTATGTCCCATGAATATTTTGTCCTGGAAAGAGTAAATTATGCTTATAAAACTTTTAATTGATGCCGGTACTTCCGTGTCCGCCCCGGTCATCATTTCCCAAGGCTGAAACCTCTTCAAATAAAAGCCTGGGCTGATTCTCCATAATCCGGAACTGACAAATCCGATCATTCACCGCAATATGAGTGTCCCGCATGGCATAGGCCGGCATAAACCATTGATCATTGTCCCCGCAATAGGAGCAGTCCACCTCCACCTGATGATTGGTTTGGATGATTCCGTAGTTCTTAAAGGTGGAACTTCTGGGTACAATATGGGCTTCATATCCTTCAGGCAGTTCCATTGCTACTCCCAATGGAATCAATTTAAACTCACCTGCCTTCAAGTCCACCTCCTGAGCCGCCCGCAGATCGATCCAGTCGGACTTCCCGTCGATATAGGTCAGCTTCTCAATCTGGTCGGTAAAATATTTGATTTTGATATTCATTCGTAATCTCCGCAATACAGCACCGGAACGGTAGGGTCAGTCTCCTTCAATGATTTCTGCACATCAATGACCCGCTGATTGCTGCTTCCTTTCCACAAAAGTTTGGCATCCTTTTTATCTGCCTTAAATTCCCCATCTACCAAAACATCCACATATTGTAACAAGGCATAATGAAGAATATGCTCCCATGAATCACCGGTATAAAGCCAAATGCTCTTATCCGGATATTTTGCTCTTATCTCTTCCATCAGACCGCGCACCTCCAGCCGGTTGGCCGCATGCAGCGGGTCTCCGCCGGAAAAAGTAATTCCCGAAATATAAGGTTGATCCAACTGTTCAAAAATTTCCTTTTTGGCTGCCTCATCAAACATCAACCCGCCATCCGGGTCCCAGGTCAGAGGATTGTGGCATTCTTTACAGCAGTGAGAGCATCCGGCAACCCAAAGAACAACCCGCAAACCGTCGCCGTTTAACATGTCATCTTTCGTAATGTTATGATACCTCATTCCTACATGCTCTTCCTTTCTGATATTTCTGCCATTTTCGCCTCATTCAGCCGGGTGTCACCATGTACCCGGGAATAAGACAGATAACCGTTCATGCGGTCTATTTTGGTCAGATTGGTACTGCCGCACTTGGGACAGACATCCATCTCCAGCTCCTGATGTCCGCAATCGTCACAATAAGCAAGGGACAGATTGACCCCTTCATAAAAGCCCAATTCCATGGCTCTGCGAATCAGTGTTTTGATGGCTTCGGTATTATAGTCTATGGGGTACTTAACATATTGAATCTTACCCCCGTTGGACAATTCCCAAAAACGATACTCCAGATCCTGCTTCTGAATTGGGGTAATGTCCTCCGATACATGGCAATGAAAACTGTTAGATACGTATTCATGATCGGAAACACCTTCAATAATGCCGTATTTTGCTCGGAACTGTTTTACCTGAAGACCGCAAAGACTTTCTGCCGGTGTGCCGTAAATGGCGTATAAATTACCGTCAGCTTCCTTAAATTCATTAATCTTTTGGTTTATATGTTCCAAAACTTCCAGTGAAAATTGCCCGTCTTCAACCAGCGATTTGCCATTATATAATTCCTGCAATTCGTTAAATGCCGTAATACCAAAACTGGCCGTAGCCGATTTTAAAATCGGTTTGATTTTCTCATTCAGCTTCAGGTGTCCGCCCAAAAAGCCTCCTTCACAATAAGCCAGCGGATTTGTGGAAGCACGCATTTCTCCCAGATAAGCATAAGTCCGGATATGCAGCTGACGGATCAAATTCAGGTAATAATCCAGTACTTCATAGAAATCCCTGCTCTCTTGTCTGGACTTGGCCAAAATCATCGGCAAGTGTAACGAAACCGCACCGATATTAAACCGGCCCACAAAAATCGGTTCATCACTATCATCCGCCGGATGCATTCCGCCGTTTTTATACCAGGGAGATAAAAAGGCCCGGCATCCCATGGGGGAAATCACTTTGCCATATTGTTTATACATACTGGCAATATACCCTTTTCCCGTTAAGCTCAGCCAGTCGGGATACATGGTCTTGGCCGAACATTTTACACCGGCCTCAAAGACATCTTCCAATTCTTTTCCCGGACCATGCAGGTTTTCATCATACAAAAATACAATTTTGGGGAAAAGAACCGGTTTTTTACAGTCTTTTTTCCCTTGTCCCCTTCTTCTGACATTCAAAAGAGAGATGGTACCCAATTTGGCAAAACGGCTCTTGCCTAACCCGGCGGTTACGGTAATAAAAGGGTAATCGCCGCGGCTGCTGGCTACCGTGTTAAATTTATATTCCCAGCCCTGAAATCCCTGCTCAAATTCCCGAACCACATCGGCATAAGCTTCCGCTTCAGCACTTTCCTGATCAATACCCAGGCGAATATATTTCTGAACAGCTTTTTCATAAGTTTTTTCCGCATAAGGATCCAGAATCCGATCCACTTCCGGCACAGTAAATCCACCGTACTGCTGGCTGGCCGCACTTAATACGATATCACCGATAACGTCAAAAGCCACATCCAGGCTTTTGGGTTCATTATACCAGATATTGCCCATTTCAAATCCGCCGGACAAAACACTTCCCACATCAAATAAACAGCAATTCATGGTATCTCTTCTGGCTGACATGTCATGAACATAGATATAACCATCACGGCAGGCCTGAATTTCTTCTGTTGTCATAAAAAACTTCTGATACAGTTCTTTGTTAAATTGATTAAAGATCAAGCTGCGCTTGGTAGACACCAGGGCGCTGTCGGTATTGGCATTTTCCTTATCCCCGACATACATGATGGATTGGCTTTTCTTATATACATCATCCATCATCCGGACAAAATCCTGCTTATAATTCCGATAATCCCGATAGCTCTTGGCAACAATGGGCTTCACATTTTCCAAAGCGCTTTCCACAATATTATGCATAATCGGAATCGGAATCTCCTCCTGTTCCAGTTCGTTTACTTTATCAACAACATATTGACAAATATGTTCTTTTTCGTCCTCGGTAAATTTTGTTAAAGCACGATAGGCACTTTTTCCTACGGCATCAATAACCTTCTGAACATTAAAAGCTTCCCGGCTGCCATCCTTTTTGATGACCATTATCTCACGCTCCGGTAAAAACTCTTTTCCTAAATCCATACTTATTTCTTCCTTTCCGCTTGCTCTCTATTACAATATCTAGCGAATGTCCGCAATGTCCCCCACCACATATTGTGGTAATTATTAGTATAAAATATCACTGGGACAATGTCAACGCCTTCCCCGAATAATATTACACAAAAAAAGAATGGCTATTTTGTATTAAATAACCATTCTAAACATTATCAATGATTTATTTTTGTTCTTCTATTACTGCCGCTTCAGCCAGCGCTTCCTTGGCATTTTTTGATTTGCGAAGGCGGATACCGATAAAAACAGCTGCCATTACCAGCGCTACAATAATCACAAATACCAGAAAATATGATAAAAACGCATTTAAAAATAAAATTAGTTTGTCCATTTCAATAACCATGCCTTTCCAAGATAAGTTGAAAATTTCATTTCACACTTATCATATCACTTCATCTACATAATCGTCAAGCAGTCCCTCACCGTCTGCGGCCGATGTTGCCAATTTATCACACCGTTCGTTTTCCGGATGTCCATCATGTCCTTTGACCCAGATAAAATTCACTTGATGGGGTTCTTTCGCTTTCAATAAGCGTTTCCATAAATCAATATTTTTCACCGGTTTATTGGTGCTGTTCTTCCAATTCTTTTTTAGCCAGCCATCAATCCAATTTTGATTAAAAGCCTCTGTCAAATACTTGGAATCAGAGACCAGATCCACCACACAGGGTCTGTTTAAAGCCTCCAAACCCACAATTGCAGCCATTAATTCCATTCGGTTATTGGTGGTTTTCTTGTAACCGCCGGAATATTCCCGCTCATGTAATTCCCCTTTTCCGTCAATATATTGCACTACTGCGCCGTATCCACCCGGTCCCTCCGGATTTCCCCTGGCCGACCCATCAGTATAAATCTTTACTTTCATATTCTTTCAACCTCATATCCCCTGCCATTTCCCGGTTTTCATAAACCCTTCCGCCAGCTGCTCCGCATCTTGGATCAACGCAGGGTCATAACCCATGGTTGCCAACAGCTTAATGGCATTCCTTGTTGTGGCCGGGCCATTCATTATTTTATAGGGGAAAAAGATATCCCCGTCGGTAAACACTTCTTCAAAGTGATAATTCTCATATTCATTTGCCAACAAATGGGTCAGCTCGATATCATGTGTTGCTGCAAAACAAATACTGTTGCCGCCATTCAGACTGCGCAGGATCTGCGTCGATGCAGCTATCCGTTCAACTGTGTTGGTGCCGCGCAGCACTTCATCCACGAATACCAGAACCGGCACCGTATTATCTTTCTGCAGATCCATCAACCGCTTCATGGATTTAATCTCCACCATATAGTAGCTGTCACCTTCCAAAACATCATCCCGCAAAGACATGGAAGATGCAATTTGAAACATTCCCGCGCGATAGCCTGCAGCCATACAAGTATGAACGGTCTGTGCCAGAATAGCATTTATAGCTACTGTTTTTAAAAAAGTGGATTTCCCCGAGGCATTGGAACCGGTTAACAACACACTTGCGTCGATATTGATATCATTTTTTATGGGATGCTTCAACAGCGGATGATACATTTCCCGTCCTTCAATCCCCCTGGAAGGCCCGAACTCAGGAACAGCATATCCTAATTCTTCTGTCTGGGCAAAACCTTCCCGCCATGCACCGATGGCAATCATCGCTTCAATCGAACCGGCAATGGTCAATATCCGGTCGATTTCCGATGTATGCAGGCGAACCTGTGCCAGCATACTATTAAATTTAATCAGATCCAAATGAAATCCCATCCGCAGATAGTCAACAATAATCTCCAAAGGATTATTAGAAGCCGACATTCTGGCCGGAGACATCAGCAAATAGGAACCCCGCCGGAATTTTTGAAAGGCCTTTTTGCAATTGCTCATTTCATTAATTTGATCCTTTAATAGCGGAATCCGTTTTTTTTCCATCTTTTCAATACAATGTAACAACCTGAAAATATAAGAAAAACTGGTTATATAAGGTTCAATATCCTTTTTGATCTTAAAATAAGAAGTCAGATTAAAAATCAGTACCCCAAGCATCAAACTGATCCCTAAAGAAGCAGAAATATAAAGGGAAGCAATGGAGGCTAAAAACGCCCCCATCGCCAAATAATGCCGAACATTGCTTCTGTTTCCCAGGAGCTCCAGATAGTTCAAGTAATCATAAATGGAGTATTTTCCGGTTCTCCCCAGTTTTGCAAACATTAACTGCCAGTTAATACGATCCTCTGTGGAAGCCCTAAAATAAGAAATAATTTCTTCTCTCTTTTGCAGCTCTTTTTCGTCTGTCAGCGGAGTACGTAAGGTATAATACAGATATTCCTCGCCTGTTGAAGAATAGGTATGATTCATTCTGATGAACAGTTCATCCATCTCCAAATCATTCCAGGTAATATCATCAATAAAAAAACCGGTTCTATGTTTCTGAAAATAATGAGAAATATTGGCAAACTGCTCCGACTGGTACTCCCGTTTGGGTAGAATGCCATAATCTGTCCGCAATTTTCTGATAAATTTCTTTTCGCTCTTTATCTCCTGTATCCAGCCCGAAATCATAATGATGACAATAAACCCAAATGCAACCAGGGCGAATATCAAATACTCCATTTAAGCTCCTTCTTCCTAAAGGAAAATATATTTCAAAATAAATAAAACTGTTAATATATACATTAAAATACTGATTTTCTTTTCTTTTGCTTTTCCGGTGATCAGATTGATCAGAGTCCAGGAAATAACGCCGATAGCGATACCTTCGGAAATACTGTAAGCCAGAGGCATTGCGATGATACATAAAAAGGCCGGAATTGCTTCGGACATATCTTCAAAGTTGATTTTTAATACAGTACCCATCATGTAAAAGCCAACGATAATCAAAGCCGGGGCAGTTGCAAATGAAGGTATGGTTAAGAACAACGGCGAAAAGATAATTGCCAGCAGGAACAACAGACCGGTTGTAACAGCCGTCAATCCGGTACGTCCGCCTTCAGAAACGCCGGATGCACTTTCAACATAAGTAGTAGTGGTAGAGGTTCCGAAAACAGCGCCCACACTGGTGGCAATGGCATCTGCCATTAAAGCACCTTTGATTTTCGGTAATTTACCGTCCTTGTCCAGCATGTCCGCTTTGGAAGCCACACCGATGAGGGTTCCGATGGTATCAAATAAATCAACAAACAAAAAAGCGAAGCAAACAACAATGAAATCCAATATTTTGACAGAACTGAAGTCCACATTAAACATCTGCCCAAAAGTATTTCCAAATGCGGAGAAATTAAAACTCACAACAGCATGAGGAATGGTAGAATAAAAGCCGGCTTCAGGTGTTGGTACATACAATCCGGTTAATTCACAAATTATCCCTAAAACCCAGGTAATCAGAATGCCGAATAAAATACCGCCTTTTATTTTCCTGATCAAAAGAATGGCCGTAATCAGAACACCGACCAATGCCAAAATTGCTGTAATACCAACGGTATGGAAATCTTCAGCAGCAAATTTCTGATAACTGACCAAAGTTGAGTCATCATTGATGATCAATTTTGCATTTTGCAGACCGATAAAGGCAATAAACAAACCAATACCGACACTCACCGCTGATTTTAAAGTCATCGGAATGGCATTAAAAATAGCTTCACGTACACTGGTAAGGGATAAAATAATAAAAATCAAGCCTTCCACAAAAACTGCCAGCAGTGCAAGCTGCCAGGAATATCCCATAGCTCCGACTACCGTAAATGAAAAATAAGCATTGAGGCCCATACCTGGTGCCAAGGCAAACGGATAATTGGCCAAAAATGCCATTAACATCGTTCCCACAAAAGCGGCCAGGGCAGTTGCAATCAATACCGCTGTGGCATCCATGTTAGCGCCATATTCATTGCTCAGTAAACTGGGGTTTACTGCCAGAATATAAGCCATGGTCATAAAAGTTGTTACACCGGCCATTATTTCCGTTTTCAGATCTGTTTTGTTCTCTTTGAGTTTAAATAGTTTTTCTAACATATTTCCCTCCATAAGTCCTTTCTTGGTTGTTTTGTTTTATTTTTATCAGCCTCAGGATTTCAATCGATTTATAATTTCATTTGCTTTATTATAAATAGCTGAAACTTCTTCCGCTAAATAAAAATCACCTTTTTCATACAGTATCTGTCCATGAATCATCGTCATCATCACATTTTGCTTGCTTCCGCTGTAAACAATATTCTTGGCAATATGATTCAGGGGCTGCATATTGGGCTGCTGCAGATCAATCATGATCATATCGGCCAATAATCCCGGCGTCAATGCGACTGACCGGGTCAATCCCATGCATTTTGCGCCGTTTACACATGCCATTTTCAAAACCTCCATGGCATCCGCCGCTGCCGCATCCCGTTCCCGTGCTTTAGCCAATGCCGTTACCAAAAACATCTCCCGAAACATATCCAGACAATTATTACTGGCCGGACCATCGGTGCCGATAGCAACCGGAATCCCTTTTTCCAGAAAGGTTTTAACGGGCGCAATTCCACTGGCCAGCTTCAGATTAGAAGCCGGGTTGGTTACTGCATACAGACCCTTTTTCTGAAACACCGCCAGATCTTCTTCGGTCATATGAACACAATGGTATCCGCCGCCGCCATAGTCAAAAATTCCCAGGGAATCTAAATATACCGCCGGCGTCATTCCGTTATGGCGCTCCCGGCACCCCTGCACTTCTTCTTCGGTTTCGGCCAAGTGCGTAAACACCGGTGCTTTGTATTGGTGCGAAAGCCCGGCAATCTTTTTAAGCAGCTCTTCCGAACAGGTATACTCAGCATGGAAACCTAATATATAGCTGTTTAGCGGATCTCCTTGATTGAGTTTTTGAAACATCTCCTCCACCAGCTGGGGAGACTGGCTGAAATTGTTAACCGCCCCTACCTGGACACATCGCATTCCCATATCTGCACAGGCCCTGGCAATGGTTTCCGGCGTGAGATACATATCAAAAACAGCCGTAATGCCGCTGGTTAAGTATTCCAATACCGCCAGCTTCGTCAGATGGTATATATCCTCCCCGGTCATTCTGGCTTCCACCGGAAAAACCTGATTATTCAGCCAGTCTGCCAAAGGCAGATCATCCGCATAGGAACGCAGCAGCGTCATGCCGGAATGAGTATGGGCATTCTTAAAACCGGGCATCAGCAAATTGCCCTGACAATCGATCTGCCTGTCCCATTCAATATCGGAGGGAGTATTTTGACCATCTCCCACATAAATAATCTGCTCCTCCCGGGTACATACCTCCCCGAAAAAAACAGAACAGCCTTCCTCCATTGTCAGTATTCTTGCATTAAAAAACCGGTAATTCATATTTCGCCTTCCCTTCTATGTTTTTTTATGCCTTTTATGCTGTCTGTTTAATACTGTCTATATGGGCAAATTTTCCGGTCCGAAGCTTTCGGGCAATAATTGGTCCAAGGTAAAGCATTGATATTCTTCCAAACTTTTGGCAACAATTATTATGAAATCTTCCGACTGGGCAAACTCTCTCATCACCTGCCGGCATATGCCGCAAGGATAAGCATATTGCGTAATCGCATCGCCTTTGGGGCTGCCGACTACCGCAATGGCTCTGCACTTATTCCGGCCTTCACTGACAGCCTTAAAAATAGCTGTTCTTTCCGCGCAAACAGTGGCACCGTAAGATGCATTTTCGATATTGCAGCCGGTGTATATCCGTTCATCGGCAGTAAGCAAGGCTGCCCCCACCGCATATCCGGAATAAGGCGCATAGGCTTTTTTTCTGGCCGAAATTGCTGCATTAATCAATTCCATTATAGGGATGTTTTCCATCATAAACTGCCTCCGAAGCCAATGATGGACTGGGTCACCAGTTTTTTAAACCGCGGAGCCGCCCCGTCAGCCGCCTCCTGTACCTCGTCATGAGTCAGCGGGTTAGGTGACAAACCGGCCGCCAGATTACAGATGCAGGAAATTCCGCACACTTTCATCCCACAATGATTGGCAGCGATAGCTTCCACAACCGTACTCATCCCTACTGCGTCCGCTCCCAATGTGCGAAGCATCCGGATTTCTGCGGGTGCTTCAAAGGAAGGACCTGTCAGCTGCACATAGACCCCTTCCAGCAGTTTGATATCGCATTTTTGGGCTTCCTGCCTGATAATATCCTGCAATTCTTTTCTGTATATGGAGCTCATATCGGGAAAACGTGTTCCCAACTCGTCAATATTCGCACCCATCAGGGGATTTTCTACAAAGCAGGAAATATGATCGGTGATCATCATCAGATCACCGGCCCGGCATCCGGCCTGAATCCCTCCGGAAGCATTGGTTAAGAATAAAATCTCCGCTCCCATCAGACTCATCAGACGAATAGGAAGTACCACATCACTGATGGGATATCCTTCGTAAAAATGAACCCGGCCTTTCATACAGACCACCGGCACGGTATCCACGTAACCAAAAATAAACCGGCCTGCATGTCCCGGTACTGTCGATATGGGAAATCCTTCGATTTCACGATAATCCAGCTCTGCTTCTATTTGAAGTGTATCGGCATAATCACCCAGACCGGATCCCAAAACCAATGCAACCTTCGGTTTGAAATCCGCTTTTCCGATACGGATTAGATAGTCATTCACACTTTTGTGACACTGTAAGACTTTTTCATAAATTGGATTCATTGTTTCTCCTTTAAGAAAAATATGATATTAAACCACCAGTTATCAGTATATCATATTTTTTCCAAATGGAAAACAAAAATGTTTGTAAGGTATCAGGTCATTTTTTCCCCTTAAATACCTTACAAACATTTTTTTCTTAAATAATAATGCAGACCATCCCGCCATTGCTGTCATTCACGATCTTCTGCATGGTTTCCTGAAGCTTAACCTGACTTTCTTCACCGATCATGGAAACCTTTCCGGTGATACCGTCATTCACCAGCTGCTCTACCGTTTTCCCGAAAATATTAGTTTCCCAGATACCCTCTTCACTGGTATCGGCACTGGCAATATACTGGATCAAATCCTGGGCCTGTTCTTCGGTTCCCACAATGGGGGAGATTTCCGTTTCGATGTTGGCCTTGATCATATGAATGCTGGGACTTTCGGCTTTAATCTTCACACCGAACTTGTTGCCATGCTTAATAATCTCAGGACGTTCCAGACGGATTTCTTCCCGGTCAGGCGTTACCACACCGTAACCTTTCATCCGCACAGAATCTACGGCATGAAGTACTTTCACGTATTCCTTGCGCATCTTGGACAGTTCTTTTAATACCGCCAGCAGATGATATTCGCTCTTGATATCTTCTCCGATCAGATCACTTAGCATCTCATAATAATAGGTTTCATCCACTTCCAGCCGGACCCTGACGCAGCCGTCAGACATGCTGATGTTATCCACTTTGCATTTTTTAATATAATCGCTTTCCAGATTGATGCCGCTGGCAACGACACTTTTGATATTGCCCAGTTGTTTCATCAGCTCTTTGATCTGGCTGACAATATCCATTTTCATGGGATGATTGCCGGGCAGCATTTCCACCCATTTGGGCATATAAAATTCCACCATGGTGAGGGGGAATTCATACAGAATATTTTCCATAATAGCATGGATATCTTCTCTTTTCAGCTGCTCACAATTCACCGGCAGGGCGCTGACATTGTATTTATTCTTAATTTCCTCAGCATGTGCTTTGGCTTCCTCGGAATAGGGCCTTGTGGTATTCACCAGCACAATAAAGGGTTTATGTATTTTTCGCAGTTCCTGGATGGTGCGGTCCTCTGCTTCCCGGTAATTTTCTCTGGGAATATCACCAAAGCTGCCATCACAGGTCACTACGATGCCGATAGTAGAGTGATCATTAATAACCTTCCTGGTGCCGATTTCAGCGGCTTCGGTAAAGGGAATCTCCTGAGGGGACCAGGGGGTCTTGACCATCCGTTCCATATCATTTTCCATATGGCCGGTGGCACCGTCCACCATATAGCCTACGCAATCAATCAGCCGAACTTTTACATCCACATCCCCGGCCAAGGTGATTTTAGCAGCCTCTTTGGGAATAAATTTGGGTTCGGTGGTGGTAATTGTCTTTCCTCCCGAGCTTTGAGGCATTTCATCGGTGGCCCGCTCTTTTTCATATTCCTCACTCATATAAGGGAGCACCATCAGATCCATAAAGCGTTTTATAAAGGTGGATTTTCCGGTTCGGACCGGGCCCACCACACCAATATAAATTTCGCCGCCGCACCTGACCTGAATATCTTTATACAGATCATAAGTACCGGTATTCATATTGTCCATAAAAAAACTCCTTCCGCGATTAACACAGTAATCTATATTTACTGGTTAAATATATGCAAAAGGAGTTCGGATAATACTTGAATTTATTTACTTTTTTCTGCGTCGGGTTACCAGCCCTTTAATGTTTCTCCGTTTTCCCGCAACCACTTGCGGGCCTTTTTATAATCCGGATACAGGCTTTCCACACAATCCCAGAATTCCTGTGAATGGTTCATAAAACGTAAATGACACAATTCATGGATAACCAGATAATCGGCAATTGCTTCCGGGGCTAAGATAATATGCCAGTTAAAGTTCAGATTTCCCTTCGACGAACAGCTTCCCCAGCGGCTTTTCTGGTCTTTGATCCGGATATCGGCATGCCTGACATCCAGAATTGCGGAAAACCGGTTTGCTTTGGCTGTCAGAAGGGTTCTGGCCTGTTCCCGGTACCAGTGTTCAAGAGCGGCTTGCTTTGCCTCAATTCCAGCTGATAATCCCACCGTCAGGACAATTTTATCTGCTGTCATTTTGACGCTGCTTCTTTTACGGTCTTTTTCTTCTTTCACTTCAAGAAAATATTCCTTTCCCATAAAAAGAAGCGTTTCACCGGTGGCAAAGGTCCTTTCCGCTTTCCGGCTCTTAATCTCCGCCATTCGCTGCAAAGCTTCGGTAATCCAGTTTTCTTTCTGCCGGATATAACCTTCAATCTCCCTAACCGATACCCATAAAGGTGCTTTTACATATATCGTGCCTTCGGGCTTTACCTGAATGGCAACGGTTTTGCGGCGGCTTTTGGTTAACTCATAGAGATAAGCCGAGCCATTTAAAATGATTGTTCGGGATGCCATCTCACAGCATCATCTTTCGGAAATTCTTTTTACCCCGTTTTACTACAACACCCTCACCGGCAAAGCTGTCCTTTTTAAATACGGCTTTAAAATCTTCAACCTTTTCACCGTCTACGGCCACGCCGCCCTGTTCTACCGCCCGTCTTCCTTCGGAGCGGCTGGGCACCAGTTCCGCTTTGCAAAGCATGGAAATGATATCAATTTCACCGTTTTCAAAATCTGCCTCGGTCAAAACGGTGGTAGGCATATCCGCGGCATTTCCTGCTGAAAATAAAGCCCTCGCCCCCTCCTGGGCCTTCACCGCCTCTTCTTCTCCATGAATCATCTTGGTCAGTTCAAAAGCCAGAATTTCTTTGGCCTGATTCAACTGACTGCCTTCCCAGCTATCCATTTCATCAATCTGCTCCAAAGGCAGGAAGGTCAGCATCCGGATACATTTTAAAACATCCGCATCGGCCACGTTCCGCCAATATTGATAAAACTCAAAAGGAGTGGTTTTATTGGGGTCAAGCCATACCGCCCCTTTCTGGGTCTTGCCCATCTTTTTCCCTTCGGAATTCAGTAACAGGGTGATGGTCATGGCATAGGCGTCCTTACCCAATTTCCGTCGGATCAGTTCAGTGCCCCCCAGCATATTGCTCCACTGGTCATCGCCGCCAAACTGCATATTACAGCCGTACTTCCGATATAATTCATAAAAATCATAGCTTTGCATGATCATATAGTTAAATTCCAAAAAGCTTAAGCCCTTTTCCATTCGCTGCTTATAACACTCGGCGGTAAGCATCCGATTGACACTGAAATGAGATCCCACTTCCCGCAGCAATTCAATGTAATTCAAATCCAGCAGCCAATCGGCATTATTCACCATCATGGCTTTGCCTTCACCGAATTCAATAAATTTGCTCATCTGCTGTCTGAAACATTCGCAGTTATGTTCAATGGTTTCGTTGGTCATCATAGTCCGCATATCGCTTCGGCCGGAAGGATCACCGATCATGCCGGTACCTCCGCCGATCAGGGCAATGGGTTTATTCCCTGCCAGCTGCAGCCGTTTCATCAGACACAATGCCATAAAATGACCCACATGGAGGGAATCGGCGGTAGGATCAAAACCAATATAAAAAGTGGCCTTGCCGTTATTGATCAATTCCTTAATTTCTTCTTCATCGGTAAGCTGTGCCAACAGCCCTCTTGCTTTTAATTCGTCAAAAATAGTCATCATTTTTACTCCTTTACTTATTTGTCATTAACGTCTGCATGGCCTTTTGCAAGCCGGCAACGGTCAATTTATACATGGGGAAAGTTCCTTTGATGGCTGTTTCCGCCTCCCGCCAGGGTGCCGCCCCGGGTGCCATCTTGGGATTCATCCAGACAATTTTTTTATAATGGCGTTTCATCAACTGCAGCCACTCCCAGCCTGACAGTCCGCCATTGGGTCCCCGGTAATTACCGGTATCGGAATATAATTCCTCCGGTGCCATGGCTGCATCACCCACGATAATAACCTTGTAATCGCTGTCCAGGTTTCGAAACATCCATTCTGTATCCACCCAATCGCCATTTTCACATTCCGGTGTTTTATATAGCTTTGAATAAATACAATTATGAAAATAATAGCATTTTACATCTTTATAGTGATTGGATTTATGAACCGACTGAAACAGCTCATTCAATAGCGTGGAATAAGGAATCATGGTTCCGCCGGAATCCATCAGCAGCAATAATTTTACTGCATTCTTACGGGGCCGCTCCATGACGATCCGGAGATATCCGCCGTTATTGCAGGTTTTATCCACCGTTCCGTCAATATCCAGTTCGGTCTTGGGAATATCCAATTTAACGGAAAACTGCCGCAGCTTCCGGAGAGCTAACTGGAACTGCCGGTTATCCAGCATCCGGTCATCCCGGAAATCCTTATATTTATGGGCTCCCATAACCGCAAAGGCTGACTGATGTCCGGTCACACCGCCGATACGGATTCCTCCCATATTGCCGCCGGAATTTCCGAAAGAAGTTTTTCCCATGGTTCCGATCCAATAGTTACCGCCGTTGTGCTCGCTATCCTGTTCTTTCTGCCGTTCCTTCAGCTTCTGTTCCACTTCGTCTTTATCGATCATGGGGCTTTCTTCCAGTTGATTCAGCATATTACGCTGTTCTTCTTCGGCCAGGGCCTTCAGATCTTCTTTATCCAGCCACCGCAGCATTTCCCGGGAAATGGTATTTTCCGATTGGACACCCTTAAACTGCTCTTCAAAAGCCAGGTCAAATTTATCGAAATCGGTCTCACTTTTCACTAAAATCATCCGGGCAACATAATAAAACTGCGTCAGACTGCTTCCGCACAGCCCTTTATCCAGGGCTTCCTGTAAGGTAAGCCATTCATTTAAGGAAATATCCAGCCCTTTGGCTTTACAAGTATAAAAGAAATTACCAAACATTTACCTGCCTCATCAATGCAAGTTCACCTTGCATTTCTTATACTCTCGACTTAATGACTTCCAGATCTTCATCCTTCTTAACAATTACCCCCACAAAAGGCAGCTCCTTCTGCAGCCTCTCTGCCGAAATCCCGCCAATCTGCAGGGCATTGATCCAGTCGATCAGCTCTGATGTGCTGGGTTTCTTACGCATATCTCGAATAGCTCGAATCTGATAAAATTTATCCATGGCATTTTTCAGCAAATTAGCTTCCACATCCGGATAATGAGTCCGAACGATTTCCTCCATCAAATCCGCATCCGGGAAGTCGATATAGTGGAAAATACACCGGCGCAGGAAAGCATCGGGCAGTTCTTTCTCCGCATTAGATGTTATGATCACGATGGGACGCTGTTTGGCCTTTACTGTCCGCCTGGTTTCATGAATGTAAAACTCCATTTGATCCAGCTCCCATAAAAGGTCATTGGGAAATTCCAGATCGGCCTTATCGATTTCATCAATCAGCAGCACCACCTGTTCTTCCGAATCAAAGGCTTCTCCCAGCTTTCCCAGCTTAATATAGCGGGCAATATCATCCACCCCTTCTTCCCCAAACTGCCCGTCATAAAGACGTTGGATGGTGTCATAAACATACAGGCCGTCCTGAGCCTTGGTGGTGGATTTGATATTCCAGATAATCAGTTTCTTGCCCAGTGATGCGGCTACCGCTTCGGCTAACATGGTTTTGCCGGTTCCCGGTTCCCCTTTGATCAATAAGGGTTTGCTCAGGGCAATAGCCACATTAACACTGGCCATAAGCTCCTCAGACGCTACATATTCCTTTGTGCTGCCAAAACTCTGCATGCTCATATCCTGCTTCCTTCCTGCAGTATTTCTGCATTAAATAATCTCATGAAATGTACAAATCCGGTTTCGGCCGGTTTCTTTCGCTTTATAAAGCGCCTTATCCGCCTGATCCACCAGCTCTGATGGGATATCTTCCCTTGTCGGAATGATACAGGCGGCGCCAATGCTGACTGTTGCATATGTAGCATTTCCTTCATTATCCGGCACAACATTTTTCTCCATCCGGTTCCTGATCCGTTCGGAAATCAATACTGCTCCTTCCAGACAGGTATTGGGCAAAATGGCTATAAACTCTTCCCCGCCGTAGCGGGCGGCAAAATCTGTAGTCCGAAACAGGGAATTCTGTAACAGTCTGGCCGTTTCCTGCAGCATCTTATCTCCCTGCAAATGACCGTAGGTATCATTATATTTTTTAAATTTATCCACATCCAATAAAATAATGCTGATAGGCTCCGCTTCCCTTACTGCTCTTCCCCATTCCACCCGCATCCGTTCATCAAAACTCCGGCGGTTGGGAATCTGCGTCAGTCCATCCAGTTTACCCAACAGTTCAATGGTGCGGATCTGCTGGACAATTTTGATATGAGTGGCCACTCTGGCTCTGACGATAGCATGATTAAAGGGTCTGGTAATATAATCTACCGCCCCCAGCATCAAACCTTTTTCTTCATTTTCATCATTATTCAATCCCGTTATGAAAATAACCGGTATGTTTATGGTTTCCTCATTTTCCTTTAGGGCAACCAGCACATCATATCCGCTCATATCCGGCATAACAATATCTAAGAGAATCAGATCCGGTTTTTCGGCCGTCGCCTTGGCCAGTGCCTCTTGTCCTGTTTTCGCAATAATTATGGAATAATCATCCTTTAAGGTATGCTTTAATATTTCCAGATTAAATTGGGAGTCATCGACGATTAAAATTGTAAAATTATCATCCTGCAACATTAGTCTTCCGCTTTCTTATCCCGCATCATTAATTCTTTGACAGCAACATCCGCCGCCTTACCATCAAACAAAATTTCATTAACCTGCTGGATGATGGGCATGGAAACCTGATACCGGTCAGCCAAAATCTTTCCGGCCTTGGCTGAATATACTCCTTCCACCACCATTTTCACTTCTTCCATCGCCTCTTCCATTGATTTCCCCTGACCGATCAGGATACCGGCCCGACGGTTACGGGAATGCATGGAAGCACAGGTAACGATCAGATCACCGATACCGGTAAGACCGTAAAAAGTTTCGGCATTGCAGCCCATGGCTACACCTAAGCGGGCGATTTCGGCAATCCCTCTGGTAATCAGGGCCGCTTTGGTATTGTCACCATAGCCCAGTCCATCAGCAATTCCGGCAGCCAGCGCCACAACATTTTTCAAAGCGGCACCTAATTCAATCCCCTGCACATCAGAACTGATATAAACACGGAAAACTTCATTCATAAAAATATTCTGCAGATATTTTGCTGCTTCCGTATCTCTGGATCCTACTACTATTGTGGTGGGAATTCCCCGGCCAACCTCTTCGGCATGGGAAGGTCCGGACAATACTGCCGCATTGGCCTGGGGTATTTCTTCCTCGATAATCTGCGACATGGTCATCAAAGTAGATTCTTCAATCCCCTTAGATACGTTAATAATGATCTGCCCTTCTGCTACAAATGCAGACATTTTCGCTGCCGTACTTCTTACATAAGGAGAGGCTACTGCCAGAACCAGCAGATCCTTCCCCTCAATGGCTTCCGCCAGATCCAGTGTAATGGCCATATCCTCCGGCAGCTTCACGCCCGGCAGGGCATTATGCTCCCGGTTTGTCTTAAGCATCTCAATTTCTTTTTCCAGGGCTGACCAGACTGTAATCTGATTGCCATTGTTATACAACAACAGTGCAAGTGCTGTTCCCCAGCTTCCTGCACCGATAACTCCGATATTAGGCATTTTTATTTTCCTCTTCCTGCTTTATTTTATTTTTACTGCTTAAGTAGGTCTTTCTTTCCTCACCTTTTACCAGCCGGACAATATTTTCACGGTGCTTTACAAAAGCCATAACCGCAAGAGCACCTGCCACAACATACATTTCAATCAAATGAACCTGACTCATCTCCTTAAAAAATCCATTCTGTCCACTGATGATCAATTGGGTCATAAAGCCCACATACACCAGCAAGGACCCCAGCGATACGTAGTGCGTGGTAAAAAATACGCCAAAAAATAAAATCACTCCCACCGGAATGAACCATGGATTAAAAGACAAAATCAGCCCGGCAGTTGCCGCAATCCCCTTACCTCCCTTAAATCCCAGATAAAAGGGGAAATTATGCCCTAAAATAGCTCCCGCCGCCGTATATAGCTTCAGCAGATAAACGATCTCCGGATGGCTTTTACCAAAAATCAGACTGCAGATCACAATGGCAGCAATACACTTTAAGACGTCCCCGGCAAAAACAATCAAACCGGCCTTGGTCCCCAGTACTCTGAGGGCATTGGTGGTTCCGGCATTGCCGCTGCCATGCTGTCTGATATCGATGCCATGTGCCTTTCCATAAATATATGCGGTCTGAAACAGGCCAAAGACATATCCGATGGCTAAACAAATCAATCGTTCCATTACTGATTTTCCTTTCTTTCTCTAATAATGAATTTTAAAGGTGTTCCCACAAATCCAAAGGTATCCCTGATTTTATTCTCTATATATCTGGTATAGGAAAAATGCATTAATTCCTTATCATTTACAAAAATAACAAAGGTGGGCGGTTTTACTGCCACCTGGGTGATATAATACAGGCGCAGGCGCTTTCCTTTATCTGATGGCGGCTGTTGTAATGCCACCGCTTCGCTCATAATCTCATTTAATACACCGGTGGCTACCCGCATGGCATGGTTTTCGCTGACCATATCGATGAGTTCATAAAGCTTGGGCAGCCGCTGTCCGGTTACAGCGGAAATAAAGATCAATTCCGCATATTGCATATAGGAAAGAACATCCCGGATTTTTTTGGTATACTCTTTAACACTGCTGTTATCCTTTTCTACGGCATCCCATTTATTTACCGCAATAATGACCGCTTTCCCCCGTTCATGGGCAATACCGGCTATTTTTGCATCCTGCTCGGTAATCCCTTCCACGGCATCAATCACCAGAATCACAATATCCGCCCGTTCCACCGCACTGACCGTCCGGACGATCATATACCGCTCCAGTTCCTCTTTGATCTTGTTCTTACGCCGCAGTCCGGCAGTATCAATAAAGACATAATCGGTTCCGTTATACCGGATTTCCGTATCCACTGCGTCTCTTGTGGTGCCGGCGATATCGGATACAATCAGCCGGTTTTCCCCGATCAGGCGGTTAATAATAGAGGATTTACCAACATTGGGTTTGCCCACGATGGCCACTCTGGTCCGGTCATCTTCCTCTTCCGCATCCACCGTTACCGTAAAATGAGAGATCACTTCATCCAGCATATCTCCGATACTCAGCCGATTGGCTGCGGAAATGGCATGAGGCTCACCGATACCCAGATTATAAAATTCATATACATCTGCTTCATATTTTTCAAAACTGTCGACTTTATTAACTACCAGCACCACCGGCTTTCCCGAACGCCGAAGCATATCCGCCACCTTGGCATCGGCATCCACCAAACCCTGTTTTACATCGGTCATAAAGATGATCACATCGGCAGTGTCAATGGCAATCTGCGCCTGTTCCCGCATCTGTGAAAGAATGATATCTTTGCTTTCAGGCTCAATGCCGCCTGTATCGATTAAGGTAAATGCTGTATTCAGCCAGGTAACATCGGCATAAATCCGATCCCTGGTAATTCCGGGAGTATCTTTTACAATGGAGATATCTTCTCCTGCCAGCGCATTGAACAGCGTGGACTTCCCGACATTGGGTCTTCCCACTACTGCCACAATGGGCTTGGATGTTCTTTTGCTCATATATAAACCGTGCCTTTCAGTATTGCTTCGATAAAATCGTGTCCGCTTGATTTTACAATATCTATGGGAACTTGTAAAGCCTTTTCCAGTTCCGCAACGGTAAAATCATCCAGAAAGACGTCTTCTCCGCTGCGCAATACATTGGCCGGCAGCAACAGCCGGCACCCTAATTCACGTTCCTTCAGCTGGGTACAGATATCCTGTCCGGTAAGCAGTCCCGATACGGTGATTTGCTCGCCAAAGAAATCATTGGTGATGGGATATACATAAATCTCAAGACCCTCATATCGTGCTTTCATGCGTTCTGCCATCCGGCTGATAAAAGGATAAGCCAGTCTTCCGGTAGCTATGGCCAGCGAATTGGCTGCAGCTGCTTCCTGCCGGCCATCCCCAGCTGGGAAATCCGGCAGGGCCGCATCAAACTCATCCAGCAAAAGCCGCATCATCCCCACACCATTTTCCAACTGCAGATAGCCGTCATAGTATTTCGCTTCGGGCAGTTCCTGCCCTGCCAGCATATACCATTCATCACTGGCATGAATAAAGTGCAGCTTCCATTTCTGATACAATTCCTTCTGCCATCTATGAATCAGCTCCAGAACCTGTCTGGCATCGTGGCTGTTAAAAGCTTCTAACGGATACAAACCTTGACGATGTTTAGATAGTCCTACCGGCACCACCGACACACTTTCCAGATAGGGTAAATAGGCTGTCAAATCCCGGATGCTGCGCTCCAGCTCCGGACCGTCATTAATACCTTTACAAAGCACAATCTGTCCGTTCATGGTAATACCCGCTTCATAAAGCTTGTCCACCTTCCTCAGCGCTTCTCCGGCAAAACGGTTATGAAGCATCTTGCAGCGAAGTTCCGGATTGGTAGTCTGAAAAGAAATATTGATGGGCGAAAGCCGATATTTGATGATCCGTTCCACATCCTTGTCCGTCATATTCGTCAGGGTTACGTAATTTCCCTGTAAAAAGGAAAGCCGGGAATCATCATCTTTAAAATATAAGGTTTCGCGCATTCCCTCGGGCATCTGGTCAATAAAACAAAAAATACATTTGTTATGGCAGGAACGGTACTCATCCATCAGCCCGTTTTCGAATTCCATCCCCAAATCTTCACTTTCTTCTTTATCAATCTCCAAAAGCCACTGTTCCCCGTCGGCTTTTTCAATCAGCAGTTCAATATATTCATTCATGATCATATATTGGTAATCAAAAATATCTTCCGGCACTTCACCGTCAATGGTCAGCAGTTTATCCCCGGATATGATTTCCAGTTCCTCGGCAATACTGCCTTCTATAATTCTTTTAATAATATGTCCGGTTTCCATTTTTATCCGCCTCTTTTAATTCTGTTTTTATTATATCCCTATTCTACACGAAAAATCTTGACGCGTCACCCCCATGATGATATAAAATATAGATGAATGATGAATACCAAATATATATTATTAGAACAGATTGGAGTATTATGCCTAATTTACAGGAACTGGAAGACTCTATTCCCGTTGCCCCGCTGAAACTGATTGTGATGGAATCGGCCCAGACGTTGGGGAGCAATGTGAATAACTACTTAGTGAACTTCAGAAGAAATATTGATCATCGTGCCAAAAAGGATCCGGCTTTCCATGGCTATGCCGAAGATTCTTTTATTCTGGAATCCCAATGTTCCCGCTTTGGGAGCGGTGAAGGCAAGGCAACCGTCAATGATTCCATTCGCGGAAAAGACCTTTTTATCATGGTGGACGTGTGTAATCACAGTATTACTTATAATATGAACGGCTATGTAAATCATAAATCTCCTGATGACCATTATCAGGACTTAAAGCGGGTCATTGCCGCTGCTACCGGCAAAGCTCACCGAATCAATGTGATCATGCCTTTTCTTTATGAAGGAAGACAGCATAAACGCACCGGCCGGGAATCTCTTGATTGTGCCTATGCCATTGAAGAACTGACTAAAATGGGGGTACATAATTTTATTACCTTTGATGCTCATGATCCCCGGGTACAGAATTCCAGTCCCCTATGCGGATTTGATAACTTCACCCCCCCTTACCAGTTTATCAGTGCACTTCTGCGCACAGAAACCGACCTGCTGGTGGATAAAGATCACCTGATCGTTATCAGCCCCGATGAGGGTGCACTGGACCGGGCCGTTTACTTTGCCAATGTTCTGGGTGTGGATACCGGTATGTTCTATAAACGCCGGGATTACTCTACTATCGTCAATGGTAAAAATCCCATTGTGGCACACGAGTTCCTGGGAGATAACATTGACGGCAAGGATGTCATTATTATTGATGATATGATTTCTTCCGGCGGCAGTATGATCGACACCGCCAGAATCTTAAAGGAAAAAAATGCCAAACGGGTCTACATCTGCTGTACCTTCGGCCTTTTTACCGACGGACTTGACCAGTTTGACGAAGCATATGAAAAATGCTATTTTGAAAAAATTGTAACTACTAACCTCACCTATCAGCTTCCCGGGCTGAAAGAACGCCCCTACTATGTGGAAGCCGATATGAGCAAGTTCCTGGCCTCGATCATTGACTTTATGAATCATGATTCCTCCATGGGAAATGTCTATACCCCCACCGATAAGATTCATGCGATTCTGGAAAAGTATAATAATCGAGAAGATTTTCAGATTCAGGTTGAATAAAAATTGCCGTCCCTAAGGGCGGCAATTTTTTTATTTTTGTTCTAACAACGGAAAGGTCAATATTACCTTAAATAAATCTCCATCCATAACAATCTCAAAGCTTCCGTTCTGCGCTTCGGTCAGGCTCTTGGCAATGGATAATCCCAATCCGCTTCCCTCTGTGCTTCTGGATACATCCCCTCTGATAAACCGCTCGGTTAATTCATCGGCGCTGATATTCAGGGGCTGGGCTGAAATATTTTTAACGGACAGTACAACCTGTTTGGAACCATTGTTAATTTCTCTGATGTCGATATATACTCTGGTATTTTCCATGGCATACTTATAAATATTGTTAAACAGGTTTTCAATCACCCGCCAGATCCTCCGGGAATCGGCTTCGATCAACAGATTGTTTCTGGTGGCCCGTACATTCACTTCCAGCCGTCTTTGGTCAAATTTTTCAGAAAATTCACCAATCGTCTGATTCACCAGTTCAACCAGATTAATGGTTTCCCACTGCAGGGAAATATTGCCCGAGGATATCTTCGATGCCTCTACCAGATCATCTGTCAACTGCTTTAGTCTCTGGGACTTGCTGTCTAGGACTTCGATATACTCTTTCACCTTATCATTGGTAATATTCTCACGCTTGATCAGGTCTATATAATTGATGATTGAAGTCAGCGGTGTTTTGATATCATGGGACACATTGGTAATCAGATCGGCTTTCATCCGTTCATCCTTCATGCTGGTTTCCACCGCAGTGCTGATACCATCCCCGATACTGTTTACAGCCTGTGCCAGGACAAGGGTATCACCATGCAAATCTTTTTCCTCTACTTTATGTTTCAGGTCTCCTTCTTTAATCCGCTTGATTCCTGCAACGATGGTTTCCCTGGCTTTTGCCGATCGATAAAACAAAACACCCAAACTAATATCTATCGCAATAAAGATCATGTTTATTACAATTACCCAATCCCGACTCCTTACATATATTAACAAATAAAGCAGGCAGACATGTAGTGCCATCACCCCTATAACTGGTATCCAAACTCGTTTTAATATTCCCCCATGGTCATATGCATCAAGGGCAATACGTTTGACCATATAACCGATTTTTCTGAGCAGACTATCCTTCCATAACCGGCCGGCTTTTATTCTCCTCACAAAGCTATAGTAAAAATAGGAGAAAACCAGGCTGAACAGCAATACCAATGCACCTCCTACCGGAAGGAACCAGGTAGTATAAAATACATTGCCAAAAATGCGGTCTCCGAAATATGCCGTACCAAAAACTATACCGACACCCGCAACAACCGACATGATCAACATGATTTCTGTGGGTATATGATCCTCACCGCGCAGCTGAATATATTGATTTCCTTCCTCATCTTCCGCTCTGCCGGTGGCATGGGTGAGGATAATCAAAAGCAGGGAATACAGCAAAATACAAGCAATTGCCGCAACTAATAACTGGACATAATAAGGTACATAATTGGAAAACCCGTTATATCCCTGGGTAAAGATGTCTGTTACCGGATATTTGGTATCTACGCCGATCCAAATCTGGGTATTTTCCGGATAGGCGTACTGATATCCCTTCACCACATATCTGATTGTCTCTTCTTTTATCAGGGTATTGGTGGCAAACTCCATATCCGCAGGATTATAATAAATATATTTATTACATTGATCATAAAAGGCCTTATCAATTTCCGCAATGGACTTATCCTTCAGGTCCAGGTTGCTGTAAACTTCGATCTTATCTCCCACCGTTTTCCGGATGCAGTAACGGATATTGGTTTTCTTGGCGTTAAAACGGATTCCGTATTTCTCATAAATACCATAATTAATCAAAAGATCATTTGAAGCCGCCTGAATATTCTGACACAAATCATAATATTCCGGCCAGGAAGAAACATATTTTTCAATATTTTTATGTTCTATAGTTTGATACAGATTGGTCAGCAATGTGGCATTCACATCATCCCTGATGGGCTCATCGTCAGAGAGTAAAATATTTCCGGATACATCCTGCACTCTGGTAACACTCTCAAAATCAGAGTTTAAATAGGTTGCCGCATCACCGTTATATTGATCAGAGGAAATATCGATACTGGTTAAAGAACGGGTTCTGCTTAAAAAATCATCCGCTTCCTTTCCGCTCAAATATTCTTCCTTCAGGTCAAAACCATGTTGGGCCCATTTCAGCAGATCCTCCAAATAATACTTGGCCGTAATATATTCTCTGGGTATTCCGTTATAACGGTTCACAAAAGCCGTAACATCAATTTCCTTTTTACCGTAAAATTGGCCGTCCTCCTCCATCTGACCGCGAATCGCTCCAAAACAGATAATGTCCGTAATGTTTTCCCCTAAAATCTCATTAAACAAACCGGAATCTTCATATGCCGTTCCATACTCTTCCTGATGAAGCTGATATCTTCTTGTATTCCCGTCATCTGTCTCCACCCACAGAACCGAACCCAATGTCACATACAGCAGCAACATTACCCCTGTGACAATTGCTGCCTGCTGCAGGATATGCAAAACCGTTTTGGTTCCAGTTCGAAAAATTTTCCGCTTCTTTTTCATAATTTCTCCTTATGATTGCTTTTCTATTTTATACCCCACTCCCCAGACCACCTTTAAATAACGCGGCTCTTTCGGATTGATTTCAATTTTTTCGCGAATATGCCGGATATGTACCGCGACCGTATTATCCGCCCCGATGGCTTCTTCATTCCAGATGCTTTCATAGATTTGATCGATGGAAAAAACCCGGCCCTGATTCTTCACCAGCAACAGCAAAATATTATATTCAATGGGGGTCATTTTCACACTCTCGCCATCTACCGTGACTTCCTTGGTATCATCGTTGATACAAAGCCCCCCGGCAGTAAACAATTCATTGTTTTCCGCATTCAGATTTCCCAGGGTGGTATAGCGGCGCAGATTGGATTTGACTCTGGCCACCAGTTCCAACGGATTAAAGGGTTTGGTAACGTAGTCGTCGGCACCGATGTTCAATCCCAGTATCTTATCGGTATCTTCCGACTTTGCCGATAAAATAATGATGGGAATACTGCTGTATTCTCTGATTTTCAAAGTGGCATGGATGCCATCCATTTTGGGCATCATAATATCAATGATCAGTAACTTAATATCGTGTTCTTTTAATGCTTTGATGGCCTCTTCGCCATCATATGCTTTTACCACCTGATATCCTTCCTGCTGAAGATAAATCTCTATGGCATCTACAATCTGCTTATCATCATCACATACTAAAATATTTGTCATCGCTCTTTTTCCTCTCTCATATTTACTTCATTTAAACACAAATTTTTTAAGTCAAATATAGGAAATTGATTAATATTTCCTTAAGTTTCGTCACAAATACACATAAAAGCCCCCAGATTCCCTCTTTTTCCTTCACTGGCCCGATGAGAAAACAAATACGCAGGATTACAGCAGGTGCACAAATCCGTTACCTGCAGATGTTCCGGCAAAACTCCTGCTTCCAGCAAGATCAAACGATTGGCCTGCCACAGGTTTAACTGATATTTTCCAGGTACCCTTCCGGCCTGTAAGACTTGTCCGCGGGTCTCTTCTTCGGGAAATAATACAGAAAACTGTTCCGCAACGTCTTCACTGACCTCATAGCAAGCCTGACAGATAGAAGGACCAATTGCGGCATAAACATCTTCCGGACAGGTTCCGAAAGAAACCCTCATGGCCTCAATTGTTTTCTGCCCGATTTTTCCCACTGTCCCTTTCCAGCCGGAATGAGATAATCCAATCACTTTTCTTTTCACATCAACAAAATAAAGCGGAACACAATCCGCATAAAAGGTGGACAGAATCAATCCCGGCACATCGGTAATCAATCCGTCCACATCGGTATAATCCCTGGGGCATACCACCCCTTTTCCCCGATCAGCTGCTGTCACCTGCCGGATATTGGTGGTATGGGTTTGATCGGAGCAGACAAAATCCTCCGGGCTGCCATCAAAAACAGCGGCGATCCGTTGGAAATTTTCTTTCACCGCCATTTCTTGATCGCCTCTGGTGAAACTCACATTCATACTGCTGAAGATGCCCTTGCTGACACCTCCCATCCGGGTGGAAAACAAGTGTTTTACCACCCCTGTGCTTTCCAATAACGGAAAGGTAAGATACTCCACTCCCTGTTTTTCGTTCTGTTTTAAAATAGGTTGTCCTTTTCTGACCAGTCCCTGATACATCCTGTCTCCTTCACCGATGATGCAAATTTTTTACATCTGTTACCATAGATGTAAAAAAGCATTTTGATACCATTCTATTTTTTCACCGCATATTCCGATGACATCGTAACGTACCGGCTGTTCTTCCCCATAACGCTTACACATCCGGTAATAATCAGCAACCTTACAAATGGTCCGCTGTTTGCCAGGACCTACCGCTTCCGCCGGATATCCCCTGGCGGTATCACTTCGGTATTTTACCTCTATAAAAACAAGATATCCCTGGTGGCTGCCGATAATATCTATCTCACCAAAACGGCACCGATAATTTTTTTCTAATATCTGCACGCCTTGCTCCGCCAGCCACTGGGATGTTTTTTCTTCATATTCTGTTCCGGTTTTTCGGTTATTCATTTATCCCCTTCAGCTTACCGCATTTTAGCTTTAATTTTGTCCATAGCATCAACAAAAACCAGAATTTCCGCTACCACTTCATACAACTCCGGCGGAATCGCATCCCCGATCTCCAATCGGGAAAGAGTTTCTGCCAGCTTATCATCCTGATGAATGGGAACAGCGGCCTCCTTGGCCTTTTCAATAATTTTCTCCGCCAAAATACCTTTTCCCGAGGCAATGACCTTAGGCGCATCTTCGTCCGGATTGTAAGATAAGGCTATGGCCTGCTTCGGCTTTTGTTTTTGATCATCCTTCATCTATACTATACCCCTTTCGCTTTTTTGCAATATTGGAGCCTCTGGCTTCAACTTGCGGCTGAAAATCTCTGATTTGGTTATCTTGCAATATTGGAGCCTCTGGCTTCAATTTGCGGCTGAAAATCAGAGATTTTCAGCCTAGGCTCTGGCGTCAAATGAATAACTCGCCAGCACCGAGACGTTTTTATTAGACTCCAGCATTTCCTCCATAGGGGTCTTTTCTCCGCCCTTCTGCACAAACTCACAATTCATGGAGTATCCCCGTTTATTTAACCGTTCATCCAGAATATGAATATGATCGGCAATGAAATCAATCATACTGTCATCCTGTAAATAAAATTTCGTGGAAACATTGTGATTTTGCATGGCCACATAAACATCTACCGGTCCCAGATGTTCCATATCCAGATGCAGGAGGGCGCTGACATTACCGTCCTTTTTGGCAAGATTTTTCTTATTGGTATATACGTACAGTTCGCCGTGGGTATTTTCACCGTTCATTTTTAGCGGTAACTGAATATAAGTAAACATTTGATTCAATTGATTAACAAAGTTCAAATTATTGGACAGATTGTTGACCGTATTGGCCAGCGGTGTGTCTGCCTTGGCCGCCTGGGAAAGCGCATTGGTGAGCTTAGAGGTCTGGTCATTTAACCGCCGGTATAATTCCTCTACCTGCCGGTCCCCGGCCACCTCTTCCGGCTTTAAGAGCCATTGCCGGCTGATTTCATTTTTAATAAGTGTCCCATATTCTTTGCTGTTAAATACCTGAGCCAATTTTTCATTGTTGATATGCCCCTGATGTTCGCTGATTTCTTTGGCTATTTCCTGAAGCAATGCCGTCTGGGTAAGATTTCCTGCCGCTACTTTATCCGTCAGTTGCCCGGAAAATCCGGCCTCTTTTAACAGACCTGCCAATTGCTCACGACTTTCCCCTGTCATTTCCAATAATACCGGCGTATCTGTCACTTTACCGGCATTCTGTACCGCCTCTTCCGCGGCGGCTGCTCCTCCGGCAGTATTGTTTAACAGAACATTAAGGTTAGTGGTATCCGCCTTAGTTCCCATTTCTTCCATTAATATTCCCGAAAGATCGGTTGGTACTGTATTACTGTTTACCGTTACCGCCTTGCTCTGGTTCTCACTTACCGCATCACTTGCCGCCTGACTGACACCGGTGCCCGGGGTCTGTTCCGAAAAGGCTGCCTGTTCCGGAAGGGTCGCCTGTTCCGGCTTTGCTGTTCCGGCTTCCGTAAAAATAGAAAGTACCTGTTTATATAAATTTACAGCACCGTCAACATCCCCGCTTTTCATCATCTGAGAAAAGGTATCCGTCAATCCATCGGTAATTTCCAGCACACTGGCACTGATCTGATGTTCATAATTCTTATAGGCTTCAAATTGGGCAATATTTTCCGGTGTGACCGGTATTTGCAAACGATTCATCTGGGCCAGGGTGACCGGATCGGCAGTGGGATTCAAAGCCATTTGCCGGCCAAAGGAAAACAGGGAATTCTTATCTACCGGAAGCCCCTCTTTCATCATTCCCGAAACCATATCCATATTCTTTGCGGAGGTGGGCATCCCCGCCGCTGTCAAGGCTTTTAATATATTGGGATTCTGTCCCATATTCTCATAAAGCGGACTAAGAGCCAGCCTGGTCCCGGTATTGCTCTTTACCTCGAAGGTCATTATCTGTCCGGCGGAAAGCTGCATCCCTTTATCCAGCCTGGCATTCAGCAAACTGCCATTTTCAAGGGCCAGGACAATATCATTGCCCTTCACCGACACGATTTCTCCCTGTATGGACCCACCTGCCTGTATGGCCCCCGCATTGGCCTGACCGGAGGCATTGGAAACAGATCCGGTTCCACCTGCGGCACCGGATTGTACGGAAGCAGCACTTTGATTTTGATAACTCTGCAAAGTTGACAGATTCAAATCGTTTCCTCCATAAAATTTTTGATAAAGCTTCTTCTATGTATTGGGGTCGGTCCCAGTCTTTTCAAGGCTTCGATATGACTCTGGGCACCATATCCTTTGTTGGATGCAAAACCATATTCCGGAAATACACCGTCATACTGCACCATCAGCCGGTCTCTGGTGACTTTGGCAATAATGCTGGCTGCGGCAATAGATACACTCTTGGCATCTCCTTTAATAATCGGTACTTGCTTATAAGAAACCAGCGGAATAGTTACCGCATCATTCAGCAGCACATCCGGTTCCACGATTAATTGCTGGATTGCGGCCCGCATTGCTTCGTAGGTTGCCTGCAGAATATTGATCTCGTCGATCCGTTCCGGTGACGCATAACCGATGCCGGTGGCTACTGCCTGTTCCATAATCATTTCATATAACTCTTCTCTCTTTTTTTCGGACAATTGCTTGGAATCATTTAGATACAATATCTGACAATCTTCCGGAAGGATTACCGCTCCGGCCACAACCGGTCCGGCTAAAGGGCCTCGGCCCACTTCATCAATGCCGCACACATACCCAAAAGAAACATACTCCTTTTCATAACGTTTCATCTGTTCCGTCCGCAGCATCTCCTGTTTGATGGCCGCTATCCGCTTTTCGGCTTTTTCCACCAGTGCCTGTACACCGCCCCGGCCGTCGTTTTTATATTCTTCTATGAAGGCAGGCAGCATCTGTAAATCGGCTGCCTGTAATGTTTCTTTTATCTCGTGTATGCTTTGTATCATTTTTCTTAACTCCGTTTTATTGATGCCTGATAATACCGATTTCTGACAAAGGCCATATCCGCACCCAGGCTTTCCCTACCAACTCACTTTTTTTGATATTTCCCACTGCCGGATCCCGGCTGTCCGAACTGTTGTTACGATTATCTCCCATCACAAAATATTCATCCCGTTCCAATTTCACCGGCTCATATGCCCGTCCCGGATCTCTGATCATTTCCTTGCCATAGGATTCATCCAACAGTTCATTATTAATAAAAATATTTCCTTCTTTATCAATATATACCGTTTCCCCGGGAAGACCGATCACACGCTTAATATAAAAGGTATCATCAGCATACCGGTATGGAAATACAACGATATCAAAACGCTCCGGATTCTTAAATCGGTAACTGATTTTATCAACAATCAGATTATCTCCATCCATTAATGTATCATTCATGGAAGCTCCGTTAACTTCCGTCCTGACACCGATAAATTTCACAATAAAAAAAGAAATGCTAAGAGCAATTAATATATAGATACTGGTGGACAATACTTCTTTCAATACTGATTTCATGCTGACTCTTTACCTTCTTCCTGGGGAAACTCCAAAGTAATTCTTCCGATTCTTCCGCTTCTGAAATCATCGATTACGATTCCGGCTGCCCGTTCCAGATGCAGTTCCTCTCCCCGCAAATAACAATGCCGGCTGACGCATATTTTATTCAGTGTGTCATAATCATCACCGAGATCCGATATTTCATATCTTCTTTCCAGTGCTCCCGGGTAATGATTACGAAGAAAATGAATGATATCAATGGAAAGCTGAGAGATATTCAATATTTCATCATTCATGGAACCAATCATCGCCAATCGCATTCCCACCCTCTGATCGTCAAATTTGGGCCATAATATCCCCGGGGTATCCAGCAGCTCCAGATTTTTATTTAATCTGATCCATTGCTTCCCCTTAGTGACACCGGGCTTATTTCCGGTCTTAGTGCAGGCTTTTCCGGCAAAGGAATTAATAAACGTGGATTTGCCTACATTGGGAATCCCCACAACCATGGCTCTAACCGGACGATTCACGATCCCTCGTTTACGGTCCCGTTCAATTTTCTCTTTGCAGGCTTCCTGAACGATTCCATGGATCGACTTGATCCCTGTACCGCTCTTGGAATTAATCTCCAGTACGTGAAACCCTTTATTTACAAAATATTCTGCCCATAATTTATTATACTTGGCATCGGCCAGATCGGATTTATTCAGCAGAATCAACCTGGCTTTATTCTTACCCAGTTCGTCAATATCCGGATTACGGCTGCTTAAGGGAATCCGGGCATCCACCAGTTCGATGACCAAGTCTATTAGTTTTATATCTTCCTGCATCTGACGCTTTGCTTTCGTCATATGCCCGGGATACCATTGATAATTCATAATAATCATACCTTTCCAATACCTGCAAACTACTCTACCAGACCCATGCTTTTATCATCAATTGATAATTCAAACCAGGCTTTTCCGGCTATTGCTTCCCGATGTACAACCCCGATGTTTCCCGAACGGCTGTCTTCGCTGTTATTGCGATTATCCCCCAGGACAAAAAATTCATCATTTTTTAAAGTTATGGGGTTACTTGCGATTCCGGCATCTTCCATCTTGTCGTAGCTTTCGTCCTCTTCGGCGATGATGCCGTCAATATATAAATACCCGTCAACGATCTGAACTGTTTCACCGGGAATACCTACCACCCTTTTTAAATAGTAATGAGAATTCTGATTGCCGCTGGGCAAAAAAACCACCACATCTCCGCGCTTAGGGGCCATCAATTTATAAACAAAACGATTGATCAAAACTTCCTGTCCGTTATATAAAGCCGGTTCCATGGATACTCCGATCACACTGGTCCGCATTCCCAGAGAATATACCAGTACAAATGCCACAAATACCGTTGCACCTATATAAAAAATCATAGAAAATATTTCTTTGATCAACTGTGTACTGATCTTCTTTTTCTTCTGAATAAAGGTAAGTCCTTTTTTCTTTGCCATCTTCTCATCCCTTGTACCGTTTCAGACTGCTCAGACTATTTTAACACAATTCATATCATAAGAAAAGGACAACTGTTAAACAATTGTCCTTGTAAAATCTTATTTTACCAGTTCTTTTACTTTTGCTTTCTTACCTACGCGGTCTCTTAAGTAGTTCAGTTTGGCTCTTCTTACTTTACCTCTTCTTACTACTTCAACACGCTCTACGTTGGGGGAGTGAAGGGGCCATGTTTTTTCTACGCCTACACCACCGGAAGATTTTCTGACAGTAAAGGTTTCTCTGTTTCCGCCACCCTGTCTTTTCAGTACGGTACCTTCAAAAATCTGGATTCTTTCACGGTTACCTTCCTTGATCTTACCGTATACCTTAACGGTATCACCTACGTTAAATTCAGAAATTTCCTGCTTTAACTGTTCCTGTTCAATTTCTTTGATAATATCGCTCATATCTGCCTCCTGTATGTTAAATCGGATGTTCTTAATACACTTGTAACAGAGGACCATCTCTTTTCGCAACATTAGTACTATAGCACAGCATTTCCGAAAAAGCAAGGATTATTTCCGCTAAAATTGCTTTTTTTCCATAATCCGGATACCGAAATACATCGATACAGCGGTTGTTAATACAACCAGTAAAATGCCCCCCAGCGCCAACCCAATAATGTTGGTCTGCATTAACCAATTATTTACATTATTGACTACCGTTTCGATATCGATATTCAGCCCTTTCATAATTTTATTCCCCATAAAAACCACAATAATCACAGCAACCCCAAACCCCATCAGGACCATCCGGCCATGGTCGGAGCCGAACTTCATTTGAATGGGAAGCATAATCAGCAATATCATAATCAGGGGTAATAATATGCCCACACACACCATCCACCATTCTGCCCACACAACTTCATTTCCCGCCATAATTTTCAGGATTGTTCCTAAACCTGCCGACACAATCCAACCGGCCAGCATTGACAGAAAAAGAAAAACATATTTTTCAACCGCATATAATCTTCTCGTAGCCGGCATGGTCATCAAAAATGCATTGCTGTGATCAAACTCATCATAACTGAGGGTGGTAACTGCCATCATTCCGCACATTAGTGTCAGGTAAGAAATAGCAAAGATAAAATTTTCCTCTTTCCCTGAAATCAAAAGAAATAATCCAACAAAAAGAAGTATCCACATCATTCTTTTATTGACCAGCGTCAATTCCATATCTTTTATCAGTAAGCCTTTCATAACTTTTCACCTCGTTCCACTATTGTTATAAAATCATCAATACCGCTCTTTTCAATAACCATCTTCGGATAATTATCCTGATAATATTGTTTCCTGCCGGTTAAGCAAAGATAGCCAAAGGATTCCTTTTTGATATAGATAATCTGGGACTTATCCATTGTCCGATATTCTTCTTCACTAACTTTCAGCAAACCATATTCATCCGTTAAAACATCCGCATCTTCATGAAAAACGATTTCCCCCTTATGAATCATATACAGATCATCGCAAAACCCCTCCAGATCACTGGATATATGAGAACTGATCAGGATGGCCCGTTCTTCCGTCTTCATATAATCGCGAAGCATATCCAGCAGTTCATCTCTGGCGATCACATCCAATCCGGCAGTGGGCTCATCCAAAATCAGCAGCCGGGCATTGTGGCTCATGGCAATCAGCAGGTTCAACCGGGCTGACATACCGGTGGAAAATTCTCTTATTTGCTTGTTCATGGGCAGCTTAAACTGTTCACACCATCTGACGAAATTACCTTTGTCAAAATTATGATACATACTGTTCATAATCGGAAGGATTTTCTTAATGGTCAGATATCCGCTAAAACTTGTTCTTCCCAGCACCACGCCGATATCTTCCTTTTCCTTTATGGTAAGCTGTTGACAATCCTTACCCATCAGTTCAATTTCTCCGCCATCAATATTGATCAGCCCTAAAATTGCTTTAAAGGTAGTACTTTTTCCGGCTCCATTAGCGCCGATCAATCCGGTAACACAACCGGGTTTTATTTCTAACGAGCAGTTCAATTGAAAATCATCATAATTTTTCTGTACGTTTTTTAACTTTAACATTCCTTCACATCCTCCATAATAATTTCAAAAAGCTCTCGGATATCTGCATCCTTCATCCCATTGCTCCTGCCTTCCCGGATTGCTGCTTCCAGCTTTACTTCCACTTCCTTCCGCCTCTCTTCCATGGCCAATTCCGAGTTAATGTTGGCTATGTAGCTGCCTTTCCCATGAACAGTTACTACAAAGCCTTCCTGTTCTAACGCATCATAAGCTTTTTTCACCGTTAAGGCACTGATCCTTAAATCAGCCGACAGGGAACGGACCGAAGGCAAAGCTGTGTCCGGCTGTAAGGAACCATCCAAAACCATGGCTTTGATCTGATCGACAATCTGTTCATAAATGGGGTGCATGGATGAATTGTTAACAATTATTCTCATTTGGTTTAAACCTCCTATGCAATAAACAGTATATAACAGTCAACAACTGTTGTCAACTGTTATATACTGTTTATTGAAAATTTTTATCTATTCAATCCAGATTCCCATTTCTGATATAAATCCGGTCTTCTTTCCTTGGTTCGTTGAACAGACTGCTCCAGCCTCCATTTATCTACCTTGGCGTGATCTCCTGACAACAATATTTCCGGCACCCGCCTGTCCCGCCAAACCTCAGGTCTGGAATACTGGGGATATTCCAGCAAATTATCCGAAAAACTCTCCGTTTCGCCTGATTCGGCATTCTTAAGGACTCCCGGTACCATCCGGGCAATGGCATCCACCATCACCATGGCCGGCAATTCCCCGCCGGTCAGCACATAATCCCCAATGGACACATAATCAGTCACAATCTCTTCCAATACTCTTTCGTCCACGCCTTCATAGTGTCCGCACAAAATCACCAGTTCTTCCCCACTGGCAAACTCCCTTGCCATCTCCTGGTCAAAAGTCTTTCCCTGAGGTGTCACGTATACTACCCGCACCGGCGCATTTTCCCGCATCCCGTCCTTCACTGCCTGGAAAGCATCATAAATGGGCTGAGCCTGCATCAGCATACCGGCCCCTCCGCCATAAGGATAGTCATCTACCTTCTTATGCCGGTCTGCCGTATAATCCCTGATATTCACTGCTTCCAGAGTTATAAAACCATTTCCCATAGCCCGGCCGATAATACTGGTATTCAATCCCTGCATGATCATTTCCGGAAATAACGTCAAGATATGAAAATTCATTTGAATCCTTATCCCTTCTAAATACTCACCTTTTAATCTAAAAGTCCATCCATCATATGAACCGTCATTTTCTTATTTTCAATATCCACTCCTAAAATGCATTCCTTGATGGCGGGGAGCAAAACTTCCTTTTCCTCTCCCATATCCACCACATAAACATCATTGGCACCCGTCTCAATCACATCCGTCAATACCCCTACCGGTTCTCCCAGCTCATCCACCACCGCTATTCCAATCAAATCCACAACAAAATACTCATCCTTGCGCAGTCGCACCGCATGCTCTCTGTTCACCCACAAGCTTTTCCCTTTATACTTCTCCACATCATTCAAACTGTCAATCCCCTTAAACTTCAAAATCGCAAACTGCTTAAAAAACTTGACTCCCTCAATCTCCAAATCCACCATTTCTTTTCCCGTATCCAACATCACTGCCTTCAGCTTCTTAAACCGCTTCACATCATCTGTTGTGGGAAACACCTTCACCTCGCCCTTCACTCCATGAGTAGACGATATAATCCCCACCTGCAGCCTCTCTTCCATACCTGCACCCTCTCTCTTTTACTCTATCACAAATCCTAATCCTCCCTCTATTGCGGCAGGACATGTTCTCTTTTCGTTATCCATCACTTAGCTGTGGCAACATTCTGCCAAAACCTTGCCAACATCACCGTCAGCACCTTGACCTGTGTCTGACAGAAGGGGATTCCCAGAATGCACCTTGTAAAAATAATTCAGATAATATGTCCGCCGAGGGCAGACCCTAAGTCTGACAGCGGCGAACACATTATCTGAATTGTTCTTTACATGGGTGTGTGACGGGAATACCCTTCAACCAGACATCTCCACAGCTTTCCACGGTGATGTTCCAAAACCTACATAATCTCCACATCAACCTTCTTATTCTCTTTGGATGATGCTGCCTTGATCACAGAGCGGATAGCCTTGGCAATCCTTCCCTGCTTTCCAATTACTTTACCCATATCGGATGCAGCTACATGAAGTTCCAGGGTAATATGTTTACCTTCTTCCTTCTGAGTAACAGTTACCTCCTCCGGATGGTCCACAAGTGCTTTTGCAATTACTTCAACTAATTCCTTCATATCTACACCTCCAATAGTTTACCCAACAAGTTGTTATTTTTCAATGCCTGCTAACTTGAAAATCTTGCTGACTACTTCTGTCGGCTGTGCACCATTTGCTAACCATTTCTTAGCCAATTCTTCATTTACCTTAAAGGTACTGGGATCGGTTGTAGGATCATATGTGCCGATTTCTTCAATAAATCTTCCATCTCTGGGAGATCTGGAATCTGCTACGATGATTCTATATAAAGGTGCCTTTTTCTGTCCCATTCTTCTTAATCTGATTTTAACTGCCATTTCTTTCACCTCCGAAAAATAATTTTTAAATTTTTATATAAAATTCCTAAAAAGGAAATTTCATACCACCAAACATATTTCCCATACCACGCCCCTTTTTGCCGCCCATCAGGCCGGGCATCTGCTTCATCATCTTCTGGGATTGTTCGAACTGTTTCACAAAACGGTTTACAACACTGATATCCACTCCCGAACCTCTGGCAATCCGGGCCTTACGGCTGGGATTAAGGAGTTTGGGATTGCGGCGTTCCGCTGCGGTCATGCTTAACACGATAGCTTCCATATGAGCCAGCTGCTTTTCGTCCACCATGGATTCCAGGTTACCCATTTGTTTACCCATCCCGGGCATCATCCCCAGCAAACTGGATAAACCTCCCAGATTACGCATCTGTTTCATGCTTTCCAGATAATCCTCAAAGTCGAATTTACCCTTTTTCATCCGGGCAGCCATTTCGCGTTCTTTGTCTTCATCGATATCGATATTGGCCTGGGCCTTTTCAATCAGTGTCAGCACATCACCCATGCCTAAAATCCGGTTAGCCATCCGGTCAGGATAGAACTGCTCCAGATCCGACAGCTTTTCTCCCATACCCACGAACAAAATCGGTTTTCCGGTAACGGCTTTTACCGAAAGCGCCGCACCACCTCTGGTATCACCATCCATTTTGGAAAGGACAACTCCGTCAATGCCAATTTTCTCATTAAATTCACCGGCAACGTTAACGGCATCCTGCCCGGTCATTGCATCCACTACCAAAAGGGTCTGATGTACATCGACATTTTGTTTGATTTCCTGCAATTCGGCCATCATGTCTTCATCAATATGAAGGCGCCCGGCAGTATCCAGGATGACCACATTATGTCCGTTTTTATGGGCATGTTCGATACTTGCTTTGGCAATATCCACCGGTTTATGATTGTCGCCCATGGAGAAAACATCCACTTCCTGCTTCTCACCGTTTATCTGTAACTGTTTGATTGCCGCCGGACGATAAATGTCACAGGCAACTAACAATGGTTTTTTTCCTTTAAGCTTTACTTTTCCGGCAATCTTCGCCGTAGTGGTGGTCTTACCGGCTCCCTGCAGACCGCACATCATGATAACCGTAATAGATTTACCCGGCTGATAAGAGATTTCCGCGGTTTCGGAACCCATCAGATTGACCATTTCTTCATTAACGATCTTGATGACCATCTGTCCGGGATTCAGCCCGTTCATCACATCGGCTCCCACAGCCCGTTCCTCTACCGCTTTGACGAATTGCTTCACCACTTTGAAGTTAACATCTGCTTCCAATAAAGCCATCTTAACTTCTTTCAGTGCCAGCTTAACATCCGCTTCATTGAGCCGGCCTTTGCTGCGCAAGCTCTTAAATACATTTTGTAGTTTGTCGGTTAAACTTTCAAATGCCATTATAATTCCTCTAATATATCATCTGACAACTGTTTCATCTGCCGGATCAGTTCTTCCCTGTCCGATGTCTGCTCCTCTGCCAGCTTATGAATGCTTTCTACTTTTTCTCTAATCCTGATAAATTTGCCGATCAGGTGCAGTTTTTCTTCATATTCCTGCAACGTATGATCACACCGCCTGATCAAATCATGAACCCCTTGCCTGCTGATGTTATATTCTGATGCGATCTCACTTAAAGACAAATCATGATAAACAAAATCTTCATAAATATTCTTCTGATGTTCTGTCAGCAGTTCCCCATAAAAATCATACAGCAATCCCTGCTCTACTATCTTTTCCATTCCGGCTCCCGTCCACTCTTATCACCTTTGCAATCATACTATACAAAAAAACACCTGTCAAGTATTTTTTCTTGACAGGTGTTCCTTCAGCTCCGAAGGTGCCGCCAGGAGGCGGCTTTTAAAGGCCCGGTTAAATGTGGAATAATCCCTGAACCCGCATTCCAGGCAGGCATTGGTGGCCGGTACGCCGTTAATGATCATATCCTTTGCTTTTAAAATCCTCTTTTCCAGAATATATTGATGGATGGAATATCCCGTTTCTTCTTTAAATTTTCTCATCATGTGATATTTACTGATAAAAAATTGTTCAGCCAGGTCATCTACTGTCAGCGCTTCCCCAAGATGGTTGTTAATATATTGAACAATTTCAATTACTTTTTTATCAAATCGGGCCGGAGCACCAAAAACCGAACAGTCCGACTTTAAGCAAGCGCGATTCAATCCGATCATAAACTGCAGAAACAATACCTCGGCATATAGTTCTTCGGCAAATTCCTTTGCTTTCCGGCTTTCTTCCAGCTGTTTCAGAACCGCCAGCAGCGCATCGCCATCCATTGCTCCCATTCTGGCCAGATTCTCTGACTTCTGGCCGGCAATTTCAAAACACCGGTCCAAGTCCGTTTCCCAGCGTCTGTCTGTGAGATATTGCTCCGAAATATATAAAATATATCGCTCATAGGGTAAGGAAAAGTCCACCTCCGGTTTGTGAATTTCCCCCTTTCTGATCAATAAGATATCATAGGGCTGCAATGCATATTCCTTGCCCTCCACATGATAATGTACTTTTCCCGAAACCAGCCAGAGAATTTTATGAAAATCATGATAATGCCAGTCAAAATTGCGCATTCCACCATCTTTCAAGTGAAACAATTTGAAATTTTCCTGTAAATATCCGATTTTTTCCCATTCTCTATTCATTCTGATCCACTCGCTTTAAATCCTTCATACAGATGTTCAAATCAACATCACCTTTAATTCCATCCACCTTCCCCTTGCTGGTATACTGCCAAACACTGTGCTCATAGGGAAAATAAAGGGGGGTTCGGAAAAAAGCAAACCACTTTTCATATTGCTCCAATTGTTCCATATCCAGCATCAGCAGAAAAGTTCGCAGATTCCCATATATCATGGGAGTATATCCCGCCTCTTTTATCCGTTCACAAAAGGCAATAGTGACTTTCGTCCACTCTTCCCTGGTCATATCCTTGGTCCGGGGGTTTTTCGTTTCGATGGCTTCCACATCCAATACCACAGGATAGGTGATATCATAATCCTGAAGATTCTCCAGGACAAATTCCGCTTCCTCTACCGCTTCCTTTTCATCCAGGGCCTGGGTAAAGAAATATACACCGGTATCGATACCATTGGCGGCTGCACCTTTCATATTCTGCTCATATGTAGTATCTAAAACCAGAGTTCCCTCCGAAGACCCTCTAATCCCCAGCCTGATAAACGCAAAGTCCACTCCGTCTCCTGCCACCTTGCTCCAGTCAATATCATTCTGGTAGCGGGAAACATCAATCCCTTTCTGAGACAAGGTATTTCCGCTTTCATCCTGATAAGTCAGGATCTCCTTATCATCCAAAATAAACTGCTCTGTTTCATAGCTGTGCTTTTTCAAGGTCTCCGAGATTGGAATAAAGTAATAGTTTCCTTCTGCGATAACCACCAGTTCATCGGTATAAAGATCTCGCAGAATGGCCGAAAAATCTTCTCCGTCAACCAACTGCTGCTTAATCTTCCCAAGCACCTCTCCGGAAGCTTCTCCGGCGGCCTGTTGGGCCAGTGCCTCAGCAATTTCCTGCACCTCTTCTTCGGTAAAGGTTTTTTCCATTAGTTCCGGCTCCAAAACAAGGGTTGGCTGCTCTTCCTCCATTTCCGGTACTTCGGCCATAACTTCCATCTCCTGTTGCTTCAGACGGTGATTTTGCAGCAGCAGTATCATACATCCGGTGAGGGCCCCCAAAGCAATTACACACAAAATTATGTTTAAGATCAGGGCATTATTTTTACTTTTGTTTTTTCTTTTCTTTTTTCTTTTTGGTCTGTTGAATTCTGTTTGCTCCATGAATTTTCCTTATGTTCATTTTAATCTATTATCAGTATATTATGGTTTTGGATTCTATTCAACCATTTATCCAATCCATTTTTTGCAAGAAAAGTAAGAGACCATATAAAATCGGCTGATGAAGCATGTAAATCCACAAGCTTTTTCGCCCCACAGCCCCAAAGCTTTTATCTAAAACCCGATAAAACTTTTTTTCGCTGACAGGTTTGTCCCTTCCAGATAAGGCCGCACTTCCTCGGATCCACCAAATCCCGCCAAAGCAGCCTGTCAAAAAGAGCATGATCCATGGCAGCACCGGAAAATAATCCGCTGAAAAAAAATCAGCAGCCGGGAAACCTGCCCAGAACATCAAACGATTATTATATAACCCCTCCGGAATCCGCCATTCGCATAAGCCGGCAATCCCGATTCTGCCGACGGAAATATGCCTGATCAAGACAAATATCAGCAGGGACCCGATAAATCCCCAGGCTGCCGGTATCTTTTTAAGCAGCGGCCATAATATCCAGGTGAGCAAAACCGCACATCCAAGCAGATGCAGGATACCGAACATGATGATTTCTTCCGGTATCACAAGGGCGGTAACCAGAGACAAAACAACTGCGCACCCCAACAGCTTTAATCCGTTTTTCCATGGTTTGCGGCTTAAACGAAAGGAAATTCCCGCGATCAGGATAAAGGTAAAACAGATCCACTGTTCCCACACAAAGCATTTACTGATACTAAACCAGCTAATGGGCACACCGAAGATATAAACCAGATCGTACAGCAAATGATATAATACCATATTCAAAACTGCCAGTCCTCTCAGCATATCCAGGAAAAGTATTCTTTTTTTAATCAATGGGTCTTGTTGCATCTGCCAGCCACTCCCGTTCCTCGTCATTCAAATATTCCTTCATAATCTCAAATACCCTGCGATGGTATTCATTTAACTGCTCCAGTTCCCCGCTGCTCATCTCCGACACCTGGATTCCATCCCTGTCAATGGGGACCCAGGTCAGCGTATCAAACCCCATAAACTGTCCGTCTGTATTTTTATTTACCTCTCTAACAGCCAGTATATTTTCAATCCGGATGCCGTGACTTCCTTCTTTGTATACACCCGGTTCGTTGGATACCAGCATCCCCGGCTCCAGAACCGCTTCCGGAATGTCTTTATGGTAACTCCAGCGGATATTCTGAGGTCCTTCATGAACATTCAGCATATAACCGATCCCATGTCCGGTTCCGCACTTATAGTCAATTCCCATTTGCCACAAGGGTTCTCTGGCCAGAATATCCAGATT
>JAVBUF010000008.1:0-31224 GCA_031555615.1 Lachnospiraceae bacterium | reverse complement strand
CCTGAGATATCCGTAACTCATCACCGATGACCCACACCGGAATATTTTCATCAACAAAAACCGAAAGATTCTGTGTTTTCTCATCCGCACGCACACTCATGATACTGATGATATTATTAACCATCTGCAAGAATATAAACTCTGCTTCCACCAATTCCAATTTATTAGCTTCAATCTTGGCCATATCCAGGATTTGATTGATCAGCTCCAACAAATGCTTCGATGCGGTTTCTATTTTTTCAAGGCTATACTGCTTTTTTTCATTACTTTCAGCGTCCAATCCAATTTTGGTCATTCCCAGAATGGCATTCATCGGCGTCCTGATTTCATGACTCATACGAGCCAGAAAGTCACTTTTGGCACGGCTTGCTTCTTCCAGACGAATCAGGGTTTCCTGCTGTTCTCTTTCCAGCAGACGCCGTTTGGTAATATCTTCACTGAAACCAATCAGCCGGATGGGCTTTCCTTCGGCATTTCGCACAACGGTTTTACTGCTTTTGACAATAATGGTTTCTCCCGAATATGTCACAAGCTCCTGCTCATACTCCAAAGGTTCTTCCGTTGCCAGCGCCTGCTGGTCTGTGGCGGTAAAAGCTTCTGCCGACGCTCTGGAATAAATATCGAAATCCGTTCTTCCTACTACATCTTCTTTGGGTTTGCTGATCAGCTCCCAAAAAGCATTATTTCCACCCTCAAAAACACCGGTTTCCGGGTTTTTCCAATATACGGCATTGGTCAATCCGTTAATAACCGTGCTAAGCATCTGTTCACTCATATCCAAATTTTGCTCGGCGATTTCTCTTCCCAGGGCTGTATCCACCAACCCGGAAAAAATACGGACAAAGTCCATATCCTGTGGCTTCCACTGATGATGGGAAAATACATTGGCTACCGCCCAAAATCCCCACACCGCCCCTTTTATAACAATGGGAACACTGATGATGGAGTATTTAAAAACATCACCCGTTTTGGGTTTATAGGCTTCAAAGAGAAACTCTTCCCTGGGCATATCTGCTTCCTCTGCCTGTAAATAATCTTGATCTTCGGAAATAAAGTATCTTCTGGCCATATCACCGGGTATTTGGAATAAATCTACTTTCAGACCGATAATCTCTTCCTGAAACCAGCCGTGGAAATATTTAAAGCTATCCTTTCTTGCATCATATTGATAAATAGCCGCAATGTTTATATCTAAAAATTCTCCCAACTGCTGAAGGGCATTCGGGAAAGTCTGCTCTACCCTGGGGTTCTGAACGAAATCCGCTGATATCCGGGCAATCAGTTCCTGCTGCATAAGCTGATATTTGGCATCCTCTTCGGCCTTTTTGAATTGCGTGACATCTACAGAGAATTGTGCATAGGCTTTTCTTCCGCCTTTCCACGAAATCTGTATCCCGGAATTGCGCAGATAACTGCCGGTCCTCTTATAGAAAGAAGACCAGGATATGTTTTCATGGTCAGGATACTCATGAATAGAATATTTCGGGCAGAACTCACAGCGTGACTCCCTGCCCATCAAAACCTCATAGCAGGGTTTGCCCAGACTTTCATCCGAAAACATCCCTCGTTCCTTTACTTTTTTGTTTAGAAAAAGTAACTCGTCAGTCTCCATGTCCGATATGTATAAAGATTCATCCATATAATAAAGCAATTCTTCCCAACCGGTCATAAATTTCCCCCTGTTTACAATGCTTTTATTCGCTCTACAGCTTCCACTGTATTCTCATAACTGCCAAAAGCGGTTAAGCGGAAATAAGTCTCACCGCTGGGACCAAATCCTGATCCCGGGGTTCCAACCACATTGGCCTTTTCCAGCAGGTAATCAAAAAACTCCCAGCTGGTCATATTATTCGGTGCTTTCAACCAGATATAAGGCGCATTCTTTCCGCCGGACACAGTATATCCGGCACTTTTTAAACCTTCGTATATATACTTGGCATTATTCATATAATAGCCTACCTGTTCTTTTAACTGTATCTTTCCGGCCTCGGAATATACTGCTTCTGCACCGCGCTGAACAATATAGGGGGCACCATTATACTTGGTTCCATGCCGTCTGGCCCAAAGCGAGTGAAGGGAAACTTCGCCTGCTTTCAATTCCCTGGGTATTACGGTAAAGCCTAAACGCACTCCGGTAAACCCGGCATTTTTGGAAAAAGAGCGCAATTCTATTGCACAGGTTCTGGCACCGTCACATTCATAAATCGAATGGGGTACATCTTCTTCCGATATATATGCCTCATATGCAGCATCGTATATGATTACCGCTCCCACTTTGTTGGCATAATCCACCCATTCCTGTAATTCTGCTCTGGTAATGGTGGAACCGGTAGGATTATTGGGGAAACACAAATAAATAATGTCCGGAGTTTCCTTGGGCAGCTGGGGGGCAAAATTATTTTCTGCCGTACAGGGCATGTAAATCACATCGCTCCAGGTTTCTTTTACCTGATCATAGCTTCCGGTTCTGCCGGCCATCACGTTGGTGTCCACATACACCGGATAAACCGGGTCACATACCGCAATTTTATTGTCCTGGCTGAATATCTCCTGGATATTGCCTGAATCACACTTGGCACCATCCGAAATAAAGATTTCATCGGCACTGATTTCACAGCCTCGGGACTGATAATCATTTTTAACGATGGCACTGCGCAAAAACTCATAACCCAGATCGGGAGCATATCCCTTAAAAGTTTCCTCATTGCCCATTTCATCTACGGCTCCATGCAGTGCTGCAATAATAGCCGGTGCTAATGGCTGGGTCACATCACCGATTCCCAAACGAATGATTTTATTCTCCGGATGCTCTGCCGCATAGGCATTTACTTTTTTTCCGATTGTTGAAAACAGATAACTTCCCGGTAGTTTCAAATAATTGTCATTTACTTTAAACATATTTCTCTCCTCTGCTATATCAAAATTTCTCCTTCAAAAACTGTAACTGCCGGCCCCGTCATATAAATCAGGTTACTCTTCCGGTCCCAGTTGATGAATAATTCTCCTCCTAATAGTTTAACAGTTACCTGGTCGTCCGTCAAACCGTTTAATGCACAGGCTGCGGCTGCCGCACAGCAGCCGGTACCACAGGCCAGGGTTTCGCCGCTGCCTCTTTCCCAAACCCGCATCTGGATTGTCTGCCGGTCAATTACTCTGATAAATTCCGTATTAATTCTTTGGGGAAAAACGGTATGGTTTTCAAAAAGCGGGCCTATTTCAGGCAAGTTTAAATTGGTTACATCCTCCGCTTCCACCACTGCATGGGGATTACCCATTGACACGCATGTCATTTTGTATTGTTTGCCGCCAACGGTAATTTCTTCGTTGATCACCTGTTCGCCTTTGGCTATAACCGGAATATTTCTGGCCTGAAAATCCGGACTTCCCATATTGACCCGAACTGCCGTAACCTTTTTTTCCCGGGTTTCCAATTCCAGATATTTAATCTTTCCGCAGCTTTCCACAGATACATTAACTTTGTCAGTCATTTTGTGATCATACACATATTTTCCGACGCAGCGTATGCCGTTTCCGCACATTTCGGCTCTGGAACCATCCGCATTAAACATTTCCATTTCAAAATCAGCAATTTCCGAAGGATTGATAAATATGACACCATCGCCGCCTATGCCGAAATGTCTGTCACTCAGCCGGATTGCCATCTCCCTTTTTGGGGACTGCGATATTTTTGTGTCAAACCCGTTAATATAGATATAATCGTTTCCACATCCATGCATTTTGGTAAATTTCATACTCATTCCACCTTTCCTGTTAAAATAAAGTCTGCAATTAATATACCAAATACTATACCATACATTTTTCGGAATATGTAGTTTGGTTTATGCCCATCACCTTGCATAAAATGCTTTTGTTTTTTGGAATACTTGGGGCTGCTTACTAATATGATAGTAAAAAGAATGAATCGGGGATCTTGCTATGAATTCCAAAACCAAAATTGTTGTACTTCATCTGAAAGAGTTGATATATACCGGTATTTTTGCCGTGCTGGGAATCTTGTTCATCGTCCTGCTTATCATTATGTTCCTGCCTGATAAAAAAGAAGCCTCCGGAACCGGCTCTTCACCTGCTGTTACATATGTACCTGGTATTTATACCACATCTCTGCTGCTAAATGATAATGTTCTGGATATTCAGGTTACCGTGGATGAGTACCGGATCAATGATGTTTCTATCGTCAATCTGGATGAGGCGATCGCTACTATGTATCCTCTGATAGAGCCGGCTTTTGAGACACTGGCAATGCAAATCTGCGAGCATCAGTCCACAGACGATATCACTTACTCTAATGATAACAAGTATACCTCCATGGTTCTGCTGAATGCTATCAACGCTTCTTTGGATAAGGCTGTTGTACCTACCCCCAGTCCGGAAGCAAGTCCGGTTAAATCTAATTAAGCCGCCCCGGAATTGTAATATGTTCAAAATAAGGAAGAGCAGCCTTGCCCTTCCTTATTTGTATATACGTTTCTATCACTAACTTCTATCCATATCCTGCAGCTGTTCTGCCCAAATACGTACACAGGCATCGGAAGGCATCCGCAGATCACCCCGGGGCGATACCGCAACACTTCCCACCTTGGGTCCGTCAGGCAGACAGGAGCGCTTAAACTGCGCATTGAAAAAGCGCTGGTAAAAAAGCTTGAGCCATTTCCAGATCACTTCCGCCTCATATCTTCCCTGAAAGGTCAGGAGGGCAATCCGGTATATCTTAGCCGGCTCGTATCCGCAGCGGAGCATATAATATAAAAAGAAATCATGCAGTTCATAGGGACCTACCAAATCCTCCGTTATCTGGGAAATGTTTCCCTCGCTGGGAGGCAGCAATTCCGGGCTTACAGGCGTATCCAGAACATCCCGTAATACTGCCGCAAGCTCGTCTTGACCGCAGGTATCCGCATAATATCCCACTAAATGGCGAATTAAGGTTTTGGGTACACCGGCATTTACGCCATACATGGACATATGATCGCCGTTATAAGTGGCAAAACCCAAGGCCAGCTCCGACAGGTCTCCGGTACCTACTACCATTCCACCGATTTGATTGGCAATATCCATCAGCACCTGGGTACGTTCTCTGGCCTGGCTGTTTTCATAAGTGACATCCTGCTTCTCCATATCCTGTCCGATATCCCGAAAATGTACCGTGACCGCTTCCCTGATATCGATTTCCTTCAGGGTTGCTCCCAGTTCTCCGGAAAGCCGGCAGGCATTATCATAAGTCCGGCCGGTGGTTCCGAAGCAGGGCATGGTTATTGCATAAATATCCTTTCGGTCTTTACCAAGCAGATCAAAGGTTTTGGCCGCTGCCAAAAGAGCCAGCGTCGAATCCAGCCCACCGGATATGCCCAATACCACCCGCTTGCTGCCGGTATGCTCCAGCCGCTTTTTCAAACCCAGCGCCTGTATCATCAATATTTCTTCACACCGTGCCGCCCTCCCGGCCGGATCCCCCGGCACAAAAGGGAAGGCCGGAAAACTCCGCTCCAATGGGGTCTCTTCTATTTTAATCTTAATGGGAACATGAATGTATCCGCTTCTTTTTTCCGGCATAAAGGTGTTCATTTTGCGGCGTTCCATCCGCAGCCGGTTAATATCGATATCACCATATACTGCCTGATTTTCAAACCGCTTTCCTTTGGCCAGAAACATCCCGTTTTCTGCAATCATATTATGAGCCCCAAAAACCAGATCCTGGGTGGACTCGCCTTCACCGGCACTGGCATACACATACCCTGCTACCATCCGGGCACTGGCCGACTGTACCAGCATTTCACGATAAGCATCTTTTCCTACCGTCTCATCCGAAGCCGAAAGATTCACCACGATCACCGCTCCTGCCAGAGCATGTGCCGTTCCGGGTGTTTCCGCAGCCCACAAATCTTCACAGATTTCGCAGCCGATCTTCAACCCTTCCATTCCTTCCGCTTCCAGCAGGATATCCGTTCCAAAGGGTACTTCGCGTCCTTCAAACAAAACCTTCTGCGCCTGCCTTGGCCCCGGCGTAAAATGACGCAGCTCATAAAACTCTCCGTAATTGGGAATATAAGTTTTGGGAATAAAGGCAAGAACCTCACCATCCTGTATCGCCGCCGCCACATTATATAAACTATGATCCACTTCAAGGGGCAGGCCCACAAACATCACTGCGTCGTTGCCGATAGTATGCCTGGCAATTGCAGCCAGGCTCCGACGGCCTTCCGACAACAGTCTTTCCTGCAAAAATAAGTCACCGCAGGTATATCCGGTTATACACAGTTCCGGTAAAACGATGATCTTGGCGCCCCGCCTTACCGCTTCGTCATATCCCTGACAAATCTGCTCCCTGTTATAGATGGTATCCGCTACTTTGATATGGGGCGTTACCGCCGCTGCTTTAATAAAACCATGCTGCATATGCTACCTCTTGTTTTTTTCTGCTTTTTGCAAAATTTCCTTTAGCTCCGGAGTCTCAAAATGATAAGCCGTATTACAAAAATGGCATTTCACTTCGATGGTCTCATTATCCTTGATCATTTCTTCGATATCCTTCCGGCCGATGCTGATCAAGGCCTTTTCTACTCTTTTCTTATCACAATTACAATAAAAAGCCGGCTCCAGGGAATCCGTAATTACCAGATCCATATCCCCCAAAAGCTGTTCCAGTAAATACTCCGGACTGTCATTTTGCTCTAATACACCGGTAACCGATGAAAAACCAGTCAGATTCTTTTCCAGTTTTTCAATGACCTCTTCTTCCGCAAAGGGCATTAGTTGAATAATAAAACCACCGGCACATTTCACGGTATTATCTCTTTCCATCAAAACACCCAGTCCCACCGAAGATGGTACCTGCTCCGAGGTGGCAAAATAGTAAGTCAGATCATCTGCAATCTCTCCGGTCTGCAGATCGGTCTTCCCCACATACGGTTCCTTCAAGCCCATGTCCTTGATGACCTGAAGGTATCCGCTCCCCACAGCACCTCCCACGTCCAGCTTACCGGCGCTGCTGGGAGGAAGCATGACCTGGGATTCATTAACATAACCCTTTACCTGTCCGGTGCTGTCTGCCGTCACTGTAATTCCGCCGATGGGGCCGTCCCCTCTGATTTGAATCGTTAAAATATCCTTTTCGCCTTTCAGGGTTACCCCCATCATGGCTCCGGCTGTTAACAGCCGCCCCAGGGCTGCCGATGCAACCGGGCTTAAATTATGAGCTTTCCTTGCTGCCTCCACCAGATTTTTGCTGGTTGCCGCAAAGGCTCTGATCTGGGCATTAGCCGCTGTTGCTCTTATAATCTTATCAGACATCACTTATCTGTTCCTTTCCCTGCTCTCTGGCAATCATATAAATCCGCTGGCTGTCCTCCCGGATCTCTCCGCGGGTTTCCGCGTCAAGGGCCAAAACCAATTCCAGTCCGGCCTGTTTTAATAATTTCTCCATCTGCTCCGCTGTATACCCTCTTTGATAGTGGGTTTCCTCAAATTTTCGGTACCTGTCATTCTCTTCCCGGACAAAAACCGTTATATCATATTCATTCACCTGTTGATCCGAATGATAATAGTTTTCCCAAATAAAACTGCACTCATCCCTATTTTCCGCAATGGTTGTATCGCCGATGATGTTCTGGTATTTAAAAACAGTGTTAAAATCAAAAATAAAGATACCGCCGGGATACAAATAATTGTTCACCCGGCTAAAAGTATCTTTGATCTCTTCTTCCGTCAGAAGATAATTGAGAGAATCACATGCGCTGATTATTGTTCCTACTGTGCTGTAAAGCTCCATTTCCTGCATATTCTGACACAAATAAAGGGTTTTGGTTCCGGCCGCCTCCCTTTTATCCAGTGCTCTTCCCAGCATCTCCATGGAATTGTCGATGCCGATGCAGTCATAACCCAGGCCGGCCAGCATCTCCGTCAAGGTTCCGGTTCCGCAGCCTAAATCTACTACCAGATTTTCTTCTGCTTCTTTGCCGTTTTTCTTTGAGATTCCATATTCCCTGATCCAGCCGTCAATCAGGCTGCACCATTCCTCATAAGGAGTCTCATCCATAAAAATGTCGTATACGCCGGCAAAATCTGTGTACATTCCCATCATCCCTTTCTCTAACTGGAGTTCTTCTCACATTATTATTCGCCGCCCAGTTTCATCGATACCACAAATCCTGCTGCGAACAATAGGATACTGATCAAAATGCTTCCTACGGTTATGGCCGGAAAATGATTTAATAAAATAATGGCCACCGGTGACGCTACGATCAAACCGATAATCGCCCAGTACGCATACAGGGGGATTTTCTTAAAAATAAGTTCAATCAGCTTGGCAATCACAACGATACCCACAACGATACCGATGCCCGCCGGAACCAATATTCCCATGGTTTCCAATAATACCGGAACGTTAAATGAAAGCAGCGCTTCTATGAAGTTTTTGATTGCTGAGATAATCGGTCCATAATACCCCATCAGCATCAGCATCATGGAACCGCTGACACCGGGAATGACCATGGTTGCCGAGGCAATTATTCCCACAAAAAACAGCTTGATTACTGAAACCAGGGAAAAGGTCAGATCCGCCGATTTGCCTTCACCGTTTCCCAGGGCCGCAAAGCCTGCAACAATAACAAAAAATAGTATACCGGCCAGAATATGACCGAGCTTTACTTTCGTCCCTTTTACTTTCTTCCACATAGCCGGAAAACCACCCACGATCAAACCGATAAACAAACAATTGGTAGGCAGCGGAAAACGCTCCAATGATGTTTCTATCACAAAAGATAAACCAACCAATGCCAACACCATTCCAATCCCAATGGGAATTAAAAATCTAAGGCTTTCTTTAAAAGCTTTAAATATATTGGTAATACTGAAAATCAGCTTGTCATAAATTCCCATGGCAACCGCCATGGTTCCGCCGCTGACACCGGGAATGATATTGGCAACGCCAATTACCGCCCCTTTTAAAATACTTCTAATCATTTTCATTCTCCTCTTTTTCTGCTTTGTAAATATTTTTCTATACAATTGAGAAACGCTTTCATTTCCTCATCCGTACCAATGGCAATACGCAAATAATTATCGATGCGCGGCTGATTCCAGTGTCTTACGTAAATACCTTTATCCCGCAGCATTTCAAATAATTCTCTGGCCGGCACCTGACTGTGGGATGCAAAAATAAAATTTCCCCGGGAATCGGGAAAAGAAAATCCCAGGCGGGCCAGTTCCTTTTTTACCCACTCTCTGGTGGTAATAATCTTCTCCGTGATGCTTATGAAATAGGCCTCGTCTTTAACTGCTTCCACTCCCAATTCAAGGGACGGCCGATTCATCGTATAAGAATTAAAAGAAAATTTGGCATCCAATAAATAACGGATCAGCTGCTCATTGCCCATGGCATAACCGATCCGCATTCCGGCCATGGCACGGGATTTGGAAAAGGTCTGCACCACCAATAAATTATCATATTTGTTAATCAACGACAAGCAGCTTACCCCGCCAAAATCTACATAGGCTTCGTCAATGATCACGATACTGTCGGGATTGGCGCTGACAATACACTCAATTAATTCCAGACTTTCTAAAACCCCAGTAGGGGCATTGGGATTGGGAAAAATAATCCCGCCGTTTTCCTTCAGATAGTCTTCTTTGACAATGCGGAAGTTTTCATCTAAGGGTTGCACCTGATAGGGTATCCGGTAAAGCTCCGCCCACACATCATAAAAGGAATAGGTAATGTCCGGAAAAAGAATAGGCTTGTCCGAATTAAAAAAAGTAAGAAAGGCCATAGCCAACACATCATCGGAACCTACTCCCACGAAAACCTGTTCCTTTTTCAGTCCGTAATACTCTGCCAGGCTTTCCGTCAAGACTGACGCATCGGGATTGGGATACAACCGAAAATCATCAGTCTGCATCGCCGCCGCTTTCCTGGCTACCCCCGGTGCCGGCGGGTAAGGACACTCATTGGTATTTAACTTAATCATATTTGGATTGTCCGGCTGCTCACCCGGTGTATAGGGCGTTACCGTCCTGACATTTTGTCTCCAGCTCATATTCTTATTACTCCTCCTTCGGTTTCCATTCACTGGCCATTGTCCGATATTCCGCGGCCTGCTGAGTCATTTCCAGTACTTCGTAACATTCTGACAATGCTGTCAGGGGTATCACTCCGCCGCACCGCACATTCAGAATACACTGGGTTTCAAAAGCGGCATTATAAAACCAGACAATGGCTTCATGATAATCTCGCTGTTCCATGTAGTATTGTCCCAGTTCACAGCAGATTTCACTGCTGCCTTCACTTCCCACATCCTTCATGGCAAATTTAAAAAACTTCGTAACATCGCCCCGCAATCTGGCAGCCCTTGCCACCACACAGAAGGCTTCCTTGACCTGATCCAGAGAATAATCGGTATTTACTGCGGACTCCTCAAAATAAACTTCCGCACACAGGAAATCTTCTTTATCTCCCGATACGAATAATTCCTTTGCATAAATATTGTGCAGCCGCTTGGATAAAATTCCGCCTCCCGCAATAATCCGTTCAAATGCCTGTAAATCTCTGGGCGCATGGTTTTCTTTCGGCATGTGGGTAATTTCGATCTCACTGTCAAAAATCACCGGGTCCAGTTTAATCGTTTCATGGATGGGATCGATCCATTCAAAGGTACGGATTCTTTTAAACAACTTCGGCCGGTACTCCCGGTCAAAATTGTAGATGGTTCCATGCATCAGCTGATTGCCGTAATACATCTGGACAATATCGATTTCCTCCGGCAATACCTGCTTCAGTTGCATAAAGCTCTTGCGATTCATCTCATTAATTACCTCGTCGGCATCGGCTGTATAAATATAGTCACAGGAAGCTTTGGAAAAAGCAAAATTTCTGGCTGCCGCAAAATCATGTATCCAGGCAAAATCATATATCTGCCCGGTATACCGCCCGGCAATTTCTTTTGTTTCATCGGTGGATCCGGTATCTACAATAATAATTTCATCCACAAGATCACATACTGTATCCAGACAACGTGCCAGAATTTCCGCTTCATTTTTTACAATCATACAAAGGCTTATGGTAATCATTCGGTTTCCTTTCATTGACATTTACTTCCAGATTTAATATATTTATTCTAATGTATCAACAACAAAAAATCAACTTGTGTAAAAGGATTAATTAATATGAAAAAAATCAATAAGGTCTGGAGCCTTCTTTTTCTTTTGGAAAGCTTTTTTACTGCCTGGGCACTGATGAACGCCGGCCGCCTTCAACCCGGCAATATTATCACCGGTATTCTGTTTTTATTGTGTTTTTTATTTTATCGACATAGTACGAAAATTGTAGGGGAAACCGTAAAATCAAAAACAGAAGTGATTACTGCTGGATTTCTGTCGGCTTTTTTTACCCTGTGCTATATGGGCGTCGATGCCCACAACTATATTGATCAACTGGAAAATAAATTGTTTCGTTTGGTGATCTTAACCGCCACGGCAATAGGATTCTTTTTCCTGTTCTTTCATCTGCTGCGCTTTTTATTTGCCTTGATTACCAACAAAGAACGCTGCATGGATCTTCTGGTTCATCCGTTATCAGGCTCCCGCTTCGGGCATTTTTATGATTCTCATATTGGTGTTTTTACTTTTTTCATATGTATGCTGGGCTTTTTACCTTATTTTCTCTATCAATTTCCGGGAATTATGACCCCTGACAGCCTTAACCAGCTGGAGCAGCTTCTGGGACTCATCCCTTACAGCAATCACCACCCTTTTGCGCACACTATGATCATTAAACTTCTATACAGTATTGGCAGCCTGTTCACTTCCAGCATGGTTAATGCCATTTCATTTTATACCTTTTTTCAGATGTGTGTTCTGGCTCTTTCGGTAACCTGTCTGATCAAAACACTCCGTCAATTAAATATCCGGGGGCTTTATTGCTTACTTATCACTGCTTTTTACGCTTTTGTTCCGTATAATGGTGTCTTCGCCGTGACGGTCTGGAAGGATGTACTTTTTTCAGCCGGTGTTTTGTTCTTCACCACTGCCCTGCTTCGTTTATATCTGGAATCACGCCTGGATCATTTAACCGTACCCAGTCTGATTCTCTTTTGTATTTCCGGACTGATGGTCTGTCTGCTGCGTTCTAACGGCTGGTATGCCTTTATTCTGTCCCTGCCTTTTTTAATTTATTTCTTTTGGAAAAGCAAAAAAATCATGCTGCCCCTGCAATTAAGCATTTTTCTCATCGCCCTGGTGGTGAAGGGGCCTGTGATGAATGCCTTGGAGGTTACACAGCCTGATTTCGTAGAATCCGTATCGATTCCCCTGCAGCAAATATCTCGGGTTATTTGCAATGATCGGGAACTTTCACCGGAACAATGGGATTTGGTTCATGCGGTTGTAGATACCACTTATATCAAAGAACTCTACCACCCCAGCTTTGCCGACAATATCAAGGAACTGGTTCGGGCGGGACATCCTGATTATCTCACCGAACATAAAAGTGATTACCTGAAATTATGGCTGACCCTGGGCTTTACTTATCCCCGGGATTATCTCGATGCATACGTGCAGCAAACCATGGGCTACTGGTATCCTGATTCCTTTTATACGGTTGCGGAAAATGAAGGGATCAGTACCTCCTCCCTGGGGATTTCCCACTCTCCCATCATTGGCGGACCGATTGTGGTCAAAGCCAAGGAAATCGCCATCAAACTGGGGGGAATGCTGCCTTTATACGGCCTCATCTGGAGTATGGGAACGATGCTCTGGGTCTTACTGATCTGCATCGGCTGCGGCATCATCCGCAAAGAAAGCTGGAAGCTTTTTCTTTACCTGCCCGGTCTTGCCATTATGGCAACCGTATTGATTGCCACTCCGGTAGCTACCGAATTCCGCTATGCCTATTCATTGATATATGCATTTCCGCTTTATCTCATTCTGGCTGTGTGGGACCCGGACTATAATACCTTGGACAAAAATTCCTTTAACCGCACACTTTGAGGACTGCTGAAAAACTCTGCCGGGGTATTTTCTTCCATAATATTTCCGTCATCCATAAACAGCACCTTGGTTCCCACTTCACGGGCAAAACCCATTTCATGGGTTACTACTACCATGGTCATGCCGCTTTCGGCCAGATCTTTCATTACCGCCAGAACCTCTCCCACCATCTCCGGATCCAGTGCTGAAGTGGGTTCATCAAAGAGCATTACCCGGGGATTCATGGCCAAAGACCGGACAATGGCAATGCGCTGCTTCTGACCGCCGGACAACTGACTGGGAAAGGCATTTGCTTTCTCCCGTAATCCCACCCGATCTAACAGCTTAAAAGCATTTGCCCTGGCTTCCTCTTTGCTCATTACCTTAAGCTTTGTCGGTGCCAGTGTGATATTATCCAAAATCGTCAGATTGTTAAATAAATTGAAATTCTGAAATACCATTCCCATATGCATCCTGATCTTATCGATATTGGCTTTGGGACTGGTAATTTCCTGGCCGTCAAACCAGATTTCACCGCTGGTAGGCTGCTCCAAAAGATTTAAGCAACGTAAAAAAGTACTCTTTCCGGAACCGGAAGGCCCTACCACAACAATTTTTTCTCCGGCATGGATGTGATAATTCACGCCCTGCAGAACATGGTTGTTATCTTCAAATGTTTTATGTAAATCCTTAACGATTATCACTTCTGCGCAATCTCCTCTCCAATTTCCCTAAAAGAATAGTCAATATCTTAATCATCACAAAATAGATTACTGCCGCACCGATCAAAGGCATAAAGGCCTCATATGTTCGGGAGGATATCTGATTAGCTGCCCTGGTAAGATCTGTCAGTGAAACATAGCCCACGATAGCCGTTTCTTTTAATAAACAAATAAACTCATTCCCAATGGGCGGCAGGATGTTTTTGATTGCCTGCGGCACTACGATAAAAGTCATTGTCTGCGCTTTTGATAATCCTACTGAGCGGCCGGCCTCTGTCTGCCCCTTATCTACTGCCAGAATCCCCCCCCTGACAATTTCCGATACATAGGCACCACTATTGATACCAAAGGACAATATGGCTACCAGAACCCCATTTCTGCTGCTGGACATAATAATAAAATACATAATTAAAAGCTGCAATACCGATGGTGTCCCGCGAATGACATCAACATAGATATTGGCGATCATACACCATATGGTTTTTTTACCGTTGCGTCTGACCGACAGCTTCATAAGGGCCAGAACGGTACCGATCACCATACCCAAAACAGCGGCAAGGAGGGATATTTCCAAAGTCACACCTAATCCGCTCAGATATAACTTCCAGCGGTCCCCGGTAATAAATGCCGCTTCAAATTTTACTAGTACTTCTGCTAACCACGCCTGCATAAATCAATTATTCCTCTCTCTCATAAACTTAAAAGAGATGACAGACCTGCATCTGCCATCCCTCTTGCTTTCCTGCAAAATAATTTTACATCATTTTTGCTTATTGTTCAATATATGTTTTTACTAAATTATCAAAAGTACCGTCTTCCTTCAGCTCTTTCAGCGCACCGTTGATCTTGTCAGCCAGCTCGGTATCACCCTTAGGCATTGCAATGGCATAATATTCCGGTTCAAATCCGAATTGAGCACCATCCACAGCAACTACCTGATCCTTAAATTTGCTTTCAAATACCAGCGCGGGATTCTTGTCAATAATTACACAGTCTACCCTGCCGTTGATCAGATCGTTTACCGTATCCACGGCTTTACTGAACTGTGCTGCCGTAGCACCTTCAATTTCTTCTACAATGAAATCACCGGTGGTTCCCAACTGTACACCGATTTTCTTACCTTCCAGGTCGGCAGCTGTCTTAATATCGGAATCAACCGGTAAAATAACATATTGCACTGCCTCATAGTAAGAATCGGAAAAATCTACCGACTGTTTTCTTTCATCGGTTACGGTCATACCGGCGATGGCTACGTCAAGCTTGGTTCCAATGGACGCTACCAATGTTGAAAACTCCATATTCTCGATTACCACTTCCATACCCAGTTTCTCACCGATGGCACGAATCAGAGCCATATCAAAACCATCCGGCTGTCCGTCATCACCCACGTACTCAAAGGGGGGGAACTCGGCATTGGTTCCTACGGTAAGAACCGCTTTGGTTTCCGTTGCTTCGGTATTTTCGGCTGCTTCGGCGGATTCCGCTGCCTCGGTGGTTTCGGCTGCCGTTGCTTCGGCTTCTTCACTTGATTCTGCTGGTGTAACACTGCTGCCGCAAGCGGTTAAAAGGGAAACACTTAATGCGGTAAACAAAATTGCTGCTAATAATTTCTTCATAATATTGTCCTCCTGTTTTCTGTAAACATTGGTAGCTTATCACGTTTTCCTGATAAAATCAATATTTAAACTTTATTTCCTTTTCAATAACAAGAGAAACTTTCTTATTCTTGGCCTCTACCACCAGTTCCGACTGCTCATGCATCTTGTAAAACAAAAGGCCGGGCCGCAGGCAATATCTGCTGGTACACGCCCGGTCCAGAACATGCTCCGGAATCACCAGCAGAAACGTTTCTTCCCTGCGAATCAAACCAATCCCCAGGAAGCATTCGTTTCCTTCTCCATCCTCTCCATAGATACCGACATAACGGAACAGTAATATCCACAGTCCCAGCAGGCCAAGCAGCACCAGTGCACTGCTTAGTGTTATTACCAGTGCTTTTGCTGCCGGCGTTTGCCAAAATGACGTTTCTGTCACAATCTCTGCTATTTCAACAGCTTCCGGTTCTGCCTCCAGCTCCGGTATTTTTATTTCTTTTTTTTCAATTTTAATTGGCGATATAGTTTGGGTTGGGCTTGCTGTCGGCACCGCTGCCGCTTTTACCCTTTTAACTGTCTTGGTGCTGCTTTGCGGAGTAACTGCCGGATTGGGTGTTTCTGTTGCGACAACCTTGTCATTTCTCTCCGGTTCTATATTGTTTTGGCTGTCCTGGCTATCACCGCCGTCCTGGTCATCCTGATTATCACCACCGTTTCCCGTACCATCATCCGGAGAAGGTGGTTTTATATTTGACACCTGAATAGTAACTGTCAGTCCTTCCCTTTTAATATCCTGATTTTCCGCCTGAAGGGAAACGGTATAATTTCCGTTTTCACCAACGCTGATCCGGCTGCTTTCACCGATTTTTTGGCTGTCATCATCCTCCCATACAAAAGGATTGCTGCTAATCTTTAAATCGCCATTCTTTCCTTCCGATGCGGTTCGATCCCAATAGGATGCTTCCAGCTCTGCTTCTTCCGCCAGTCCGTTGGTCAGATTGGTTATTTTCACATATCCCAACGGAACAGTTGTCTCTTTTCCGCAATTCAAAGCATAACTGTCGATACTTTCTCCGTTTTTTTCACAGGTAAGTCCATATCCGTCAATATCCTGATCAGCCTGCCTGTTGCATCCGGTATCATAAGAAACAATGGTAGTCTCATCCATTCCGCATCCCAGGCTGTATCCAATCAGTTCATTTTCCCGGCTGCAGGTCAGCTTCTTATAATCATGATCATTGGTTCCGATATGCCGGCAAGAATTACACATCGTGATTGTTCCGTTAAAGTCTCCCTGCCCACAGCTTGAATGAGACATCACCGCATACCATTCCCCCTGTACGGATTCACCGTGATGATAACAATTTCCATACCAAGTCCGAAAACAATAGCTGTAACTGCTCACCCTTATGGTACAGGTTGTGGTAGTATGGCAGGAGCTGTCATGTTCATGAAACTGTTCCACAAAACAGCCCCCGGCTGCATCATCACTGCCTTCGTGGCTGTGATACACCGGAACGGTATAACAACCGCCTTCTCCTCCGGCATTCCCCTGATGCTGATGATAGATTGCCTGCTGATAACAATCTCCGCCTGATATTCCATCCCCCTGATGGACATGATACACCGGCTGCCCGTAACAACCGCCCTTGCTTTTCGAATCCCCTTGATGGCTGTGATAAATATAAGAAATAATTTCATTTCCGGCCTGAACCTTCAAGGGCAGGGCTGCTGCCAGCAACCCACATATAATGCCAATTAATAGTATTTTTTTCTTCATCTTTTTTCCTTTCCCATTTCGTGATTTTATTAGAAACAAAAAACCTGACTATTGAAATAGATGTCGAAATAAAATTCAAAATCTTTTCCATAGACAGGTCATAATTCACTTTTATTGGCATTAGTAAGTGCTTATGAATATATCACATTCCTTTTCAGCTGTAAAGTTTTTTAGACGAAATAAGTATTTTTCCGACAATATAATTTCTTATTATACAAATTATCTAAAAAAAGATTGGACTTTAAAAGTTATTTTACTATAATGGTGTTATGAAACGAAAATTATTTTGTCCGTTTTGGCTGTTGGTCTTATTCCTTTTTACCGGCTGCGGTAAGTCCAGCGCCATACCGGCCTCTTTTACTCCAACTGAATACAGCCGGATTTCCACTCCCATTGATCATGATTTTGACCCTGCGGAAACCGCTTTGGCCAATCCTTTCAGTGGTTTAAGCGTCCCCACCTACATAACCAAAATCGGTCAGGAATATTTTATTGTGGATTGTTATCACAATCAGGTCATCTACCATGATAATCTTACCGACGATCTGAGTGCATGGTCAGTGATGACTTCCGATATCGCTATGGGACACACCATTGCCGGTGATGGTCTTGTCTATCTGATTGATGATACGGAAAATAACCGGATTCTGATTATGGAAAGACAGATCAATGACCACGGCCAGCCGGTTTTCATCCCCACTCAGGAATTTACGGATATCGGCAGCAGGCCCCATTACGTCATTTACGATGATGCAACCGACACCTTTTATGCATGGAGTTCCCTTACCGGAGAAATGTACCTGTTCCGGCATCCGGCCGACAGTTCGGTTATGTATTTAAGCGAAATTCGCAGCATTCCTTCCCTTATGGGGGTTTATGTGCGTTCCTTTACCATTATGGATAATGACATCTATTTTGTTTCCGGTAATTCTTCTATTATCAAGGCTGATTTGAAAACCTTTTCTATCCAGGAAGAATATCCGGTTCCCCCGCAATTGGCCGGCATGATTCAAATCACCCGCATTGAAGATTATTTTTATCTTACTGTTTCCACCGATGCTTCCGGTAATCAGGACTTTGCCACATTGGTCCGGACCAAAAAACTTTCTTCACTGGCGGATGGCGGATACGAAGATGTCTATTCTTATTTTATCGGCGGCGGCACGCCATACTATATCACTAAAATCGAAGACCGGTGGTATCTGACCGAACATCGGCTGCCCGGGCATTCTGTCTGGAGTTTTATGATCAAAAATAATAATATCGAAGATGTTGTTTCGATCTATTAATAAAAACAAAGGGGTTTCTTATGAAAACAAAACATTACTATTTTTTTATGATCTTTGCCTGTCTTCTGGTTGCACTTTTGCAGGGTGTCTCACCACTGTATGCCGTTGCCCATGAGACCAAAGTGTTATGGATTTTCTGCGTTTTTTTGCTCTATTTTGCGATACTTTATTGGCTGAAATGTATGTTTATCAAACAGGATGAGGAAAAATATGCCGATTTCCTGTGTTTTGCCATTATCTCATTCGGGATTATGCTGCGGTGTGCCTACGTTCTTTTATCCGGTTTGTATGACCGCCAGCACGATGCCGGCGCTTTTACCGGAAAAGGAACGGATTTCATTAATCCGGGACATATCGGATATATTGAATATATCTATAAATTCCATAAGCTTCCGCAAGTCAATCCCTATCAGCTTTTTGGTTATTATCATCCCCCTCTCCACCACATTATATCCTTTATCTGGCTGCAGCTGAATATCCTGCTGGAGGTTACCGAAGAACTGGCTTTTGAAAACCTGCAGGTTTTGCCCCTGCTTTATTCCTGCCTGTGTATGACGGTTACCTATCGTCTTCTTAAGCTGATGGATATTAAGGGGAACGGCTTATATATCGGGCTTTTATTTATGGCCCTGCATCCTTCTACTATTATTATGGCCGGCAGCGTTAATAACGACATGCTGACGATGCTCTTCATGTGCCTCACCATTTACCGCTGTCTTATCTGGATACGGGCAAAAAATCTGCCCAATCTTCTGCTTCTCGGTCTGGTGCTGGCCCTGGGTATGATTACCAAATTAAACTCGGCAGTCATTGCCTTTCCCATTGCTTTGGTTTTCTTAATGCATTTTATCGGAATCCTTCGCTCCCGGATAAAATCGGATATTCTGCTCTGGATCAAAAACTATTGCTTATTTGGACTATTGACCGGTACCATCGGCTTATCCTGGATCGTCCGCAATTTGATTGTTTATGGTGAAAAGCCTGGTGTTCCCGTTCCGGGAGAACATTCCCCCATGTATACTGCTGCCTACAGCCTTTGGCAGCGGTTAGGAATTCCCTCCTGGGCCGACTGGCGTTTTGAATTCCCGTTTCACCCCATCAGTTCCGCAGCTTGCCGCAACACCTGGGTAATTATGTTCCAGACATCGCTTTTTGCCGAGGAATTTCCTGCGGATGCCAACCACTATATCCTCTCCTTAAGCCAGATTATTTATGTCTTGGCGCTTGTACTGGGAATAGCAACTGCCATCCTTTTTATTGTTGTTATGTGGAAGAAATTTACCGGTCTGGAAGATTCTGTTTTTCTCCTGACGGGATATATCATTATGTTGATTTCCTTTGCTGCTTTTGTTATTATTTATCCTTATACTTGCAGCAGTGATTTCCGCTATGTCACCATCTGCCTGCTGTATATTGCCATCGGACTGGGGCTGGGAAACAAGTATCTGAAGTCCAAATGGGGGCTGGTCTGTATGAAGGTTATCAATTGCGGTATTCTTGTTTTGTTAACGGGAACAACGCTCCTTTATGGTGTCTGGAATCGCTGGTAGAACTATTAAGAATAATTAAGAAAAGGGAAGTTTATGGTCTTTAAATAAAAAAAGTGATAAAATATCCTTAAACTATTGATGTGCGAGGAGTCAACATGAACGAAGACAGAACCATTTTGATTGCTGATGATGATGATGAAATACGGGAGGTCATCCGTATCCTTCTGGAAAATGAAGGATATCATGTTTGGGAAGCCGTAAACGGAAAAGAGGCTATCGAAAAAATGTCTTCTGAAGTCTCACTTATTATCCTGGACGTGATGATGCCTGTTTTTTCCGGTATAGATGCCTGTGTGGAACTGCGTAAGAGTTATATGACCCCTATTTTATTCCTGACAGCCAAATCTTCCGACACGGACAAAGTCATCGGATTTTCCGCCGGGGGGGATGATTATCTGGTCAAGCCATTTTCCTACTCGGAATTACTCTCTCGCGTGAAAGCTCTGATCCGCAGACATGTTACTTACAATCCATCCAATTCCGCTTCCTCTTCACCCCTGATTTTTTTGCAGGATATTCAGATCGATACGGAAACCAAACGTGTTTATAAAAATGACGAAGAAATTATCCTGACGGAAATCGAATATCAGATTTTAATTTTACTGGCTTCTAATCGTAAAAAGATTTTTTCCGTTAAAAATATATATGAAAGTGTATGGCAGGAGCCTTACTTTGCCTCTTCCAATAATACGGTAAATGTACACATTCGGAATCTCCGTAAAAAATTGGAAGACAGTGATCAGCCAAACCGCTATATTCTGAATATATGGGGAAGGGGGTATCGGATTGACTAAGATTCGTAATATTTTCGGCCATAAGCTTTCTGCCCAGCTGCTTTTAATGGTAACGGTTGCTTTGGTAATTGCCTATATTTCTTTTCCTCTCTTAACCAAGCTCTCTTATCGTCTGCTGGAGGCAACCATTGCCAGTCCGGAAGCGATACAGCAGCGGGAGGAACAATATATATGGCTGTTACAGGAATATGTTACCGATAATAATATTTCTTTTTCCGATATCTCCGCTATTAATGACTGGGTAGCCTCGGAAAAGAATATTAATCTCACCCTTTTTACCAATAACCTGATCTTTGATTCCGATTATGAAAATCGGATTTATAATGATGCCAATCCCTATAATGGCGAAGAAAACCTTTTCGCCTATTATAACCAATATCTGGATAAGCAATATATCTCCACTCTGATCAAAGAATACAATTCTAATTTTTATACCCTGACTTTTGCCGATGGCACATCTGTCAATGCCCTGGTACGCAGTGACAGCTATTCCCAATATTATGTATGGGCTTACTATGCCTGTTTATTTTTGTCACTGGCAATTTTTCTGATCATCTCCATGACGATAGTACAGATTAAGCTTCGTTATATCCATACCCTGTCCAGAGAATTGAAGATTCTGGAGGGAGGCGATTTAAACTATGAATTAACCGAGCTTGGCAGCGATGAGCTCTATCAGCTTGCTAAAGGAATCAATCAAATGCGCCTTTCCATTCTGTCCAAAAAACAAGAGGAAGAAAAAACAAAGGAGGCCAATCAGAAACTGATGACCGCCCTTGCTCATGACCTTCGGACTCCGCTGACTTCTTTGATCGGTTATCTGGAGCTGATGCTCCTGAAACGCTACCGGGATGAAGACCAGTTAAAGCACTTTCTCTTAACCACTAAGCGCAAGGCTTTCCAAATCAGAGAAATGTCCGATAAATTATTTGAGTATTTTTTGGCTTCTGAAAAAACCGAAGAAACCTATCATAAAGAAGTTATTTCTACTTATAATCTGATTACCAGCCTCATCGACAACCAGATATTTGATCTGGAAAGCAGCGGCTTTATTGTAAATGTCTACGCTGAACCGGAATCTTTCAAGGGAGACTGCCTGATTGACGCTGAGTTCTTACAACGGGTACTGGATAACACCTTATCCAATATCAGAAAATACGCCAACAGAGAAAAACCCTTGGATATCCTTGCATTTGAAACGGATACCTTTTTGCATATCGAATTCATTAATGCCCTGAACCATGATTCCTATTCCGTGGAAAGCACTGCTTTGGGCCTGCGTACCTGTGTAAAGATTATGCAGGAGCATGGCGGCAGCTATCAGGGATATGAGGCTGAAGATAAATATGTCAGCCGCCTGATCTTACCACTTTACCATCCTCCTGCTTAGCAAATCAAACGATAAACTGTTTTGTAATCTGGGATAACTCTTCTGATGATTCTGCCACGACATTCATATTGCGGATTAGGTTATCCGATTCACTTGACATGTCTGAAGTTTTTCCGGCCACATAGTTGGTTGCCTCGGCCCCATTCTGGGCAGCGGCGGTTATTTCATGAATGGAACGGATGATACCCTGGGTAGACTGCAGCAGAACCTTGGAGGTGTTGTTGAAGTCCTGTGTCATTTCACTCATGTAATCGGCATCGCTGCTGTAACTCCTGGCAGCGGTTAGCATGGCTTCATAATCCTGGGCCACATCAGTTGCCACATAATTCAATAAACCGTTGGATCGACCGGCCAGATTGGCAACTGCTGATTCTACTGCCTGAGTGATTTCCTGTATCTTGCCAACCGTATTTTTTGAGTTTTCGGCAAGACTGCCGATTTCACTGGCTACTACCGCAAAACCTCTTCCGGCTTCTCCGGCTCTGGCAGCTTCTATGGATGCATTTAAGGCCAAAAGATTGGTCTGACTGGTAATCTCCAAAATAGCATCGGCAAGCTGGCTGATTTCTTCCACTGCCTTTGATTCTTCCAAAGCCTGTTCCAAACCTTCTTTCATTTCACCGAACACGGTATTGGCTTTTTCCTTTGACTGCGTAATACTTTGGTTCAGTTGTACTGCTCTTTTTTGAATAACTTCTGCTGTTCCATAACCTTTTTCGGCTTTTTGCGCCATCTCTTCCATAGACTCTTCAACCACCGTGGAAACACCCAGGATATGCTCCGCTGAAGCACTGGTTTCTTCCATACCGGCAGATAATTGTTCGGTTGCCGATGAGGTATCGATTAACTCTTTATTTAAGGTTCCTAAAGACGCATGCGCTGACTGGATCTGCTGGTCAAGAGATTCTGATTCCTCTTTAATCCGACTAACTGTCTGACGCAGCATTTCCCTCATTTTTACAATGTAATTGGCCAATTCTCCCATTTCATCCTTCTGGGCCAGATAAGAAACCGGAATCTTATATGTCAGATCCTTATTGGCAACATTCTCTGCCAGCTTTTTTATCTCATCAATGGGTTTTAAAATGCTGGTTCCTAATATAGATGCAACACCAACTGCAAATATAATAGCAACAATGGATACAACAATAATCTGAAGGGATCCGTTACGGTCTGCCTTATCAATTCTTTGGTTAACCGTCTCAGCATGCCGGTCATTCCATGCGGAACATTTTTCCAATGCTGCCAGCAGAGGAACCGCATCGGTTTCATTCTGCCCCAGCATCAACGCCTCTGCTTCTTCCCATTGCCCCTGTTTGTATAATTCGATTACTGCTGCCCTGGATTGGATATATGTATTGGACAGGTTCTGCATTTCATCAAACGTATTTTTATCCTCTTCCTCTACAAGCGCATTTCCATATGCTTCCAGGACCATCCCCACGTTTTGCAGATTTGTTTCCAGCTCTGTTAACAACAGGTTCACCTGTTCCTGATTATCGGCCGCTGTTATTTTATAGAATAAAAGCCGGTCATTGGTCAGATAGATCTCCGCCTGTTTCATATTGGATGAACCAAGATAAGCATCAAAATACAATTTGTCACTGCTTTTATTCACGATCCCTAAATCGATATAGCCAATAATACCTACTGTCAGAAGCAGGCAAATGATTATTGTAAAGCTTATAGAAAATTTAAATTTGACTTTAAGATTTTTAAATCCCATTATTGTTTTCCTCACTGAAATTTTTTGTTTATATAGTCAGACTATAATGAAAATGGCCGAGGGTCAATAACATATGGGATATCTGTTGAATATCAACAATTTTTATCACAAAGTAAATTTAAATTTTAGAGATATTTTTATAAGCTTGTTATTTGTTGGGAATCTGCCGTCCTTCATGATTCAGGTGATAATTATCGGTATATACCAGTTCTGATACCGAAACCACTTCGTATCCTTCTGCTTTTAGCCTTGTGAGCATTGCGTCCAATGCCTGAGCGGTGTATTTTGCCCCATTGTGGCAGAGAATGATGGAGCCATTACCGAGATTTTTATGCTGACAAACGGTTTTAATAATGGATTCTGCACCGTAATCTTTCCAGTCTAAGCTGTCTACGTCCCACTGGATTGTTAAGTACCCACATTTTGTCGCATTTTTTATAACATGATTGTCATAATCCCCATAGGGTGGTCGGAAAAGATTCATTTCATGGCCGGTAAGTTCTTTTACCTTATCGTGGACCTTCATCAGTTCTTCCTGACACTGTTCATCTGTCAATTTTGACATCTCCTTATGATTTTCACCATGGTTTCCCAAATCGTGTCCGGCATCCAGAAGCGCTTTTACATCACTTGGAAAAGATTCAACCCATTCTCCGGTCATGAAAAAAGTCGCATGCACATTTTGCTTTTTCAAAATATTTAATATTACCTGGATATCTTCATTCCCCCATGCGGCATCAAATGATAAGGCAACCTGCTTCTTTTCTGTTTCTACGCAATAAACAGGAAGTTCCTTTCCATTAACACTATTGCTGACGGTTACGGTACTTCCCGTTACTGCCATAATACTGCTCACCACCGCCAGCGCCATGAGTACAGCTGCTCCTGCTTTTAGTCCCCATTCTTTTAGAACCTGTTGATATTCCTCGTTCGTTTGCCCTTCCAGGCGTTTGGGTATGACGGATTTACATTTTTGAATAATATTTTTTATGTATTTATGCATAAAAATCCCCAACATAATTATTGCTATAATATATGAGGAAATTTTGTTTTTTATGTAAGTGGAGCATAATCTCAAAAACCAATTATTACTCTTGCAATCCCCACAAAACCCGAAACCTTATGATACCTCCACAAATGCTTATTCTGACTGTGATTTCAAAACAGCCTTTTCCCATCTGAAATATTAATATCAAGTTCCTTTGCCAGCGCACCCTGCTTGAACGGATTTATCTTTTCTATAACGCCATTACGCTCAAAGAATGTACCCGTGCTTTTGAACCAAAATGTAACACCTGCTTTTATGCACTGCTCACGAATGTCAAGCACCCATTCATAGTTACACGTTCTTGCGTCCCGTCCATTTTCACCACTTACGGTAACATGGTCAACTCCGTGAAAATAAGGCTCCAAATCCATCTTCTCGAGCATTGGAGAACAGGCAATAAATCGTCGCTTAATCGGATGAGACAAAAACAATGGTAATCGATAGTCCGCCATTTCTTGATTCTCAACCGTACAACCGATATTTACATTGTCGTATCCTTCGCCCCAATCATCAGGAAGCGTTACCATAAAACGATCGATACGTTTGGTTAGTATTAAAAAATCAATGTCTTGCCGCTTTTTTATCATTGCCCAAGCATCTTTTCGCCACTCATCTGCTTCCGGAAGAAAAAAGTCTGTTGCAAAACAAGTGGGAAGAATTTTCCCACCTTTGATGTTATATTCGCCATTTGGTTTGGTTTTTATTGGCCAGTCAAATTTATCGGTTTTTATTATAGTATTTTGACCATAGCGCTTTGCGTTCGGTCCATAAAAATAGCAATTACTGCAGCCTTCACTAATCTTATAACACCCTGTCCATGGCTCCCAATTCATAATATCCTCCTAAAGTTATTCATTAGCGTATTGTCCTCGCAATTTGTATTTGTCAACGCCACATTTACTTATATTATTCCATCGTAATCCACATAAGTGGTCGAACGCCGCCTGCACAATATCCATCGGCAGCGTTGCCTATCTTTATGTTGTTGCCGTGAATACCAATATTACCATCAGGAAAAACGTATACTGCTTTCACACTGAAGCGACCTGGTGTGCGAATCCAATACCACCAAAAATTTTTCACTTCATCTTTTGCTATTCGTTTGCTGTTGTTTGCATCTTTTCGTTCATACCAGTACCTTTGATTTTTTCGCGGATTGTATAATAACGCACTGCTGTCGCCGAAGTATTTACATGCAAGTTCTTCAAGGCTGGGTATAAATACCTTGTCTTCTGTATCACGCCCGCCATTCGTTCCAAACCACGTGTTATCGGGGTTTTTATTGATAACAGGGACTATTCTTGCTTTCTCTGCCTCGGAAAATCTGTCATAAAACTCAGTATTGAGATACTCACGGAGAGAAGAATCCGCCCAAGTAATTTCAACATATTCATTATGATAGGATTGCTGTTCAATAATTTTATCAGTAATAATCAATGCTGTGTTGCCTTGTATTGCAAGCACACGCCAATTGTATTCACCGAATTCTATCTTAGCCTCAATTTTCATATTCGTCCCTCGTGTTCTCTTAGTCGCAAATTTTCGCGATTAAATTCCTCTCTCCCATTCAGATAAACCATATCAACCAGTTGTTGTCCCTCTTCAAACATTGGATGGTCGTAGTTATCTATAAAAAAGTAAATTCTATCAGGCTTTTCCCATAACCTCTTCGCTAGTAATCAGGTAAAACAGCTATGTTTTAAAAGGCTGATTCACCAGTCCGGAAGTTATATGGCTCTATTTACTTTCTAATGTTACTAAAGAACCGTCAGTTTCTTCGGCAACTCGATCATCAACGTGGAATTTTTCCTCTTTCATTTTTTTCTCCGTGACCCCATATTCCTTTTCTATACCATTCTTATCTATGACAAAAATTAATATATTTGATGAGTCATTCATTGTTTCGATTCTGCTTATTTTCATCATATTTTCAGAAAGGTCTTTTATCTTTTGCCGAACCTATTGCCATGCCAATGCACATTCCTATAGAAACCCCAAAACACATTCCCATAGACATATTATCAGGATATAAAATCATTCCAAATACCAAACCACCCGATACACCAAAGCACATTCCTAAACTCATATAAAGTGTCATATACTTTTTAACTCCATCTTTTTTATCCATATTAATCCCATTCCTCCTGGAACTTGCAATTTGTATACGGCTTATGCATAATCAAAAATACCTTGAATCGCATCTGTTATATTGATAATGTCTTCCATCGAAATTCGATCTGTTTTTACAAAACCTCTTACATTTATATCTAATAAAGCTGATTTTTCACATTGAACAAACCCTTCCGTATTATCTGTCCTGATTTTAATATGAAGAGGGCTGGCTGTGTTATCCTGAAAAATAGGACAGCCAACAATTTCACCGGTCTGATTAAAAAAGTCCTTACTTGTCACAAGTACAGGACTTTTAATTCCTTCTATTTTTATAATGTCACCTTGATGTAACCTTCCTTTCATTACCAAACCTCTCTCCCGACAGGCTCACCCCAGTCATACTCGCCGTCCAAATTTAATTTTCCATTAAATTCGGCTGCTCTTTCTTCAAGTGTTTTATGTCTAAATGGTTTAGCCAGTGTAATCATACCGTTAACTACTTTTACATCTAATATATCATCAATTGCAATATTTGCTTCCTGCAAAATATCTTTTGAAATGCGTATTCCCTGACTATTTCCCCATGCCTTAACTTGCGCTTGCATGAAAACACCTCCGTTCTCCATGTATATACATAGTATATACCGTTATTGTGAATTAATCAACTACTTGCATCCACTTGATTTATCCAGGTTAACATAGCCAAACCAAAAACTATTTGTTTTCCATTTTAATCTCATGCATTTCAATTCTTATTTAATATAAACCAATTCCGCAAACTGACCATATCGCCTTGCTTCTTTTAGCGAAAATTTCCTCAATTTTTCTTTTTGAGAAAATAATGAAATGCCATCTCCTAATAGCACGGATGCTATCTGTATTATTAAGCAATCAACCATATTACAATCTAATAGTGGCGATAATATAGTGTTTCCGTCACACAGCCATAAAAATATACGCATTTTATGTTCCCTTCTACAAATTCTGACTAAAACAAAATTACCTCTTGTTCGATTGGATTTTCTACCTATTTCTTTTTCAGTTCGGCAATCGCACCATAATGCAAAACACTAAATTCAGCAGGCGCAATATCTGACAGCAGTTTACTATGCTCCTGCTCCCATATATCTATTTCTGCTTCCGTAAGTGAAGCACCGATACCTCGGCAGGCTTTCATTCTTCCATTCCAGCTTTCACGAGTAAAATGAACATATAAAGGATATTCCTCATGATAAACCAATTCAAATTTCGCATTATAGCAATCAGGTATAGATATTGGGTGAATCGTTTCTCCCGCACCGCTCCACTTTGGATTATGTTTCAATACAAGTTTTTCGCTTTCCCCGGCGATTTTATCCTCATCGGGCAGCCATGCCATATACAATACAAGGATACTCCCATTGGGTTTAAGCATGCGATAAAATTTAGATACATTCTGTTCGTGATTGAAATACCAGAAGCATTGACATGCAGTTATTGCATCAAATGAATGATCCGGAAAATTTATATCTTCCGCTGACAGTGCGTAATAATCAATATTCATCCCCTCTGAAAGAGTTTTTGCTTGTTTAATTTGATTTTCAGATATATCTGTACCCGTCCAGTTTGCTCCATAATGATACATATTCCTGGGCAGGACCCCCGTTCCGGTTCCCACATCAAGTATACTCTGACCGTTTATACACAAATTACGAAGTACAATTCTATCATAAAACTCCTGTGGATAAATATCGCGGTATTTTGCGTAGTCTACCGAGGTTTTACCCCAGTCAAAGGCTTTTCCGCCATCAATGTTTTTATCTGTTATATTCAAGACTATTATACCTCCACACACTCTAATTAAATCAATCTACGTTTCACGCATACTGCCGATTTCAATCAGGTTACCCTCGGGATCGGCAACATAAAAGTTCGATTTTCTAATTCACCAATTTTGAATTTAGCGGCTTCGTATTATGATCATTTTGTTGTGTTGATTTTTACATCACTGACAACAGCATCGCTATCGGTTCTCACATCGTAATAAACAACTATTTCAGAACCATCAACCTCAAATATTTCACCATAAAAGCCTGACAATGAACCTATGGGTTCTCCTAACATTTCAATTATTTCAGTGCGAGTTGTGCCGATTTTAATGTCGATTTCAGTTGCTTGCTTTGATTTGCATCCTGCCAATAGCAACATAAATGTACCCATAATCGTAATAACTCTTTTCATTTCCCTTCTCCACCTCCACGCCCTGTTATCATCAAATCTCTCGACTGCAGATTATGCTGACCATGATACAGAAGATTTTCAAAAAACAAAATAAGATACTTAATATCAGGATGAATATTCTTGCTGAAATCTGCGTAATTACTTCTCACCAACGCATTTCTGAAATAGAGTGAATTTTCTTTGAACAGTTCATTGTTCACCTGAAATCCCAGACTATTTAAATATCGTTCAATAAAAATAGCTGTTGCTCTTGTGTTTCCTTCAGCTCATGTCAAGGGTGGGACAAAGAATTTTAACATTATGCTGTCAAAAAATATGCAATTTTAGTAACTCATAAATCCTTTAATGATTCTTCAATTTCCGCAATTGTAGGTAAAGAACTTGCATAATCATTAGGCAGCAAATCTTTTAGCTTGTACTCTGAAATACCAATTGGTTGACTGCTTGCCTCCAGTGAATACTCAGCCATTACATCATCCTTCGTTTTACAAATCAGCAATCCTATCGTTTGATTATCAGATTCTTTTTTCTTCTGATGATTAATTGCTGCTACATAAACACCTAATTGACCTGTAAATGCTGGATCAAATTCACATACTTTTAATTCTATAACCACATAACAACGAAGCTCTATATGGTAAAACAGTAAATCTAAATATACCTCTTTCTGACCAACTTGGATTGAAACTTGCCTTCCAATAAAAGCAAATCCCTGTCCCAATTCTAATAAAAACTTTGTAATATTTGAAGTTAGTGCATCTTCTAATTCCCTTTCACGATATCCTTCACTCAACGTTAGAAAATCAAAATTATAAGGATCCTTCAAAGTTTCTTTTGCAAGATCACTTTGCGTGTCTGGTAGCAATCTTGAAAAATTCGTTATTGCTTTTCCCTGTCGTTCAAATAGTCCTGTATCCAAAAAGTTCAATAATACTGCCCTGCTCCAACCATTCTCTATTGTTTTATTAATATAAAATAATGCCTCGCTCACAGTCTTACATTTTGAAATTAATAATATTTGATGCCCCCAAGGAATTATAAATAATTTTTCCAATTGGTCAACAAGCTGTTGACCAATTTCATGTTCTATAGAATAAAACTGATAAAATCGCTTCATGTATTTTAAGTTTGTTACTGAAAAGCCTTCCATCCCTGGAAAAGCATCCTTTAGTTCCGTACTCAATGTTGAATATATTTTACTGCCCCATTTTGACTCAACATCTCTTTGAATGATTTCTTTTCCTATATCCCAATAGAGTTGCAACATTTCTGTATTTACACGTACAGCAGCTTTAAGCTGACTCTGCTTTATTCTCTGTTTTATGATTTTTAGCCAATCCTTAAAATATGAATCATTGAATATCTTCAAATCTTTTGACAAGATCTTCACCACCTTTTCTTAATTTACAAACTTAACCCCTAATTATGCATTTTCATTTCTGCATGAAATATCTCGCAGTAATGATATTTTCATTAGCTTTTCACCATTCATTGAAATATCGTATTCAATGTTATAAATGTCAAAACTGTCACAATTCATGTGCCTGTATCAATATTGCATCGTCTCAAAAGTTCTAATTGCACACTCTCCTTCGCAAAAACTTGTTCCCTTGAAATTCTCACTTCAAGCTTATTATATTTTTCCACTTCGTCAACATCAATCATAAATATTTGTCTGTTCTTATATTTAGGGTTCTTTGTCATAAGCAATGCTGTATGCGGTGTTACTGGATAAAATAACTCCACATCGTCAGGAGACGTTAGCATGTCAAAAGTCGAATAAGTATTGATAACAGGTTGATCTCCAACAATAAAACAACCATCTTTTGCTTGAAGCAAAACAGCAGAAAATTTTTCTGCAATATGGACACCAATATTTGATGCAAATATCAGAGAAAGTGGAATCCACATGTTTTCTGGACATATGTCATTGAAATTTTCAAAACTTTCCTTACATTTATTAAATACCATTATAATCGAATCACGCATATGTTTTGTTCTAAAGTATTGATTACATAAA
>JAVBUF010000024.1:0-4104 GCA_031555615.1 Lachnospiraceae bacterium | reverse complement strand
ATTTTTTTAACAGCAATATTCCTCTATTTGTGGATATCGTATATAGTAGGTTATGCCTTGCATATTATCGTACCGCCGAATTTTCCTCTGAATGTTAAAAATGTTCTGGGAACATTGGGATTTCAATTATTTTTATCAGGTCCATCGGAGGAAATATTATTCCGCGCACTCCCAATAACTGTTTTTTCTCATGTTTTAAAAAACGATGATAATAAAAAAGGGTATCCTGAAGTTATCATTACGGCTTTTCTTTTTTCCATAGCACATATAAACTGGTCATTATACCCTCTAACCTTTTATGCCGACGGGTATCAACTGGTATATGCCTTCGTTTTAGGAATCATGGAAGGCATGATATATAAGAAAACAGGAAGCATTGTTTACTCGATGATCATTCACAGTATGAGTAATGTAATATCGGTTGGAATGGGTTATTGCTTTGCTATATTTCGGTAAAGCTTTTGCCGAAAGTTATTCCGGATAATTTAAATGAGCATCATCAATACAATAAAGTACATTTTTCAAATAACGGTCGGCTAACCAATTAGCCATACCCAGATTCATATCCAGATAGTTGCCGCAGTCTTTGGCGGTGGCACCGGGTACTTCATCCTTAAAATCCCGGATAAATTCATACATGGATATCATCAGGGGCATGATATCGGCAGAAAGGTAATCACCCGTAAGCAAAAGATAAAAGCCGGTGCGGCAGCCCATGGGGCCAAAGTAAATGATTTTATCTTTGTAATCGTGATGATTACGGAGAAAGGTAGCGGCCAGATGTTCAATGGTATGCATCTCAGCAGTGTTCATTACCGGTTCATCATTAGGGGAGGTCATCCGCAGGTCAAAAGTGGTGATCACACTTTCACCCACATTGTCTTTGCGGGAGACATAAACTCCGGGTTCTAATTTGATATGATCGATGGTAAAGCTGGCTATTTTTTCCATGGGAATTCTCCAAAATCTTATATTTATGAAAACAGTAAGTTATAGAAGGGGAAAAGTCAAGTATTTTAAAATTTCTGAATGGTTACAAATTCTTTAAGTTTTTTGGTCTGGACCGGTGCTTTCGCTTGGGTTCATATTCCTGCCAATAGACCCTTTTTTCGTTATATTGTGTTCGTGGTTCTTTACACTCATGAGGATATCCAATATACACTACACTCATCGGAATTACATGGTCTGGAATATTTAAGATTTTACTTACGGGCTTACACTTATTTAGTTGTGGGTACAATCCAATCCATACAGAACCCAATCCAATCCCCACAGCAGCAAGAAGGATATTCTCAATAGCAGCACTACAATCTTGTACCCAAATTTCCTTATCTTTGTTAGAAAAAGCTAATTTCAAATTGCCGCAAACAACTATCGCAGCACGAGCATTATAGTTTCCTTCATGCAGTACACTTCTCAATTCAGTCATTTTATTGCTGTCTGTTACAACAATAAATTCCCAAGGCTGCCTATTAGCGGCGGTAGGTGCTGCCATAGCCGCTTTTAGTAACAACACCAAATCCTCTTCTTTTACATCTTTATCAAGATACTTTCGGATGCTTCTTCTTTTAAATATATAATCCATAACATCCCTATGTTCACTATCCAAAACATATCCCTCCGCCTAATTGAACAAAGTGAGCAGCCGGCTAACCGGTTGATTATAGACACTTAACCCCGTGTCCCTTTCTTTTATATTATAAGGTATTTGTTCCATAATAGCGAGCAGATATTGTTTTGCTGTCTTTGCCATTAGTATCTTTGAAGAAAAAGAATTAAAATGATGTATCATATTGGTGCCGTGATTTCAATATGGTTATTTTCTGTATCGACAATTTCTACCACCCAATTAGCACCAATTTTAGTTAGCGGAAAACAGATTTTTAATCCTTCAATTTTATTTTTTAAAACATCAATATTTTCTACATCAATAGAAGGAATACAATTACTACCAAAAATATGCTTTTCTTGAATCTTTTCATAAGCAAATAAACCCATTCGAAATCCATTTATATCAAAAACACTATAAATGTCATCTTTTACTGTTACTCTTATTTCGAAAAATTTTTCATAAAAATCAACAGCTCTTTCCATATCTTTTACGCATAAATATAATGAACGAATATTACAAATCATATATCAAGTTCCCTCCAAATTTCATTTATTATGATGGTTATTCAAACTCGCATTCGGCTAAGATTCGGTCAAGCCACTCAAAAAAAAAGAAAGAGTGGATGGCCAAATCGGTTCCGTTGTGTGAGCTAATATCCATGTACCATCAGAATCCAAAGAATTTCTGTGATGCTCTTGCCAGATGTATCAGTGCAATGGAACAGAATCCGGAATATGTTGAAAAAATAACCGATATTCTCAAATCATAATAAAAAAGAAGCGATGATTTTGATTAGCTTAATGAAAAGAGGATAGACAAAAACCATCTATCCTCTATGAATCCTTATTCTAAGTCACCTTATCTTAACTAAAGTATCTCTTCAACAAACCTTCGAAAGCCTTACCATGTCTGGCTTCATCTCTTGCCATTTCATGTACGGTATCATGAATAGCATCCAGGTTCAATTCTTTGGCCCGTTTCGCCAGATCAAATTTTCCGCCGGTAGCGCCGTTTTCGGCATCTACTCTCATTTCCAGATTTTTCTTGGTGGAGTCGGTTACGACTTCGCCTAAAAGTTCAGCAAATTTGGCAGCATGCTCAGCTTCTTCCCAGGCAGCTTTCTCCCAGTACAGGCCGATTTCGGGATAGCCTTCTCTGTGGGCTACTCTGGCCATAGCAAGATACATACCTACTTCGGTACATTCTCCGTTAAAATTAGCTCTAAGATCATCAATGATATCCTGGCGGACACCCTGAGCAACACCTACCACATGTTCGGCAGCCCAAACTTTATCAGCAGACTGTGCCGTAAACTTTTCTGCAGGAGCATTACATACGGGACATTTGTCCGGTGCAGAATCTCCTTCATGAGTGTAACCACATACCTGACATACAAATTTCATAGTTTTAATCTCCTTTACTTTCCTTTTTTAAACAATTACTGCATTTTCCGTAAAAATAAGTAACATGGCCATCTATTTGTCCATTGAAACAGTCACTGGCCGTATCAATAAGATGGTCCAGACTATCCATGTCCAAATCAATAACACTGCCACACTCACTGCAGATGAAATGATAATGAGGTGAAATATCCGCATCAAAGTGGTCTACACCGTCACCAACACGAAGCCGGGCGATTTCACCGATATCGGCTAAAAGAGTAAGGTTGCGGTATACAGTACCAAGGCTGATATTAGGATATGATTCACGCACATTCATATATACCATGTCGGCAGTAGGGTGGTCTTTTCTGGTCACTAGGAAGTCTTTAATGGTTTCCCGTTGTCTGCTGTATTTCAGCGCCATAGTTACATTTCCTTTCAAAACAGTAATAATTACTCTTTTTATTATAACAAAATAAAAGTAAATGTCAATACAGTTTTTAAAGTTGTTTACAGATTTTTAATAAGAATGTTTTTTTCTTTTAATAGCTATTGCTGAAAATTGTGCTATACTGGTGTAAAGATATGAAGATTTGGAGGGTTTAGGATGAAATTTAAGACCCGATTGCTGGTAACCTTTTTGACCATTATCATACTGCCATTGGTTTTAACGGCAGTTGCCTATTTGGGAATCGGCGGATATCTGCTTTACAGTCATGACGAATATGACATGAGGAGTGTCGACTATAATGTGCTGACCGATCCTAACCAGACTGTAACAATTACCGATGAAGTATTTGTACAAGTCAGAGAGCAGATTGAAAAAGACGAAGACAAGCTGGAAAATATGGAATATTTGGAACAGCTGAATGAAAATATTGCCGATAAAGCATCCTATATTATTGTCAGAAAGGATAACCAGATTTATTATACCGGAAATCACAAGGCAACAGAACGGATTTTTGAGAGATTGCCGGAGTATGATGTCCTGGATGCCACACGAAAGGATGCGGAAACCGGTTTTTATTACAGCGATATGCAAAAGCTGGTGCGGCAGCTGGACTTTATTTTTTCGGACGGAAGCCAGGGCAGTTTCTTTATTGTAACCAG
>JAVBUF010000102.1:0-17645 GCA_031555615.1 Lachnospiraceae bacterium | reverse complement strand
GTGGTTTCCTGTAGTTCTTCGGCTACTTTTTCGCGAATTGGTACAATAGGAAAGAATCACATTCAGAGCAGTTCCAGGTTTATTTAGAACTGCTCATTTTATCTGCTCTGATTCTGATACTTTCCTTGGATATTATAGCATATTTATTGGAAATGTGATATAAATATTTGAAAAATGATATGAAACAGTATATCTCATAGGTTAGTATAATATCAGAAATAATATAACTGTGTGTCGTCGGCTGATGGGCGGACAACACCGGGAAGTGCAGATGGGAGGAAAGTATGAGAAAAACAGACTTCAATCGGGACTGGAGCGTGCAAAAGGAAGGCGATTCCGGCATTCGCAGGGTCAACCTGCCGGATGATGCAATGCTTCGGGAAATGCGGTCAGCAGATGCTTTGTCCGGAAGTGCAGGAGCATTTTTTGCCGGCGGCCGGTATTTTTACCGGAAAGAGTGGAATATTGCCGAGGAGCAAATAAATAAAACAATGATACTGGAGTTTGAAGGCGTGTATCAAAAAGCCAGCGTCAGCCTGAATGGCGAGTTGCTTGTCAGGTGGCCTTACGGATATACTAACTTTTTCGTAGATGTAACCGGCAAAGCGGCAATAGGGAAAAATGAACTTGTTGTGGTTGCTGATAATAGTCAAGTGCCTAATACGCGGTGGTACTCCGGCAGCGGCATCTACCGAGAAGTACAACTCTATGAAGGGGGAAAAGAATATATTCATCCCGAAGGGGTGAAGGTGGCGGTAACCGGCAGGAATCAGATTCAGGTACAGGTAGATGCTGATATTGAGGACAGCAGCACCATCGTAATCGAAGTATTTGACCAAAATAAAGTGGTGGTGAAGGCTCAGGGAATAGCGGCTGATATAACCATTCCGGATGTCAAAGTATGGGATGAGGAAACACCATATCTGTATCGGTGCCGGGCCAGTATCGTACGGGCCGGAGAAGTATTGGATGAGGCTTGGGTGAACTTCGGAATGCGTACCCTGCATTGGGGAAAAGAAGGCCTGTTAGTCAACGGAAAGCCGGTATTGCTTCGGGGAACCTGCATTCATCATGACAATGGCGTTCTGGGTGCCTGCGACTTTCGGGATGCCGAAGTTCGCCGGGTACGGATCATGAAGGAAGCGGGATTTAATGCAATCCGTTCGGCTCATAACCCAATCTCCAAAGCCATGCTGGATGCCTGTGATGCACTGGGAATGTATGTCATCGATGAGAGCTTTGATATGTGGCTTGTCCATAAAAATCCATATGATTATGCGGGAGAAACATTTAAGCAGTGGTGGAGAGCTGATACGGATGCCATGATTTCCAAGGACTACAATCATCCATCGGTTATCATGTATTCGATGGGCAATGAAATCTCCGAATTAGGGCGCCAGGATGGGCAGGATATGGCCAGAGAAATGGTATCATTCTGTCATGAAAAGGATCAGACCAGACCGGTAACGGCCGGCATTAATCTGGCCCTGGCTCAGATGGCGGCAATGAACAAAAATAAAAAGGAGAAACCCGGAAAGCCGGAAAAATCATCAGATGATACCACAAATGCACCAACCTCCGAGTTTTTTAATAAAATGATGAATATTCTGGGAAACCAGATGGATAAAGCGGCATCCAGAGGCGGAGCACACAAGATTGTTCATGTGCTGCGGGAGATTTTTGATATTCCGGGTTACAATTATGCCACATCCCGTTATCTCATCGATGCAAAGGAGAGACCGGATCAGGCAACAGTCGGTTCAGAGACCATGACCCATTCCCTGTACCGTAACTGGCAGTTGGTGAAACAGATTCCGACGCTGGTGGGAGATTTTATCTGGACAGGATGGGATTACCTGGGAGAGTCCGGCCTTGGAACGGTTCGATACATGGATAAAAAAACGAAAAAAGATGTTGATCCCGGGCTGATCATCAGCGGCGGGGCGGGATTAATTGATATCTGCGGGAAAATGCGGCCGGAAGTAGGCTGGAGCAGAACCATCTGGGGAATGGAACATAAGCCGGTAATCGGTGTGGATCCATACACCCATGCGAAGCATTTTAAATCAAAGCGGATGTGGCGCAAGGCCGACACCATTGCCAGTTGGTCCTGGGAAGGATACGAAGGGGTAACACAGTTGGTTACCATATATGCTGATGCACCGCAAGTGGAACTGTTCCTTAATGGTAAATCCTTCGGCCGAAAGCAGACAGTGGAAAATACCGCATTTTTCAAGAAGATTCCGTATCAGCCGGGAAAGCTGGAGGCAGTTGCTTTGGGGGCAGACGGACGGGAAATCGCCAGGAACAGTCTGGAATCGGCTAATGGCAAAACCAGGTTAAGACTGACCCCGGAAAAGACAACCCTTTTGGCCGATGGTCAGGAACTGTGTTTTTTGAATATTGATCTGGTGGGAGAGAATGGCATTACTAAGTCTACTGTAGATCAGAAGCTTAAGGTTGAGGTCACCGGTGCGGGAACCTTGCAGGGCTTTGGCTCGGCCAGACCCAACATGGCAGAGAATTTCTACAGTGACAGTCATACTACTTATTACGGTAAAGCTCTTGCGGTTATCCGTGCCGGCTATGAACCCGGTAAACTCAGGGTGAAGGTATCAGGGAACGGCATTGCAACCCAGGAGATAGAACTGGAAGTGCAGTCTGTACCGACATAGAAAGTGAGGTTACATTAATAGAAACCTGATATAAATATTTGAAATATGATACATGTGACGCAAAGTAACTGTTAGTATAAATACATAAATTCTGAAAAACGGAGGAATAAGAAATGAAGACTTTTGAATTTAAACAAATATCAAAGCCCGGGTTCAACTCAAAAATCAGAACCGATGAAGTAAAAAATAAAGAACGATGGCTGGGTTATTTTTTAGGACCGGCACTTGTGGCCACGGTTCACGGTGCCGTCGGGGGAAGCTATCTGAATGCCTTCTACACCGATGTTCTGCATTTGAATATGGTTGCGGCAGGAGTGTTCCTGATGTTAATGCCAATTATTTCCAAGGTGTTAGATGCAATAACAAATATTATGATGGGTCGTTTTGTAGACAATACCAAATCTGTTCAGGGCAAAGCCCGTCCCTGGATACTGATATCCGGTCCGCTGCTGATGCTGTCAATGATTCTGCTGTTTACGGTGCCCACATCTAATGTGGCAGTAACCTGCATCTGGGTAACCTGCAGCTATAATCTTTATTTCTGCCTTTCCTATACCATGTACAATCTCAGTAATGTGGTAACCGTTCCCCTGTCCACCCGTGACAGCAAAAAGCGTGATACCCTGGCGATGGCTCAGTCCATGGGGATCAACATGGTTTCCGGTTTGATCCTGGCGGTGGTATTCCCATCCTTTGTGCTGCCTTATGCAGGTGTCGATCAGGGCAGATGGATCAAGGTTATGTTTATCCTGTCGGTCCTGGCGGTGTTAGGAACACTGATACAGTATTTTTTCACCAAGGAACGTGTGACCGAGGAGGCTGCGGCCCAGAAGGAAGAAGCAGTATCCCTGATGAAACAGGTGCGAGGCTGCTTTTCCAGTAAATACTGGGTGATGATTGTAGTTGCAATTCTGTTGTATCTGTTCGCCAACAGCTTCCAGAGCATGTCCATGCATTATTACAGCAACTGGGTACTGGGAACTTACAATGACGGCAGAACATTGTCCATTCTGAACATCATCGGTCAGGCCATGCTGGGTCCCGGTGTGCTGATCCTTTGGCCTCTGGTCAAGAAGATCGGTAAGCAAAAGGTGTTTATTTTCGGCGGTATCATTGCCTGTGTCGGTGGTATCCTGGGTGCCTTTAATGCTCACAATATGGGTCTGGTCATTGGGGCACTGACCATTCGTTCCATTGGCAATCTGCCCCTGGTCTATGTGCTTTTGTCTGTTCTTGCGGATGCTCTTGATCATGTGGAATATATTAACGGTTTCCGGTGTGACGGATTCTCATCTTCCATATACAGTATTATGATTACAGTCACAGCAGGAGTAGGAACCGGTATTTTTAACTTAGGTTTGTCCCAAACCGGCTATGTGGCGCCGAATGCTGACGGTTCATGGGTAGCTCAGTCCGAAGCGGTGCAGAATTATTTCATCACCGGGATGTTTATTGTTCCCGCTGTTTGCGCACTGTTGATTGCGATTATTTTCTTTGCCTTTAATCTGGAGAAAAAGTTACCGGCAATTAATGAAGAAATGAAAGCTCGCAGAGGCGATGCAGAGTAGTTTCGATAAAATAAACTATTTTCTTTATGAGACAGAATTGGCAGGAGGGAAATCAAGCATGAATAATTCAAGTATGAATAATTCAAATATGAATATTGAAACTTTATTAAAAAATTTAACATTGGAAGAAAAGGCCTCACTCTGTTCCGGTGAAGATTTCTGGCATACAAAAGCAATCCGGCGGCTGGGTATTCCGGCAGTGATGATGTGCGATGGTCCTAACGGCTTACGTAAGCAGGAAGGGGATGCGGATCATCTGGGTCTGAACGTGAGTGTTAAAGCAGTCTGTTTTCCAACTTCTTCAGCGGTGGCCGCCAGTTTTGATATAGAGCTGTCCCGCAGGCTGGGAGAGACTTTGGGAAGAGAGTGTCAGGCAGAAAACGTTTCCATGCTGCTGGGGCCAGGCGTAAATATTAAGCGCAGCCCTTTGTGCGGAAGAAATTTTGAGTATTATTCTGAGGATCCTTACCAGTCCTCGCAAATGGCGACAGCCTACATACAGGGCTTGCAGAGCCAGGGCGTGGGAGCCTGTATCAAACATTTTGCGGCCAACAATCAGGAAAGCCACCGTCAGACCGGCGATAGCGTTGTGGATGAACGGACGCTGCATGAAATTTATCTGGCCAGCTTTGAGGAAGCGGTGAAAGCCGGCCGGCCATGGGGCGTTATGTGTTCCTACAATCGGATTAACGGCACATTTGCTGCCGAAAATGGAGAATTGCTTACCGATATCCTGCGTACCCGCTGGGGGTACCAGGGTATGGTGGTGACTGACTGGGGAGCTGTCAAAGGCCGAGTTAACGGAATTCTGGCAGGCCTGGATCTGGAGATGCCGGGTGGTTCCGGTTCCCTTATCAACGATGCCAAGATTGTCAAAGCCGTTCAGGAAGGTTCTCTGTCCATGGAAGAGTTGGATAAGGCTGTCACTAATGTGCTGCAGTTTGTAGAAAAGGCCGCCTCACAGCATCAAGATGGATATATCTTTGATCGGGATGCTGACTATCAGACAGCCAAGGAAGCAGCTGCGGAATGTGCTGTTTTGCTGAAAAACGAAGGTAGTGTACTGCCCCTGACCAGGGAGACTAAAACAGCTTTTATTGGTGGCTTTGTGGAAAAACCGCGTATTCAGGGCAGCGGCAGCAGCTTTATCAACTCCGCCAGGGTTCCCAACATTGCGGGGCTGATTCAGGGAAATCCTGAAATTGCTTATGCCAGAGGCTTTGCAGTGGATGCCGGCGGCACTGAGGCCTGCTCCTATGCCGGGGCAAATACACAGAACGCTGAGGACTTAGATGAACGTCTTTTGGCTGAAGCGGTGGAACTGGCAAAGGCAAGTGAGGCAGCGGTTATCTTTGCGGGCCTGCCCGGAAGTTTTGAATCTGAAGGTGCGGATCGTACCCACATGGATCTGCCGGCGAATCAAAACCGGCTGATTGCAGAGGTCATAAAGGTGCAGCCTAATACTGTCGTGGTGCTGGCTAACGGCTCGCCGGTAACCATGCCCTGGGTAGACAGTGTGCCGGCTATTCTGGAAATGTACCTGGCCGGTGACGGTGCCGGTGAGGCGGCAATGGAACTGCTTTATGGTGAGGTAAATCCTTCCGGTAAGCTGGCCGAGAGCTTCCCTCTGCGGCTGGAGGATACCTCTGCTTACCTGAATTTCCCGGGTGAAAAGGGAGTGGTTCAGTATAAAGAAGATATCTTCGTGGGTTACCGTTACTATGATAAGAAAGCCATGCCGGTGCTGTTTCCTTTTGGCCACGGCCTGAGTTATACCACTTTTTCATACAGTAACCTGACTTTATCGGCAGACACGGTGAAGGATACGGAGACTCTGACAGTTTCTGTTACGGTTACCAACACAGGTGCGGTTACCGGTAAGGAAGTTGTGCAGTTGTATGTGGGAGAGCAAAACAGTAAAGTGCGCCGCCCGGTGCGGGAATTGAAGGGCTTTGATAAAATTGAACTGGCTCCCGGGGAAAGCAGGAATGTCACTTTCACTTTGGATAAGCGTAGTTTTGCCTATTATGAGACTGCTATCCATGACTGGTTTGTGGAAAGTGCCTGCTATGAAATCAGCGTCGGATCTTCCAGCCGGGATATTCGAGCAGCCGCAGTGGTGCAGGTGGAGGGAACCGGTTATCTACCTTTGACAGTGAGTCTTGAAACCAGTATCGGTGAATTAATCAATTATCCGGCCACGGCAGCAATCATGGAGCAGCTCATTCAGCGCAGTATCGCCCAGCGTCATGGCAGTGACAGTGCGGAAGCGGCTACAGCGGCGATGGGTGAAGGTGCCGGGGATTTGGTTGCCGGTGCGATGGAAATGCCATTGGGTGCTTTGTTGTCCTTTGGTGTGATGCAGGAAGAACAACTGATGGGGCTGATTGAAATGCTGCAGTCAGCAGTTAATGGTTCAGGACAGAAATGAGTTCCAAAGCGGAGGTGTAATGTATGATAGATTTAATTCCTTATCCCAGCGGAGCGGTAAAGGAGCTTCCGGGGAAGTATATACTGCCCAAATGTATGAATGCAGAGCTTGGCGGTTTTGAGGCATGGTGTATTCAAGCTTTTCAGGAACGAATGGGAATGACAGCCGGGGCGGGGAAACCTTGGTTAAAGCTGGAGCGTGTCCTGGACTTGGCTGAAGAAAGCTATATTTTAAACATCTCGGAAAGTGGCATAACCGTTCAGGCTTCAGGTGAGAGTGGAATTATTTGGGCATTGACGACAGTCGCTAATTTGGAAAAAAATCTGACGCTGCCCTGCTGTTCCATTGAAGATGCGCCCAAATATCAGCATCGCGGCCTGCATTTGGACTGCGCCCGCCATTTTTTTTCGACAGAAGAAGTAAAAAAAGTAATTGAAGAAATCGCTCTTGCCAAAATGAATGTTTTGCATTGGCATCTGGCCGATGACCAGGGCTGGCGAATCGAGAGTAAGCGGTTTCCCCACCTTCAGGAGGTCAGTAAGGATTATTTTACGCAGGATGAAATTCGAGAAATCGTAACATATGCCCGAAACCGTGGGGTGGAGATTGTTCCGGAAATCGATCTGCCCGGTCACACCAGCGGTATTTTAGCGGCCTATCCCCAGTATAGCTGTTCCGGTAAGCCGGTACAGATGGCAACCTGCGGCGGTATCTATCCGGTTATTCTCTGCCCGGGAAAAGAAGATACCTTTGTTTTTCTGGAAGAGCTTTTGGATGAGATCATTACCCTGTTCCCAGGCCGGAGATTTCACATCGGCGGGGATGAGGCACCAAGAACCGAATGGGAAAAATGTCCGCACTGTACCAGGCGGATGAAAGAGCTTGGTATTACAGAATATGAAGACCTACAGGGATATTTTTCCGGACGGGTAAATAAAATTCTGATAAAACATAAAAAGCAGGCAATCTGCTGGAATGAAACCCTGCTGGCGGCCAATTATCCGGCAGATATCCAGGTACAGTATTGGACGCTTCAGCACCGGCAGCCGATGCAAAAGTTTGCTGAACGGGGTGGCCAGTGGATTTACTCGGATATGTTTGAATTTTATTTCGATTATCCATACAGTATGTCCTCTGTAAAGAAAGTATACACAACAGTTCCTCATTTGGGAAAAGCGGTTTTTGCGGACAGCCGGGGACTTCTGGGTATGGAAGCTTGTTTATGGACAGAGCATGTGTTGGATAACAAACGTTTGGAGGAGTTGTTATTTCCCAGGATTTATGCGCTGGCAGAAATCTGCTGGTTCGGTCAAAGGGATTATGCTGATTTTAAACAGCGGCTGTCCGGGACGATTAAGGAAAAACTGCATCAGGGAATCCATTACACTGCCCAGGATTGGTGGGAGCCGAAGGGAAAGGCCCGTCGTGAGGAAGCGATTGGATTTTTCAGTACTATAAATTCGGGAATGTCTGCGGAGGTTCGCAAGGAAACCGTAAAAAGTGCCAATCCGAATCGGGAGTTCGGGCAAAGTTTTATGCAGAAGTTTTTTAAGTTTAGCGATTTGCCCTTCCTGTTGAAAGCTATGGGAAAAAAATGAGATATCAGAGAAAATGGCGGTTAAATCCCGCCATTTTGTTTTATATAGATAAAAAATAAAGGGAAACGCTGATTAATTCAAAGAAGCAGTCACTCATGCTCCTGCATACCGTTCCACCTTTTCAAACTGCCTGCGGCAAATCCGTATTCCGGTGTACTCAGCGGGTAGTTCAGTTCCCTGCTGTAATACCAGGGATCCTGCTCATGCAGGGGATTTTTTAAAATATGAAATTCCTGTGCCGGCATATATCCCTGTGCCAGCAGGAAGCATTTCTCACCCATTTCATTTTCGGCGATATCAACAACCATTACACAATGGCCGGGACTTCCGCCATTGATAAACAAATCGCCGGTCTGTATCTGATCTTCCGAAATCCCGGTACACTCCTGTTCCAGGGACAGTGTTCCGGCATAATTCATCACTTGCTGCAAATACTTTCGAAAACATTCATAGGAATCATCATATCCGGTTTCTGCCACCCATTGCACCTGGTTACCGTCTACCCGAATCCGCATCCCCTGCTGCCAGGCAGGATAATCCATCCAAAAACCGTTGGTCAGATGAAAACCGATTTTTTCGTACATTCCTGATTGATAAAAATATTCTGCGTAGATTCGAATCAAGCTGTCAGCACACTGCTGAAGATCCTGTCCGATCAAATCCATATCATAGACTGCTATATGGGCCCGCTGATTGCGTTTCTCATTTCCGTCATAGAGCAGAACAGGAGCATCTGCTTCTTTTAGCTTCATTTGCCGCAAGTAAGTCAACAGACTATCGGACTCCGCCTCGCTCCGAATAAAACCTTCCGGTGCGAGAACCCGGGTCATTACAGTCATTCCATCCCGGTCAATCAGATTGATGTTTGTTTCTGGAATATTCTCTTCCGGGACGGGCTCGCTGGCTTCCCGGGGTGTATTGGTGTTTTCCTGTATCACCGGTTTTTCTGCGGCAGAATTGCTGTCCCGTTCCAGGTTAGAATCGGCAAAAGTCGCATCCTTGTTAAACTCAACGGCTTCGGAACAACCATTCAATAGGAGGAGCGCTGCAAGCAATAGCAATATTTTTTTCATTTTATTTTTTTACCCCCGTGTTCCTGCCGTTTTTTTTAGTATGTCACAAAAAGGGATCGCTGACTATGAAAATTTGGTTGAAGGTATATAAATCACATCGTGTTAAAAAAAGAATTCGCTATTAATCTTCCGGAGGAGTATAATACAAGGTAATTGCATATTCTTAAAAGCAGTATATGGAGGTGCTGATATGGCACAAAAATTTTTCCCCGACTCCAAGCAGTTGAAGGAGCGGGGTCCCCTTTTTTTACCTGTATTAACGACAATGCCGGCCGTTGCCATCGGTATCGCCGTAATGATCGGCAATGAGATTTCCAGCTATATATGGATGCAGAATCTGTTTTTCTTTCTGGTTTTTGCCTTGCTGTCCTTTTTTCAGCGCTGGTTAAAGCCTGGTGAAAAAAACAGCGTTTTTTATATTTTCGTACCTTTGCTGTTGTTGATTGTTACCTTTTGGGCTCCTGATATGAATGGTGTTCACCGCTGGATATCACTTGGTTCCTTCAGGGTAAATGCGGCATTGGCGATAATCCCCCTGGCAATTCTAATTTTATGGAAGCTTCGGCAAAGAAGCCGGAGAATCACCGGTATTCTGACCGTTATAATCTGTGTGCTGCTTTTGCTGCAGCCCGATGCATCCCAGTTGACTGCATTTGCTGTTCCGATGCTGATCATTTTTTGGGCAGGAACGGAAAATAAAGCCGCACGAATCCTGATGGCCGGTTTCTTTTTTATCATCATTTTGCTGTCATGGGTCAACCTGGATTCGCTCCCGCCGGTGAGCTATGTTGAGGGAATCGTAGGACTTACCGGAAGCTTAGGTTGGTTATGGTGGGCTGCGGGTGTATTGAGCCTTGTACTGCTGCCGCTGCCATTTCTTTTGTTTCCGCCTCGGCACCTGCGGCTTCTTTCAAGATGTCTAGGGGTGTATTATAGCGTGATGCTTCTCAGTACTCTGGCGGGCAATTTTCCGGTTCCGCTAATGGGCTATGGGGTTTCAACGTTTATTGGCTATTTCATAGCGATTATCTGGTATACCAGGGAGCTGCAAAATGCCCGGATCACAGATTTCCCTCGTCAAAAAAGGTACGTGACGCAATCCGAATCATAATTTTAGTGACATACTCCTTATCATTTTGTACAGCAAAGCCGTCCAGTACAGTATCTTCATAAGCGTCCCCGGTTAAAACGATACTATTATTCCGGGCATACTTCAATAAGACAGAATAAGCGTTTTTAAGAGTATTCCATTTTCCCAGCCAGTTGATGCAAAGATAATTGCCGGCGGGCTTGTTTAATGTGAACATTTCCGTAGAGGAACTCACGGTCTTAAAATAATATCGGTTGTATGCGGTATAATCTTGCTTCTGCCAGGCCGACTGGGGCAGAATGGAGCCATAAATATGACAATATAAATGCCGTTCACCGTTATTGATTAGGGTGCTTGAAATAGCATTATAAATTGTTTCGGTGGAATCTTCGGTTGTTTCAGGCGTAGCAAGGAGATGTTCTTCTTGCAGGTATTCCAGATATGGTGAGTTAAAAGAAATATGAAAGGATTGCTCCACATTTTCTATATGATTTGAAAGCATTTCATCTATCAGTTGAAGATCCTTTATGTTTTCCCTCAGAATAGTTTGCTTTTCCCTAAGAAGAGAGCATAGATTTTCAGGAGAGCGGGAAGCCAGATAATCCTTGATCTCTCTGAGCTTCATACCAAGTTCGCTTAGGGAAAGAATGATTTCCAACTCGGGACTTTGCTCATAGGAATAAAAGCGGTATTCATTATCACCTTTGACAGCAGGAGAAAAAAGACCGATTTCATCATAGTATTGTAACAACCGCTTTGTTGTTTTATGAAGTTTTGCCATTTGACCTGTTGTCAGAAGTAAATTATTTTGCATAGGATCACCCAGGCTGCTGTTCTTTGATAAATGTTGTGAACAGCATATTATTTTTTAATTTAATGATTTCTTAATTGACAGTCACGCAACGTGATAGAATATGATTCAATCATACCACAAAGCCAAGGAGTTGAAAATATGCGGATTGAATTAAGAGAGTTGGACCGAAAAGATTATAAAAGGGCAATTGAATTTGCTGTTAAGGGAATGCATTTTAACCAGTATATCGAAAATAAAGCGGAACTTTATCTGTACGGAAAATATTTCTTATATATGGAAATGCAGAGAGCAACCCAAATGATAGCTGCTTATATGGGAGAAAAACTGGTTGGTTTAGTATTGGCTGATGTAAGCGGAGAACCGAAAAGGTATCAATCAATTTGGAAAGGCTGCTATGTGAAATTTGTGGAGCTGATCATGAAATTCATCGTAAAAGAGCCGGATCATCCTTATAAGGATGCAAACAGAAAAATGCTTCAGAACTATAAGAGGAAAGCAGTCCCGGATGGTGAAATATGCTTTGTGGCGGCTGATCCGGATTTAAACGGAAGAGGTATAGGTTCCTGTATGATGAAGGAATTGGAAAAACGGGAAGCCGGTAAACGATTATATTTATTCACGGATAGCAACTGCACATATCATTTCTATGAACATCGCGGATTTGAAAAAGCAGGAAGCCAGGATATCTTGCTGCAGCTGGGAGGTAAAAAAGTCCCATTAACTTGTTTTTTATTTAGTAAGCAAATAAGCAGAAGCGATTAGCTAAAAGGCAAAATATAGCGATACATCATGCAAAAATCCAGCCGCCCAAGCAAAGTGAAGCTGGATTTTTTGTTCCTTTCAAAAAACAACATATTGACAAGAATCTTCTATGCACAGTCTATCATGGATTTTCAGGTGCAACAACTAAGAAATAAACATTTGAATATATTTTTTTATCTGGTATAATTCTGTTACAATATGTCACAGCCATATGGTGATTATGTACCGGAGGGTGTTGTCGCACCGCCGGTCTTGGCTGACAATATATAATGGAATATTTAAAAAAATCTGATAGGAGACTAAATCTATGAACTTACAATCATCTGCTTCCGGCTGGAAGCGAAATGCAGGTATCTTTATCGCCGGGCAGTTTCTGTCCATGTTTGGCTCCATGCTGGTCTCCCACGCCATCACCTGGCATATTACGCTGAGAGAACAATCAGGATCTCTGATTGCTGTTTTCACTTGTGCCGCAATGCTGCCGATGGTGTTTGTTTCACCCATTGCCGGAGTTTGGGCTGACCGGTATAATCGCAAATATCTGGTGAATATCGCCGACGCCGTGATCGCCCTGATCACGCTTTTTGTCGCTGTTTTTTATATGTCCGGCATTCAGAGTATCGGGCTTTTGCTTGTGGCGGTTATGGCGCGAAGCATCGGTCAGGGTGTGCAGATGCCTGCTGTCAGCGCGCTGATTCCGCAAATCGTGCCGGAGGAGCACCTGGATCGGTTTAACGGCATCCAGAGTACGGCGCAATCGCTGACCATGTTTGCCGCACCCATGGCAGCAGGAGCGCTGCTGACTTTTTTGCCGATTCAGTATATTTTCTTCATCGATGTTGTCACCGCCGTAATCGGAATCGCCACGGTATTTTTCTTTGTAAAGGTTACCGGTGTGCCTGACGTACAGGCTCACCAGGCGGGGGCCAAAGCCTACTTACATGAAATTGCGGAGGGACTGCGCTTTATCGGTAGTCAGAGCTGGCTGAAAACGTTGTTTATTTTTACGGCGGTTTTTTGTGTGTTAGCTTCTCCCGCGGCAATGCTGACGCCGCTTCAGGTGACCCGGACGTTCGGGGAGGATGTATGGCGGCTGACAGCCATTGAAATCGCTTTTTCGGTGGGGATGATGGCTGGTGGTATCGCTATTTCCATCTGGGGCGGATTTAGGAACAAAGTGCATACCATGGTTCTTTCCTGGCTGCTGTTCGGCGCAGCTACGGTATTGTTCGGTGTGATCGGGAATTTTTGGGTGTACCTGGGGGTGATGTTATTTTGCGGCTGCACCATGCCCCTGTATAATACCCCAAGCATGACGCTGATGCAGGTGAAAATTCCACCCAATCTGATGGGAAGGGTATTCAGCGTGACGGCCATAATCAATGGAATTGCCATGCCCCTTGGAACAGCTCTTTTTGGACCCATGGGGGATGCTGTGAAAATCGAATGGCTGCTGATTGTTACGGGAATACTGCTGATCATCGGCGGTTTTATACTGTACGGACAAAGGGAACTGGTCCGGGCAGGAGGAACGAAAGGATAAACTAATTGGATGTGTCACTTAACCAATCAATCAGATTGATTTGTTGAATTCCGTCATAGTCACCGGTAAACTCGTCCAGTGTAATCAGATATTTCGGGTAATTATCTTTGATTTGTTTCAGCGGCCTAAGTTCCCGTGCCAAAGTACTTTCATCTAATACAGAGGCTGAGACCTGAAAGTATTCTGTTTTTTTATTACGAACAGCGACAAAATCTATTTCTGTTTCGCGTCCGGCTTTTCCGATATTGACAGTATATCCGCGGCGCAGTAATTCAAGATAGACAATATTTTCAATTTGATGTCCAATATCTTTTCCTTCTGTTCCCAGTATCATATTCCGCAAACCGGTATCACAGATATAATACTTGCTTTCGGTTTTAAGATGCATTCGCCCTTTGATATCATACCGGTTAACCTTATAAAACAGGTATGAATCGCTTAAGGCTTCCAAATAGGTATCAACAGTAGCAGAACCGGTGGGACGTCCGCCGGATGTGAGCATATCGGCAATTTTTTTTGCCGATACAGGACTTCCTACATTACTGGCAAGGAAACTGACTATGGATTTTACTAAAGTGATATCCTTAAGGCCTTCCCGGGTCATCACATCTTTTACCAGAACAGTATTATATATTCCTTCTAAGTATTGACTATGGGCAAGAGAATTATCAACAAAGCGGGTTGAATATGGAAATGCCCCCATATTCATATATTGATAAAAGCGTTCCCGCCTGTCTTTGGTCTCAACAGCTTCACTATATTCCGGGAAGGAAAGCGGTAACATATCTATTTCAATGTACCTGGCGGTGAGCTTAGTTGCTAATTCTCCTGAAAGCATGTAGGCATTGGAGCCAGTGATATAAATATCAAGAGTCTTTTTGAGATAAAGACTGGAGATGGCCTTTTCATATCCTTTGCAGTTTTGGATTTCGTCAATAAATACATATGTCCATTTATCTTGGAGCATTCGGGTCTTCACATACTGGTGCAACTGTTGATAGTCTAAAAGATCTGCATAATCCACATCCTCCAGATTAATATAGATGATTTGTTCAGCAGCTATCCCATCGGATTTTAATTTATCAATATATAACTCAAATAAAGTGGATTTTCCGCACCGTCGAACACCTGTAACAACTTTGATCATTTCTTCCTGCCGCCACATTGTTAGTTGGGCCAAATATTCTTTGCGTGCAATGATTTTTTTCATTTTAAAATCCTTTCTATTGAAATTGATTGTAATATTTCAATATAATTATAACAAAAATGAAAAAAAATACAAGTAATTGATGAAACGAATAAAAAAATACATTGAAACACGGGTAGTTTATAAATTTGATAACGGATACCTAGTGATGGTATCGCTCAAATCCAATCGCATCCAAAAATGTTTTGGCGATAATCATATGTCCCGACAGCACCGGATGTACCCGGTCCGGTGTTAATACATAAGAATGGGCTTTTTCCAGAAAGGCATCCATGGCCGCCTGAACATCTACATAATGCAGCTTATATTCTGCTGCCAGCTTTCGGGCGATTTCCGCAAATCTCCGAACCATCCGGCTCATTTCCTCTTCTTTATTTGGTTCGATGATAAAAGGTGATATAACATAAATCCCTTTTACATGGGGCAGGGTCTGCTCAATCAGATCCCGATATATTGCTTCGTACTCACCTTCCTCCACCTGATTAAATTTGGCAAAGGGAGCACTGTCGAAATGACGCCAGACATCGTTTACACCAATCATGATACTGACGTAATCCGGCTTCAGCGCCAGAACATCCTTTTCCCACCGTTTTTTCAAATCACGGATAGTATTGCCGCTGATTCCTTTGTTGACCACCATAATCTTTAATTCCGGGGCGAAGGCGATCAGTGCCGAATTGACCAGATTGACATAACCGTCGCCAAAGGATTCCCATCCTGCCGGCTCGGCATCATAATTTCTCCCGCAATCGGTAATAGAGTCCCCGATCATTACCAGGGTGCTGTTTGCTTCCATCATTTTCTCTCTCCTTATCCTTTCTTTTGTAATAATCATCTCCATGTTATATCATTTGATAGAATACAGCAATATACCTATCACACCGGCACCACCCATCACATAAAGAGGATTGATTTTCCACTTTCGCAGAATCACCAGACCGGCTCCGAAAATTAGAACAGATATATAGTTGATGTTGTTCCCAGCAACAGGTGGTTCCTGCTGTTCGAAGAACGACAAAATAATCAGGGAAAGCCCTGCGGAGGCAATCATGGAAATTACTGCGGGGCGAAGTCCGGCCAGGATTCCCTGAACCATTTTCAGGCCCCGGAAGCGATAATAGATATAGGCCAGGATCATAACAATTACACAGGATGGAAGAACACAGCCGATGGTGGCAATGATCGCTCCGGGGATTCCAGCCACTTGGATTCCCACAAAGGTTGCTGTGTTAATTGCAATGGGTCCGGGGGTCATCTCGGCAATCGTCATAATGTCCGCAAACTGGTTTATCGTCAGCCATGGATGGAGGTCAACCGCCTGATGCTGGATCAATGGCATAGCCGCATAGCCGCCGCCGATACTGAACAACCCAATCTGAAAGAAGCTCCATAATAATTCAAGGTAAATCATGTCTGTTCGGCTCCTTTCCGGTCTTTTTATCTTGATAAATAGTATCTGCCGCTCCCACTGCACCACAAATAAGAATAATCAAAATAATATTAATATTAAAAAAACGAACTCCAATAAAAGAGGACAACAGTACCACCACCGGTAAAATTCGTTTCTGCCTGAAAATTCCTTTTCCCATAGTAATCACAACATCGCAGATGACTGCAGCCACACCCGCCAGCATACCTGTCATAGCCATGTTGACAATAGCATTGTCGCGGAATGCGGTGTAAAAGAAAGAAATAATTGAAATAATAATCAGGGGCGGCAAAACCGTACCCAATACGGTGATCAAAGCACCGGGAACACCGGCCACATGATAGCCCACAAGAATGGAAGCATTGACGGCAATTGCTCCCGGCGAGGACTGGGCGATAGCCGTTAAATCCATCATTTCATTTTCATCAATCCAGTTTAACTCTTCCACAAATTTCTTCCGCATCAGCGGAATAATGACAAAGCCACCGCCAAAAGTACAGGCGCTGATCTGAAAAGTCGATAAAAAAAGCTTTCTATATTTTTCACGATTCACTTTCAAAAATACCCTCCATTAGATTCAGACAGTTTCAGTATACTATAATTGGTCATATACAGCAAATGCCAATATAGAAGCATTTATATTAAATCTTACATAAAAGAGAAGCTTCATAAAAATGAGGCTTCTTTTATTTTGGTCAATGGATTACAATTGAATTAACCAAGTCGGATATAAAGGGAGGAAGGTATAAATGAGTCATGTAATTGAAACCAGAAAACTGACCAAATCTTATGGGAAAGCCCGGGGCATTATCGATGTGGATCTGGAAGTGGAAGAAGGGGAAATCTATGGATTTATCGGCCCTAACGGAGCGGGGAAGTCTACCACCATCCGAACCCTGTTATCGCTGATTCACAAAACCAGCGGAGAGGCATTTATTTTTGGTATGGACTGTGAGAAGGAAAAGGTGAAGATCCTTGAGCAGGTGGGCTATCTTCCCAGTGAAGTGTTTTATTATGATAACATGAAGGCTATGGATCTGCTGAAATATTCCGCCAGCTTTTACCGGAAGGATTGCATGGCCAGGATCAGGGAGCTGGCCGATGCGCTGGAACTGGATCTGAACAAAAAAATCGAGGATATGAGTCTGGGAAATAAAAAGAAAGTGGGAATCGTTCAAGGGCTGCTGCATTCCCCCCGGCTGATCATTCTGGATGAGCCTACAAGCGGTCTGGACCCGCTGATGCAGCGAACCTTCTTCGAACTGATCGAGAAGGAAAATAAGAATGGTGCAACGGTATTATTTTCTTCCCATATTTTAAGTGAAGTCCAGCGGATTTGCGGGAAGGTTGCCATTATCAAAGAAGGACGGATCATCAGTAAGCAGAAGATTGCCGATTTACAGCAGAGTACTTATAAGAAGGTCAGTTTTACGCTGGCGGAGGGGAATGCTGCCC
>JAVBUF010000003.1:0-160441 GCA_031555615.1 Lachnospiraceae bacterium | reverse complement strand
GTGGTTTCCTGTAGTTCTTCGGCTACTTTTTCGCGAATTGGTACAATAGGAAAGAATCACATTCAGAGCAGTTCCAGGTTTATTTAGAACTGCTCATTTTATCTGCTCTGATTCTGATACTTTCCTTGGATATTATAGCATGTGCGGGCCGGTTTTTGCAAATTAAATACACACAAAAGGACAAGAAAAAGTATCAAAACAGTATAGAAGTTAAAAGGTCAAATGTTATGATAATAGTATTAAAAATAAAGGAGAACGGGTATGCAGGAGAAAAGATATACATATGCGGAATGCATAAGTTATTGCGGTTTTCATAATTTACCGGAAGGAATTGAATGTTATTATAACTTATATGATGAGCAGCAGGAAATTATTGACAAAAGCTTTCTGACAGAAGTCTTAAGTAAATACAAGGTGCCCGCTTCTAAAATAGAGCAGATGAAAAAAGCTTTGGCAGAAATCGAAAAAGATAGTATCTTATGTTTTTTTACGAAATTTTTAATATGGGATATGTGCCGGGCCAAAAAGCGTTATGAGGATGACTATTATCATAATGTGGAGCCGGCATGTATGGAGCGTTATGGGGAATATTATCAGTTTCTGATATTATTGGCCTGCATAAAGCCTTCCATGGAGATGCTTGTACAGAGAGGTCTTCCGGGATACTATTATCAGGACATCCCCTTTGTGCCCCTGCGCAGGCAGGCTGAAAAATGGATTCTGCATGATGATGTTACAGTCAGTGATTTCCAATGGGATATCAATTTTTATACCTGTTCTATTTTCCGGCTGGATCGCTTCTACTTTATCCCATGTAAATTGGAGGAGGAAATATGCGTTTATCGTAACCGACGCAATGGGAGCGTCATGGCATTACAGCAGGGAGGTATTCAATTCAGGCGGGATGGACAGGTAAACGGTACCAATGAAATTTATGATGAAGACGGAAAAACCTGTTCAAAATGGGAGGAAGACAGTTCCATGGTACAGGCAAATCCAATCAATCCAATGGGGTTTCTGGAGAGGAGTACGGTAACACTGGCCAAAGCAGATTGGGAGCCGGTACTGAAAAAAGGCGATGTGCTGCTGGCTCTTCATATTCCCGAAGGGGAAGGGTATAACCCGGAAAGAGTAAAAAATTCCATGAAGCTGGCACTGGAATTTTACGCGTCCTACTTCAGTGAAGTGCCTGTAAAAGGTTTTTGGAGTGAAAGCTGGCTTTATGATTCCAGACTTTCCCTGATCATGGATGATGAGAAAAGTAATATTATAAAGGTTCAAAGACAATTTTATTTATATCCCACCAAAAATAATGATGATATGTTACTGCACCAGTTATTTGACGGTGAAAGAGATTTGTCAAAGCTAAGCGGCAAAAGTTCCCTGCAAAAAGCGGCAATAGATTATATGAAAACAGGTGAACGTTTTAATTCGGTAAGTATGTTTGTGCTAAAAGAAGATGTGGATAAAATCGGAACAGGCCCCTATATTTCGGAAAAAGATATTGAAAAATTTAAGGCCGCAGTGGAACACTATAGAGGGGCTATGAAGAAGAAAGGGAAAGGCAGATAAAGCATATGACAAGAGAAGAATACTGCTCAAAAATAGAAGAAGTCATCAGTCAGATGCATTTTAGCGGAAAATGTGTTTGGTATAAGAATTTTGGCAATGGCCATATCAATGATACCTTTAAAGTATGTACGCAGCTGCAGAGTGGGGTTCAAAACCATTACATCTTACAAAGGATAAACCATGAAGTATTTCACAGTCCGGAACAGTTGATGAAAAATATCGAGGGTGTGACAGCTTTTATGAAAGATAAAATTAACAGGGATAAAGGAGATGTAAACAGAGAAACGCTGAATATTGTGCCGGCCAGGACCGGAGAATCTTTTTATAAAGACAGCCAGGGATGTTATTGGCGGGCTTATCTTTTTATTGAAGACGCCACTACTTATGATTTGGTCGAAAAGACCGGGGATTTTTACCAAAGTGCTCTTGCCTTTGGGCGTTTTCAGAAACGGCTCCATGACTATCCGGCTCATACGTTATATGAAACCATCAAGGACTTTCACAATACACCGATGCGCCTGGAGAATTTAAAGAAAGCACAAAAAGAAGATATTATGGGAAGAGTTGGGGGAGTAATGGCTGAGCTTGATTTCATTATGGCACGGGAGGAATTTACGCACCGGATAATGGATGCCTGCAGGTCCGGAAGGATACCTTTAAGGGTTGCGCATAATGATACAAAGCTAAATAACATCATGATCGACAATAAGACTGGCAAGGCTCTTTGCGTGATTGACCTTGATACGGTAATGCCGGGATTTTCCATAACCGATTATGGGGATGCAATCCGTTTTGGGGCAAGTACGGCGGCTGAGGATGAAAAAAAGCTTGATCAGGTTAAGCTTAATCTGGAGCTTTTCGACTTATATACCAAAGGCTTTCTGGAAGGCTGTGGCGGAATTTTAGGGGAAGAAGAAAGAAGACTGCTGCCGGTGGGTGCCAAGATGATGACCCTGGAGTGTGGGATCCGCTTTCTGACAGATTACCTGCAGGGAGATGTATATTTTAAGATTCACCGGGAAGGCCAGAACCTGGATCGTGCCAGAACACAATTAAAGCTTGTGGCAGAGATGGAAAAGAACTGGGACGAGTTGACATCAATAGTGCAAAAATATCATTAATTGGGAGAAAACATACAGAATGTGGTTGAAAACAGTTTATTTGTGTGGATATGGAGATGCGCAGTATAAATGATGCCGGATTCCAATGGAGGCAAAGTGCACATATTTCGGCTCTTTATTAAAGATTTACTGTTGAATAATACACACAAAACAACTTATCCGCCCCACAATAATATGTATAAATGACGAAAGTATTGTGTTATCATTAGAATATGAACAGTTGATATGTTGGGTGATGAAAAATGGTTTTGGAAAGGAACATATATGAAATTAGCGGTAATCGGTGCGGGACAACGGGGAATGATCTACGCACAATATGCAGATACATATGGGGATGTGGAAATTACAGCTGTGGTTGATCCCTCAGAAGAAAGAAGAAGGTTTGCGGCAGAATCGCTGCATTTACCTCAACACATGTTATTTGACAATACCGATGCCTTTTTTAACCGGGGAAGATTAGCCGATGCGGTAGTCATCGCTTCAATGGACCAAGATCATTACAAACAGACCATAAAAGCACTGGAATGCGGGTATCATATCCTACTGGAAAAGCCCATATCTCCAGATCCGACAGAATGTCTGGAAATTATGGAAATGGCCAATCAAAAAGGCCTTCATGTAATTGTCTGCCATGTGTTAAGATATACCCATTTTTTTACCACCATTAAATCCATTATTGACAGTAATGAGCTGGGTAAAGTGGTGACCATTGAACATAGTGAGAATATCGGAAATTTTCATCTGGCTCATTCCTTTGTCCGGGGAAACTGGAGCAAAAAAGCCTTATCCAGTCCCTTAATTATGCAAAAATCATGCCATGATATGGATATTTTAACCTGGCTGGTAGGAAGTGAAGCACACAGAATATCTTCTTTTGGCGATCTGACTTATTTTAAAGAAGGAAATGCTCCGGCCGGCAGCGGGATGAGATGCCTGGAGTGTAAAGCGGCTCCGGAATGCCGGTTTGATGCCCGAAAGGTCTATCTGCCCATTGCCGGAGAATGGCCGGCCACCCAGGTAGCCGCGACCCAAACCAAAGAAGCGCTTACGGAGGCACTTACGGAAGGTCCTTATGGCCGTTGTGTTTACCGCTGTGAAAATGATGTCTGTGATCATCAGGTGACCATCATTGAATTTAAAAACGGAGTAACTGCCGGTTTTCAACTCAGCGGCTTTACAAACCGGATCAGCAGATCCATCAGGGTAATGTGCGAACATGGTGAAATAGCCGGGGATGATGGGCTAAACAAAATTGAAGTGACACGGTTTGCATCCAATGCCAATGCTGCCTATGAAAAACGGGTGATTCATCCGGAGGTTGTAAACAGCGGACACGGAGGCGGGGATTCCGGATTGATGTCGGATTTTATTTCCTTGATGAAAACAGATGGTGAGGTCAGCAAATCTTCCATCAATAAATCGGTTGAAAGTCATATCATGGCCTATGCTGCGGAGCAATCCAGAATAAGCGGGGAAGTCATCGACATTGATAAACTGAAAAAGCAGATAAAAAAAGAGTGGCAATGAGAATGGGAGAGACGGAAGTATGAAAAAAAGGAGCGGAGTTTTAAAGGAACTGAAGGAAAATAGGATTTTATATTTAATGTGTTTGCCGGCGTTAACAATTTTACTGCTCTTTTGCTATATTCCTTTCACCGGCATTTGGATGGCCTTTACGGATTATAACGTTGTGGACGGGATTTTCGGCAGTAAGTTTGTGGGGCTTGCCAACTTTAAGTATTTCTTTATCGGCAACGATATGGCCAAGAGAGTTACTTATAATACTATCATCATCAATGTTTTCGGTATTATTTTCGGGCTGATCATACCCATCAGTATCGCCATCTTTTTTAATGAAGCAAAAGGAAAATTCTTTAAAAAGGTTACCCAAAGTGCGATGTTTTTTCCTTATTTTCTTTCCTGGGTAGTGGTGGGTGCCATTATTTACGGCTTTTTTGCAAGGGATGTGGGACTGGTTAACAAGGTGCGTGAGATGATGGGGCTGGAAGCCATCAGCTGGTATGCGTCCCCTCAATACTGGAAACCGATTATTATTTTTGCCAACGTATGGAAATGGAGCGGGTATAATTCCATTATTTATATGGCCGCCATGGCAGGTTTTGATGCATCACTGTTTGAAGCAGCGGAAATTGACGGCGCCAATAAGTTTCAGAGAATTATATACCTTACCCTGCCGATGTTAAAGTCAACGGCGGTGGTTCTGGTGCTGTTGAGTGTGGGCCGGATCTTTTACGGTGACTTTGGGATGATTTATGGTATAGTCGGCGATAATGCCAGTCTGAAAGATGCCGTTACGGTTATTGATACCTATGTATATTCATCCATGAAAACCTTGGGCTTCTCGTATTCCACGGCGATAGGTTTATATCAGTCCATTATGGGGTTGATACTGGTAACTCTGGCCAATAAATTTGCTAAAAAAATAAACGACGGAGAGGGGTTGTTCTGACATGAGAATAAAAAAATCAGTTGAAGACCACGTATTAACAACCATAGCTTACCTGTTTCTGGGCGTGTTTGCAGTAATCTGTTTATACCCTTTAATCCTGACACTGAGTGTTTCGCTATCGACCGAAAGAGATGTCATACTGAATGGATATTCCGTGTTTCCTCAGGGATTCAGCTTTAATACCTATATTTATATTTTCGCCCATAGTGGCCAGAAGATTCTCAAATCTTATGGAGTGACCATTTTTGTGACAGTGGCGGGAACGGCGGGAGCCTTGCTGGTTACTTCGATGATTTCCTTTGCCATCTCCATTAGGACATTAAAATATCGGAATGTGATTGCTTTTATCTGTAATTTCACAATAATCTTTTCGGCCGGATTAATACCATGGTACATCGTGTGCGTGAATTACTATCATTTAAGAGATAATATTTTTGCTTTGATCGTACCATCGATTTTCAGCGTATGGAACATGTTTTTACTGCGGACTTACTTTTCCCATATTCCGCCGTCTTTATATGAAGCGGCCAAAATTGACGGAGCCAATTATTTTCAAATTTACTATAAAATAGCTTTGCCTTTGTGTAAAACCGGAATTTTGACAATCGGATTAATGTATGCGCTGCAATATTGGAATGACTGGTGGCATTCGCTGATGTTTATCAAGGATAAGAACTTATTTTCACTGCAGTACTATTTATATAACATTTTATCCAATGTCAATGCCATCAGTTCAGGAACCGTTCCGGCCGGAGCGGCAGCAAATATATCGCTGCCGGCGGAAACGGTAAAAATGGCGGTGACCATTATTACCGTCGGTCCCATCATCTTTTTATATCCCTTTGTTCAAAGGTTCTTTATCAACGGTATTATGACCGGTGCAGTAAAAGAATAAGAACCGTTTCACTTGGTGGAAAGCAAATAAGCTTAACATAAACATTATTTTAAGGAGGATCTTTTTTATGAGAATTAAAAAATTATTAGCAATTGCCTTAACGCTGATTATGGTAACCGGGTTACTGGCAGGATGCGGTAAAAGCAGTGGGGGAGCAGCAAAAGGAAGTTCTTCGGGAGAGCTGGAGACATTAACAATTTTATATCCCGGGGATGAGTCGGATCGGATGACTTCGTTTCTTGAAAATGAATTTGCCGAGAAAATGGCAGCAGATCTTAATTTAAAGGTAAAAATGATTTTTGTTCCCTGGGATTCCTACTGGGAGCAGAAGGATATTATGCTGGCAGCTAATGAACCCATTGATTTGTATTGGGACGGACTGCCCAACCTTTCCCAGATTGTTAACAAAAAGCAGGCACAGCCGATTGATGAGCTGCTCAGTAAGTATGGCCAGGATCTGCTTAAGGTAATACCGGAATCACACATCGCCGGTGCCAAAGTAAATGGTCAGTTATATGGTATTCCATCCTCTTTTTCTTCCTCTTCAGGAATGTATCAGTTTGTTACGGTACGCCAGGATTTAATGGATGAAGTGGGGATGACCGATCTGAATACACCCGATGATCTGATTGATTATGCAACCAAGGTAAAAGAGCTGCACCCTGAAATGAAAGGCCCCGGGGATATTATCTTCAAGCCGTTGACCAGATATTATCAGCCGGAACAATATACCTTTGTGGCCAAGGAAGAGACAGTGGTATACGGTGAGGAGACCGGAAAAGTTTACAGCTATTATGAAACCGATGCTTTCAAGGAAGTAGCCAAATTCAACCGGAACATGTTTACTTCAGGAATGTATGCCGACGAATTGTCCACCAACTACAATGAAAGAACCAACCGGATGCAGACCGGCTTATATATCTGGACCGAAGGTTCCTTTGGAAAAGATACTGAAATTGCCAGTGCGGTAAAGGCAAATGCACCGGATTCGGTATTAAAGAATTACATGTTGGCAGATGAGAAGCCCCGTTATATTACCGCTACCGGCGGAGAGGTTCTGGGAATTCCCTACACGGCTGCCAATCCGGAAGGCGCAATGAAATTTATCAACTGGATTTATTCTTCTCAGGAGAATTACTTATTTGCCATTTACGGCGTGGAAGGAACCGATTATGAGATGGTAGACGGCAGGATCAACCGCCTGGTAACCAATGATTTCTTCTATGAATGGATGTTCCGCAATAAGAACTATACGGTTTTCACACCGGATGTGGATGAGGACTATATCAATCAGTACCAGCATTGGGATGATGAGGCCAAAGTATCTAATGCCATCGGATTTATATTTAATAATGAAAATGTCAAAGAAATCGAAACGGCTATGTGGGAAGTGTGTCAAAACGACCTGGCTCCCATCAGAAACGGATTTGTGGATTTTGATCAAAATTATGATGCCGCCATTGATAAGTTAAAAAATGCCGGAATGGATGATTATATTGCCGAAGTACAAAAACAATTTGACGAATTTATGGCTAATAAAAAATAATGGGGATTCAAAGGAACAGGACTGTATGAAAGAAAAAATATTAGAGAATGAATACTGGTATGGAACCTGTGTGAAATATGGTTTAAAAATGCCATTGGATACTGAAAGTGAGTGCATCCTGGATTTTCGGAGCAATGAAACTCCTAATCAGGCGATGCCCCTGCTGGTATCCAGCAAAGGAAGATTCCTTTGGCGCAAGTCCGGCTTTCAGATTGCTTTTCACAAGGGGGAAATGGAATTCCCGGATGATACAGTCCTAAAGGCCGGCTATGGTAACTTGAAAAAGGCGTATTTGGCGGCGATGAAAGAGTATTTTCCGTTTCACCAGATTACCCCCTCCAAAACACTGTTTAACAAGGTTATTTATAACACCTGGATCGAGTTTACCTTTCATCAGAATCAAAAAGATATTCTGGAGTATGCCAAGAGCATTTTGTCTCACGGCATGCCGGCCGGAGTGCTGATGATCGATGATGGCTGGGCAGAATATTATGGGGAATGGAAATTTCACAGCGGAAAGTTTGCAGATGCTAAAGAAATGATTGCGGCACTGCATGAAATGGGATTTGAAGTCATGCTATGGATCTGCCCTTACATCACGCCGGATACGGTAGCATATCGGGAATTGGTAAAAAGAGGGCTTCTGATAAGGCAAAAAGATGGGGAGACGTACATAACAAAATGGTGGAATGGCTGTTCCGCCGTTCTGGATATGTCAAATCCCCAGGCCAGAGAGTGGCTGAGTGAGCAATTGGGAGCGCTGCAGGACATTGGTGTGGACGGTTTCAAGTTTGACGGCGGAGACAGCATTCACTATGGTAATGATAATGTGGCCTTTCAGAATCTGACTCCGGATGAGTACTCCAATTTGTGGGCAAAATTCGGTGAACAGTTTAAATTCAATGAATACCGTGTGACCTTTGGGGCCGGTGGTTACGGCCTTTTGCAGAGGCTGTGTGATAAGGATCATTCCTGGGGGGAAAATGGAATCGCATCACTGATTCCGGATATTCTTTTGCAGGGGCTGACGGGGCATCCCTTTGGCTGCCCAGACATGATCGGCGGCGGGGAATATGTAAATTTCCAGGAAGCCGAAGCAAGCAGCCTGGACCAGGAACTTTTTATCAGGCATTGTGAAATCGCCTGTCTGATGCCGGCCATTCAATTTTCGGCGGCACCCTTCCGGGTTTTAAGCCAGGAGAATTTCCAGCTTATCTTAAAAAGTCTGGAGTTTAGAAAGCAGTATCTGGATGTAATCTGCCACTTTGTGGAGATGGCAGCGGTGACCGGGGAACCGGTAGTAAGGTATATGAGCTATGAGTATCCCGAGGAACCGGTGGAAAAGCTGATCGATCAGTTTATGGTAGGAGATAAACTTCTGGTGGGACCGGTTTATCAGAAGAATTGTTCGGGCAGGGAAATATATGTACCCCGTGGCCAATGGAAACGTGGGGATGAAGTGATCGATAGTAAAGGCGAAAAAATGTATTTTGAATCGGTGCTTGGGTGTCCTCTGGTGTTTGAAAAAATAGGTTAGAAGCTTGCCGGTTGAGTGTAAGAGCAAAGAAAAGGTGTGAGATCCTAATGGACTTCACACCTGATTTTGTATATATTTATGATATTTTGCGTAATTTTTCACTATGCTCTGCAACTACAGCTTTTAAAATATCTGTGTTTAATCTCGGAATGACATTGTTTTCAAGTAAATCAACTTCAATTCGTTTTAGTCTCTCTTCCATCGGCGTTAATCTTGCATCCAGTTTTTTATCTAATAAATTAGAAATTGCAAGTAAATCCCCATTCGTTAATGCCATGTTAATCACCCCTCACTTGTAGAAATATTTTAGCATAGAAAGAAAGTGAAGTCTATAATTTTTTAGTAATTGACATCGAATAAAGTATGGAGTAGAATTAAGAAAAAACAAAGGAGAGCACAAAGATGAAAAGTAGAGTAACGGAGAATATTGTAAACTGAATATTGCTTAAAACTTTACCATACATGTGCTTATTTTTGTATATAGATTTATAAATCAGCATGACGTATTGTCGTGCTATTTTTAATTTATAAGAGATTGCGCTTTATTCTTTCCTCGCATTTTGTGAATAAAGGCGATCCCGCAGGCGGGGAATCATAAAAGAGATTCTTTTGTGCCATAGAGTATTTGTCATGTGCAGGTACTCTATGGCTTTTTTATGCCTATTTTGAGATATTGTGTAAAAAATAACGGTATTGTATGGTAATCCCCAATCAGAAAGGAACTGTAAATGAATAACAAAATTGTAGAAACAAAGAACCTGTCAAAAACCTTTAAAAGATACAAGAAGCAGGCCGGTTTGAAAGGCAGCATCGTAGGTCTGTGGAAAAGAGAATATGAAGAAAAAAGGGCTGTAAATGAGGTGGATATTACCATAGAGGAAGGCGAATTTATCGGGCTTATCGGTCCCAACGGAGCCGGAAAAACAACATTGATCAAAATGCTCACGGGAATCATCGCCCCATCCGGCGGAGAAATCCAAGTACTGGGATTTTATCCCAATGAAATGAAAAACGAGTTTAAAAAGCAATATGCGGTTGTCATGGGCCAAAAAAGCCAGTTGTTTTTTGAGCTGACAGTGAATGATACCCTGCGTTTGTTTAAGGAAATTTATGAAATCCCGGAAAAAGAGTTTATTACAAATAAAGAGTATTTTGCAGAACTGTTTGGCGTAAAGGAACTAATGGATGTGCAGGTGAGAACTCTTTCCCTGGGAGAACGGATGAAAATGGAGATTATTGTTGCCCTGCTGCACAATCCCAAAATACTTTTTCTGGATGAACCTACCATCGGGCTGGATGCCATCGCGTCAAAGCAGATCCGGAAATTTTTAAGAGAGGTAAATGAAGAAAAGGGTACCACCATTATCCTGACCTCTCATTATATGGAGGATATCAAAGCACTCTGTAAGCGATCAATTGTGGTGAACCATGGCGTGAAGATTTATGATGGAAGCACCGAAGATTTATTTGAAAAGTATCAATTGAGCAAAAGAATCACCATTACCTTTGACAAGCCGCTTCAGGACTTGAAGTTTGATGTTTCGGGAACGGAACTCATTGAGGATAATCCCTTTAAGAAAATCCTGATGGTACCCAAGGATAAAGCAAATGAGTTATTAGCGGCAGTGATGCAGTATGAACCCAGCGATATTTCCGTTGAGGAAGAAGAGGTGGGAACGGTTGTTGAGCGGATTTATCAGGAAGGGAGTGGGGCCGGTGCGTAAATATTGGGAAGTAGCAAAAATATATATGAAGGTGCAGTTGGTATGGCGTGCTGCTGTGATTTTTAATATGCTTTTCACCGTTACCAAAATACTGTTTGCCTATCTTCTTTGGAAGATCATTTTTGCCGGAAGAAGTACCATTAAAGAATTTTCCTTTTACGGAATGATGTCCTATTACATAATCAGTTCGTTTTTATCACAATTAGAAATGTCATCAGGCGTCAGTTGGGAAATCAACCAGCGTATCAGAAATGGTACTTTTTCAAAATATATGATCGTACCGGTTAATATCCAGGGATATTTTGTGGCAATGGAAAGCGGCAAGGTGCTCTTTTACTTTTTCTTCAATTTGTTGGCAGCAGCAATAGGAATGGGTATATTCCGGATTCAATTTGTATTTACCGATAGTTTTACGGTGATAGTTTGTGCCGCTTTAATGATAATTATTGGGATGCTTTTTATGGTGCAGTTAAATTATTATTTGGGATTATTGACCCTGAAGTATCAGGGCATAGATACTTTTCTGATGATAAAAAGTAATCTGGTTGAGCTGATTACAGGAAGTATTGTACCCTTGGCGTTATTTCCCGATGTCGTTATACAAGTGATGAAATTATTGCCGTTTTACTACATCACCTACCTGCCATCGATGTTACTGGTGGGCTACTGTCAGGAGGAAGCACTGCGGGGGATTGTTATCCTTTCGGGATGGTGTATTGTGCTGCAGATAGTGATTAAGTATACCTGGGAAACATATGTGAGAGAGTATGATGGGGTGGGAATATGAAAAATATCAGAAAAAATTTACGTGTGCTGCGTGAATTGATCAGATTACGCATTCAGGAATTGATGGTTTTCCGGCTGGATTTTTTCGGACCATTTTTGGTTGACGGCAGCCTGTTTGCGGTAGAATTACTGGTTTTTAAGGCAGTATATGCCAATGTGGATACCGTGGGAACCTGGGGAAGCGGCGAAATGATTTTATATATCGGAACCTTTTCCCTTTTAAATGCCATTAGCATGACCCTGTGCTTTTTCGGTGTGAATGGTATACCGGACAAAGTAAAAAGCGGCGAAATGGATCTGTATTTATCCAAGCCGGTAAGTCCATTGCTGCGGCTGACCTTTGAGAAAGTAAGCGTCGGCTCGATTCCGCTGATTTTTATGAGTATTGGCATCATCTTATATGGAATTATGGAATCGGAAGTTAAAATAACCGGTTACACGGTAATGATATATATATTCTGGCTGGTTATTATGGCTGTATTTTACTATGAGATGGAAGTCCTGATTAGATCGGTGTCGTTTTATATCGTGTCAACAGCAAGTATGCAGCAGTTGGAAGAGGCCGGTTTATCTTTATGCATGAAGCTTCCGGGGATTGCTTTTTATGGTGTATATAAGGTGATTTTCTACTTTATCTTACCTTACGGAATAATGGCAACGCTTCCGGTTCAAAGCTTGATCGGTGAAATGACATTAAAAATGGCCGGGCAGGGTATTGGGGTAGTAATGGGATTTACTGTTTTGTTATGTATTGTCTGGAGGGGCGGAATCAGACGTTATAACAGTGCCAGTTCATAGCATGCAAAAGGGATATACAAGTGTAAATTATTGCAGTATCATATTAGTGTAGCGGAGGATAGAATATGAAAGAAAAATTAGAACAGATATTTTTAGCCAATAAGGATTTCTTTTCCGGCACCTGCCTGATAAAGAACAGCAGTGAGATCATTTTTTTCGCTGCCAGCGGATTGGCTAATCGGGATTACAACATCCCCAATACCATAAATACCATGTGCGATACCGCATCAGTAACCAAAACCTTTACGGCTGCCGCTATATTATTACTGGCAGAAGAAGGCAGGATTAAGCTGAATGATCGGATTACGGAAATCATTGACCTCACCGGAACTAAGATTCCATCGGATGTTACGGTGGAGCACCTGCTGAGCCATACTTCCGGCATTGCCGACGATGCGGATGAAGAAGCCGGTGAGGACTATTCTGCATTGTTTATTGAGAAGCCTAATTATTCCATCCGGGAATGCAAAGATTTTCTGCCCCAGTTTGCCTGTAAAGAGCCAAATTTTAAGGCCGGAACCAATGTCCGGTATAATAACTGCGCTTTTGTGCTGTTAGGGCTGGCCCTGGAGAAGCTGACGGGGAGAGATTACCGCAGCTTTGTAACCGAACGAATCTTTAAGCCCTGCGGTATGAATCATACGGCATTTTATGCCAAGGATGAATTATGTCCCGGAGCAGCGGAGGGGTATTTTGCAATCAGAGATGAAAAGGGCGAATTGATTAAATGGAAGAAAAACATTTACTCTTATCCGCCTATTGGTACACCGGATGGCGGTGCCTATACAACGGTAGGTGATCTGGATCTGTTTATGCGGGCTATTCAAAAGGGAACTTTACTTTCACAGGAACTTTCAAAGGCTTTTTTACAGCCCCATTGTGAATTTACCCGTGAGGCATCCTGCGGCTGTACTTGGAGAATGGGTTACGCCTTTGAGTTTTTGGAGCGAGACGGCAGGATTGTATGCATTTATAAAGAGGGTGTTAATGCCGGTGTGGATGCCATGTTTTCCTATTATCCTGAATGGGATATCTCCCTGAACCTGCTGTCCAATCAGGAAGGCGGATTGTGGAAAATGCATGAGGAAATGCGGCAAGTATTATTGGAATCATAGACCAATAGCGAAGGATAAGGTAAATACTCGGATGAAGAAAAATATAGCCTATATACTTGTTTTCATCATATGCTTCCAAATCACCGGCTGCAGCCAGGGGACAAAAGTGAAAGAGCTACCGGCAAAAGAAAGGCAGGCGGTACAGGATGATGGAAACGACTATATTGCGGAAGAAATAGCCCTCCCTGAGTATGCATGGATTAATGAGCTGGCGGTACAGGGAAATACATTATATTATGATGCATATTATTACGAAAATTCCGATGAAGCATCAGTAACCGGCGCATTATTTCGGATGGACATTACCGAAGAGCAGAGTGATCCGGTTGTCATACCCTATGAGATCGGAAACAAAGAAAGCATCCTGAAGATATTTCCTAATGCAGACGGGACATTGGATCTACTTGTGGGGGAGTTTGAAGGAACAGATGCGAACATTACCATGACAGAGCTGTTTTGGAAAAAAGTGGACCAAAATGGCCAACAGTTTTTTGCCGTGCCTCTTATCCATTATTTTGAACACCGGGAAACCATCTATCCCACAGCATTTACGCTGGATCAGAAGGGACGGGCCTTTATCACCATGAATGAGGAAGTTTTTGTACTGGATGCCAGCGGTGATATGCTTTTTCGGGTGGAACTTGACGGATATGCTAACAATATCTGCAGCAGCAGTGAGGGCCAGGTTTATGTGGTCTGGTATGGCAGCCTGGGTACAACGATAGCAAAGGTAGATACCGAAACCAGGGAGCTGGGAACGCAGCATCAAATTCAGCAGGTCAGGCTGCCATTAGGGACTGCGGCCGGTGGGGCAGGGGATATCCTTCTGGCTTCGGATAGCGGGGTTTATGAGTATGATACCCAAAGCCGAACCTGTCAGGAAAAATTTCAGTGGACATCTTTTGAAATGTATGCGGACTATAGCGGGAAGCTTTTGCCCTTAGCAGATGGAAGCGTATTGTGGATGAGCCGGGAATATCCGGAAACCGGAATGAAATATGAGCTTACCCTGATCCGCCCGAAAAAAAAGGGGGAGCAGGTGAAACCTGAAAAAAAGACCTTGATATTTGGGGGAATGTCAACCGCCATTGATAATTCTCTAAAGAAAACCATTATTCAGTACAGTAAATCCAATCCGGATTACCGGATTGAGATTAAGGAATATGGGGAAGGGGATTATGAGGCCGGAAATACTTTGCTGAATGCGGATATCATCAGTGGAAAGTGCCCGGATATCCTGTTGCTGCCGGTTCGGTTTTCCATGGATTTATATGCCCGAAAGGGTATCCTGGAGAACCTGTATCCTTATATGGATGAGGATGAAACCTGTAGACGAAGCGACTTCCAGGAAAATATCCTGGGCGCTTATGAAGTGGATGGCGGACTGTATGGGATTCCGCTGAACTACCGGATTTTGACCGTGGCGGGAAGTAAAGCGCTGTTGGGAGACCGGGGATCATGGAATCTGGATGAAATGATCATGTTTGCGGAAGATTTTATGTGGCAGGGAGGCGTATTTGAAGAACCATCCCAGGTAAGGGTTATGGAACTGTGTCTTATGGCCAATGGGGACTGTCTTGTTGACTGGGCGGCAGGTGAAGATGGGTTCCGGCGGGATTTGTTTATTCAAATGTTAAATTTTGCCGATCAATTTGACCATTACCCTTATGATAATGATCTGGCTGGGAGAATACAGGAAGAGGATATGCAGCTTTTGCCCATTAATATCCAAAGCGTGGGGGACTATCAGGCCAATTGTGCCCTGTTCGGAGAACGGGTTTCCTTTCCGGGATATCCTTCGGAGAATGGCAATGGTTCTCTCATTGATTCCGGTGTTGTGGTAGCAGTCAGCAGCAATTGTGCGGATAAGGAGGCAGCGTGGGAGTTGATCAGCAGTATGCTGTCCGAGGAATTCCAGTCAAAGCCGGATCTGTATCGCTTCCCCATCCGTAAGAGCAGTTTGGAAAAGCAGTTTAAACGCGCAATGGAAGCGGCCTATGAAACCGATGAGAACGGAAATAAGAAAGAAATACCTAAGGGAACCCAATATATCGATTCTTTTGAAACAGATATTTATGCCGCCACAGAAGAGGATGTCAGGGCAGTAAGGAATCTGGTGGAAAATGCAGACAAAATACGTATCTGGGATGGACAGATTACCCAAATTGCCATGGCCGAAGTGCAGGCTTTTTTCAGCGGTGTTAAGACAGCCGAGGAAGTAGCCGATATAGTAGAAAACAGGATTCGTATTTATATTGAGGAGATGAAATAACGGAGGGCAAACATTGGAAGCGGTTAATATGATATTATCAGGAGTACTGAAAAAGAATGAAAAAAATTTTGTGCGGGTGTCTTTTTCACGCGGCAGTGATTTTGCGGAAGGAATCGTACCCGACGGTATCATTGAGAAATCCGCAGGCTTTACCGATGAAGAAGTGTGGGAACTGCAGGAATACATGACCAGCAACCGGCAGGAAATCATTGCTCAGGCTAAGAAAATAAACCCAATCAGAAGCTGGTTGGGAAAATAGCTAATCTATGCGGAAATATTCCGAAGGCGAAACACCCTCCACTTTTTTAAAAACTTTACTGAAATAAAACGGACTTTCAAAGCCAAGCATGTCTGCCAGTTCATACACTTTGTAATGATCTTCGGCAAGCAGTCGTTTGGCTTCTTTTATTTTTTCGGTATTTACATATTCATTAAAACCGAAGTCGCTGTACTTCTTAAAAAGCTGGCTCAGGTAATTGGGGCTGATGCCAAATACGGCGGCAACTTCATTTAAAGTCAGGCGATCCGAAAGATGCTCCTGAATATGGTGCTTGACGCCGGTAACAATGTGATTTTTGTAGTCTTTTTTCCGGTCCGCAAAGACAGTACAAAGGCTGTCACGGAAGTAATGCAGCCAGTCCATGATTTGTTCCATGGTGGTCTGGCGGTAAATGGAACGGTAGTTTTCCGGGTAGTCGCTGAAAATACCGGAAATGACCATTTCGCCCCCCGGCAGCAGGGACAGGGACAGATACAGGATGTTGCAGGCAGCGTCCATGGCCTGCAGGAGATGACCGGGATGAGCGGAAAACAAATCGGTGATTTCGGTAATGGTCTGATACAGAATATCCGCATCAAATTCCTCAAAGGCTTTGGTCAGATTATCTTTGAATAAAGCCATGTGGAAGGAGGAATGAGCCAGGTCGGATTGGATGCAGTGACTGATAAAGGAAATGGGATTTTCCTCGCCGGCATAACAAAAGGCCTGACGGGCATACTGGTAGGACTCGTGAATGGCAAAAGGAGCATTTACCAGGGTGCCGGTGCCGATGTAAAAATCCACATTGTAATAATTGTGGATGGTGCGGAAGACATTTTTTAAAATGCCAAGGAGCTCATTTTCATAATCATCAGAAGGTGCCTGGGTGTAGCAGAAAACAATGGCAAAATGTTTCACATCCAAAGCCAGACTGTAGCAGGGCAGATACTTGCCGGTAATCTCTTTCAGCATCTGCATGGTAGAACCGAAAAGGCTCACCTGTTTTTCGATGGACATGGTGTCAGCGCTGTCACAGATGATTTCGCCGTGGCAGCAGACATAGCCGGAATATGTAAAGTTCAGGTGCAGATCCCTGGCCTGGAGGGTAAATTGCTCTTTGTCCTCAAACAGATTATTGAGAAGCCGGATAAAAAACTTATCATAAAACAAATGAATATTGGAAAAAGGGACTTTATCTTTCCCTATATAAGCGCGATTTTTAGCCCGCATCTGCAGAACCCTGGTGATACTGGCGCGGAGGGAATCGGGGGTCAGTTCGATTTTAACAAGATAATCGGCAACCTGGTAAGTAAGGGCCTCTTTGACCATCTGAAAGTCTTCGTAACTGGTTAGGATAATGAAGGAGGGATGGCTGCTGCCATATCGCTCATAACAAATACGGGTCAGCTCAAGACCGGACATAATGGGCATTTTGATATCGGTGATGACGATATCGGGAACCGACTGGTCAATCATCTGCAAAGCACTCTGACCGTTCATGGCCGTTCCGCAGATTTCGATTTCCAGTTCGTTCCAGTTCAGCATCGAAGAAATACCCGCCTGTACCAGCGGTTCATCATCCACAATTAATAATTTATACATCAGCTGGCCCTCCTTTCGTGACAGGGAGATAGATGGTCATAGCGGTATATTCCCCTTCGGCACTGGTAATGGAGATGCCGTACTTTTCACCGTATTGATATTGAATCCGTTTATGTACATTATAAAGTCCGATTTCTTTAAAAAAGGTGGAGGAGGTTTCCTGGTGAGTGTTCAAAACCTTTGTGATGGTTTCCGCCGACATCCCCACCCCATCATCGGTAATGGTAACGGTAAATTCATCGGTTCCGCAAAAAGCCGCATGAATGGTAATATTTCCGCTGCAGCCTTTGGGTTCGATACCGTGAAAGATGGCGTTTTCCACCAGAGGCTGCAAGGTGAATTTAACGATTGAGCAGTCAAAAAGCTCTGGGGAATCTATCTGAACAGTCAGGGAAATGGTTCCGCCGTAACGGTATTGCTGAATGGTGAAGTAATTGTTCAGCAGGTCAAGCTCCTCCCGGAGAGATACCAAAAGGGTAGTACCTTTGGAAACACTTTTCAGCAGCCGGGAGAGAGCCAGAGTCATTTCGGCAATGCCGGTGGCATTCTGGGCGGTTGCCATCCATTTAATGGAATTAAGGGTGTTATATAAAAAATGCGGGTTGATCTGGCTTTGCAGCATCTGGTATTCCAGATCTCTTTTTTGCTTTTCATCTTCCAGCCGTTTATCCAGCAGGTGCAGGACATTTTCCGAAAGATTATTGATGCCCCGGCCGATATCTCCCAGCTCGTGATCCCATTCGATGGAAGTATCCCGGCTGAAATCGCCGGCGGAGATGTGATCCATCCGTTCTCTGATCTTTTTCACCGGCACATGGATGGTGCTGTTCAGGATCATCATCAGGGCAATGCCCACAATGATCACGGCAATCATGGAGCCGAACAGAACCAGGCGGTAGATGAGCTGCTGGTTGGTCAGCTCCGAAGGAGAGATCATCTGGCTGATGGAGCAGTCCGGCATGGATAAGGGGGTGGTTACAATGATATTATCGCTGTTTTCGGCGGGAAAATCACTTTCAGTCAGGATTCCGTCAGCAAAAAGATAGGTATGATCGGCCAGTGTTAAAAAGAGGCAGCTATCCTCCGCTACGTTATAATTACTCAGGGGTACCGTGAAAAGATCAGATGATACTTCGATCAATACATATCCTCCCTGTACGGAATTATAACGGTAGGTAATGGGACGAATGATCATCAGCACCGGTTTGGGCTTCCACATGGCAAAGGGATCGTCAACCAGACCGATGGAATAATTATAGGAAGAATCATTTAATAGAAGATCAAAGTAGGGTAATGTGGGAGCTGCTTCGGCAATATCCGTAGTGGTGGAAAAGGGTGCAGACACCACTTGCAGATAATTGTCCCCGCAGATTACCACCACCCGGGGCATATAGTTCTGGGAAGTATTGTTATTAAACTCCTCCGTCAGGCGGTCATGAGTGGAAATGGACAAGACCGCGGAAGGATCAGGATTGCCTTCTATGTAAGCGGCGATATTAGTATTGGTCTGACAGAACCGGGCCATTTTCTGGATGCCCTCAATACTTTTATTGATATTATCCGATAAAAATTGCAGGTTAATTTCCGTAGATTGGATCAGACTGTTCCGGAGATATTTTTGAAATATGTAATTACTGGCAGTGGTGATGATAATACACATCCCCAAAATAAAAGAGAGGGTAATCAACAATATTTTTTTTTGAATTCCGATGGAAGATTTTTTGCGTTCCATAGTAACCTCTCCACAAACAATAATATTACAGTTTAAAAAGTTATGAGCATATTATACACTATTTCCAGATGCTATTTCAGGTAAAATAAAAATTGGAATAAATTTTATATGATTTCTAAAAAAATTACATGTTGATCCGGCCGGTTCGTTGAATACGGATAAATTATGAATAAAAATCATAAAAATCTCCATGTTAAGAGCGGGTATACAGATATATACTGACATCAGAGTTACATAGACATCAATTTTAAGGAGGAAACAAAATGAAAAAGAGATTATTGAGTGTATTACTTTCGACAGTAATGGCAGTAACGTTGCTTGCCGGCTGCGGAAGCAAAACCGAACCGGCACCGGTGGCAGAAACACCGTCAGAAACCCAGAAGGAAGAACCCGCTGCCAAGGCTGAGGAACCGGCACCGGCAGAAGCGGCCGCAGATCCGGTAACCTTGAAATGGGCCATCTGGGATCAGGAAACCACCGTATACTGGCAGGCCATGGCTGATGCATATACCGCCGCCAATCCCCATGTGACCATCAATCTGGTAGATCTGGGCTCCACTGACTATATGACTGTACTGGCTACCGAATTATCCGGCCAGGGATCGGATTTTGACGTAGTAACCATCAAGGACGTTCCCGGTTATGCCACACTGGTTCAGAAAAATGCCATTATTTCACTGGATCAATACATTAAGGACAGCGGCGTGGATCTGGCCCAATATGCCGGTGCTACCGATCAGGTTACGGTAGACGGCAGTTTATATGAACTTCCCTTCCGTAACGATTTCTGGGTATTGTTCTATAACAAAGATCTTTTTGATGCCGCCGGAGAGGCGTATCCCACCAACGATATGACTTTTGCGCAGTACGATGAGCTGGCCAGAAAAATGACCGACACGACTTTCGGCTCCCAGGTATATGGCGCACATTACCACACCTGGAGATCAGCAGTGCAGCTGTTTGGTGTATTGGATGGAAAGCACACCATTTTAGACGGCGAGTATGAATTTTTCAAACCTTATTATGAAATGGTGCTGAATCAGGAAAAAGACAAGGTCACCAGAAGCTACACCGATCTGAAGACCGAAGGTCTGCATTACTCCGCAGCATTTTCCGGCGGTGATGTAGCAATGATGAATATGGGATCCTGGTTTATCTCTACCCTCATCAACAATATTAAAAGCGGCGAATATGATGCCAGCCTTTGCGGCAACTGGGGCATGGTAAAATATCCTCATGCCGAAGGTGTTCCCGCCGGCTCCACCCTGGGAACCATTACCGGTCTTTCGGTTACCAGCGCATCGGCTAATCCTGATGCCGCATGGGATTTTGTAAAATGGGCAAGCGGTGAAGAAGGTGCGGCCGTAATGGCAGCTACCGGAAACTTCCCGGCCATCATGACCGCTGAAGCACTGGGACTGATTACCGGACTGGAAGGCTTCCCCACCGATGCGGAAAGCAAGGAAGCGCTGAATGTATCCAATCTGTATCTGGAAGTACCTTATGCCCCCAATGTTTCGGAAATCAATTCCGCCCTGGATTCCTATCATGGCAGTATCATGTCAGGTGAAATGTCAATAGATGAAGGTATTACAGCAATGAATACCGAAGTATCCAAAATATTAAATCAGTAATTAGACAATTACCGGTAACGGATATGGGGTCGGAACACCGGCCCCATATTTATTACAAATAAGGAGTGTGACGATTAATGGAAAAAGTAGAAATCCTTCAAAGGGAGTTAACAGCACTGATTGAATCGGTCAGAACCGAAACAAATAAGAAATCAAAAAGGAAAAAAATTGCACAGATCGATGCTTTACATAGAAAAATAGATAAAATGCGGTCAGGCAGACTGCTAAGCCGGGAAGCCAAAAGGGATTTGGTGGCGTATTCCTTTATTGCGCCTAACTTTATCGGCTTTGCGGTATTTACTTTGATTCCCATTGTCTTTGCTTTTGCTCTGGCTTTTATGCAGTGGGATGGCAGCAATCCTATCAAATGGGTAGGGTTTGGTAATTTTGCTTTGTTAAAAGATGATATCTTTTTTAAAGCAGCATTGAAAAATACCATTATATACTGTATCGGTACAGTGCCATTGACAATGATTGCTTCCTTGGCATTGGCAATTGTGTTGAATCAAAAGGTCTTTGGACGGGGGATTTTCCGAACCCTGTCGTTCTTTCCATATGTCGCCTCACTGGTGGCCATTACCGCAGTATGGAAGATGCTTTTCCATCCGTCCAAGGGTCCCATTAACAGCGTTTTATATAATACCTTCAACGTGTCTCAGGATAATCTGCCTCAGTGGTTTACAGGCGGATTGGTCCTGCTCTCCATGATCCTGTTTAGCGTATGGAAGTATATGGGATACTATATGGTCATCTATCTTGCCGGTCTGCAGGGAATTTCGGCAGAGTTATATGAAGCAGCCGGACTGGATGGTGCCAATACCTGGCAGAAGTTTCGTTATATTACCTGGCCGCAGTTACAGGCCACCACCTTTTTTGTTGTGGTCATGCTGACCATCAATTGCTTTAAAGTATATGATATCGCCGTGATGCTGGCGGGGGGCGGAAGCGGTGAATTGACCACTTCGGCCACGGTTCTGGTTTATTACATCTATCAGAAAGCATTTATTGACTGGAATCTTGGTTATTCCAGTGCAGTGTCCATGGTATTGTTCATATTGGTCCTGGCAGTGACCCTGATTCAGTTCCGGGGCCAGGCCAATCAGGATTAAGCAGGAGGAGACGGAATGAAATCACAACGTAAAAAAGCACTGGCAGGAAAAATAGCGGTATATGTGATTCTGATCACAATCGCCGTGATTATGATTATCCCTTTTTTATGGATGTTGTCGGCATCCATAAAGAGTGACCGGGAAGTTTTTCAAATGAATCCTTTTGTATGGATTCCGGAGGTTCCCCGGTGGAGTAACTATAAAAACATCTGGACTAAGATTCCGATGCTGAAGTTTGTGGAAAATACGGTACTGCTGACACTGGTAGTGACCTTTTTGCAATTGCTCACCAGCAGCTTTGCCGCCTATTCTTTTGCCAAGCTGGAGTTTAAGCACAAAACCAAACTGTTTTTTGCCTATATTGCCACCATTGCCATGCCCTGGCAGGTTTACATGGTGCCCCAGTTCATCATGATGCGGAGAATGGGATTGAATGATAAATTGCTGGCAATTATCTGCCTCCAGGCATTTTCGGCTTTTGGAGTATTTATGATGAAGCAGTTTTATGAAGGGATTCCCGGTGATTTATGTGAGGCGGCCCGGATTGACGGCATGAATGAGTACCGGATTTATGCCCGGATCATGCTGCCGCTGTCCAAACCGGCCCTGTCCACTCTGACTATTTTTACCTTTGTGGCCACCTGGAATGATTATTTGGGTCCCCTGATTTACCTGAAGTCGCCGGAGAAGAAAACCATTCAGCTGGGCTTGAAAATGTTTATCAGCCAGTATTCTTCCGATTATGGATTGATTATGGCCGGATCTGTGCTATCATTAATACCGGTACTGATGGTATTTCTGTTTTTGCAGAAGTATTTTGTGGAAGGTGTGGCATCCACAGGCCTAAAGGGATAGGAGGAAGACAGAAATGATAGAATTTGAGGAAGGTTTACGCCCTATCAGTAAGAAAGAAATTAAGGATGGACTGACCTTTGCGGCAGGGCAGGTGATTAACAATCTGCCGCAGTTTACTGATGCATTTCAAAATGCCTATAGTGAAAGTGGTTTTTATCAGCCCATTCCCAATAATTACTGGACTACCGGTTTTTGGACCGGAGAAATCTGGCTGAGCTATGAATTTTGCGGCGATGAGCGGTTAAAGGCTGCCGGGGAGATTCAGGTGCAGAGTTTTTATGACCGTATTGTGAAGAAAATAGAAGTTGACCACCACGATATGGGCTTTTTGTATTCCCCTTCCTGTGTGGCAGCTTATAAGCTCACCGGCAGTAAAACGGGGCGGGAAGCGGCCCTTCTGGCGGCTGATCAGCTGATTGGAAGATTTCACGAAAAAGGGAACTTTATTCAGGCCTGGGGAGCAATGGATGCCCCGGAGAACTACCGGCTGATTATTGACTGTTTATTAAATTTGCCCTTATTATATTGGGCAACAGAGGAAACCCATGATGAAAAATATCGGGAGATTGCCCAGAAGCATATTACAACAGCAGTGGCCAATGTGATCCGGGAGGATTTTTCCACCTGGCATACGTTTTTCTTTGATATGGAAACCGGTGCCCCGCATCACGGGGCTACCTGTCAGGGCTACCGGGACGGTTCCGCCTGGGCCAGAGGGCAGGCCTGGGGAATCTATGGTTTGGCCCTGGCTTACAAATATACCGGCAGAGAAGAATACATCAAGTTGTTTGAAGGAGTTACGGAATATTACCTAAACCATTTACCAAAGGATATGGTACCTTTCTGGGATTTGGAGTTTACGGATGGTGCTGACCAGCCCAGGGACTCCTCGTCGGCATCCATTGCCGCCTGTGGAATGCTGGAAATGGCCAAATATCTGACAGACAGGGAAAAAGCAGAGCGTTATCAGTTGCTTGCTGGGAAAATGATAAAATCCCTTTTTGATAATTATGCGGTTAAGGATAAAGATTCTTCTAATGGCCTGGTACTCCATAGTACGTATTCCAATCATTCCCCCTATAATACCTGCAACCATTACGGTGTGGATGAGTGTAATTCCTGGGGTGATTATTTTTATATGGAGGCCTTGACCAGATTAGATAAAGAATGGGAGTTGTATTGGTGATGAAAACAAAAAGTGAATTTCAGCAGTTGGTATTTAGCCTTTTGAACCCCCTGAAACCTCATTACAGTTCCAATGGGGCACAACTGGACTTGGGGGTGACCATGGCCCATTATGATCAGAATGCCGCCTGGATGGAAGCCTTTTCCCGCCCTCTGTGGGCCCTGGTTCCCTTGTGGGCAGGAGGTGGCGAAGCCCGTGATTTCGCCGATATTTACCGGCGGGGACTGTGTGCCGGAACGGATCCAAAGAGCGAGGAGTATTGGGGAGAATGCGGTGATTTCGACCAACGTTTCGTGGAGATGGCGGCTATTTCCTATGGGCTGCTGTTTGCCCCCCAGATAGTATATCAGCCTTTGGCAGAAACAGAAAAAAAGAATCTGCTTGCATACCTCAATAAGATCAATGAACATCCTCTGCCGGTGTGCAACTGGATTTTATTTGCCGTACTGGTGAATATCGCCCTGAAAAGCGTGAGGGCTGATTACAATCAGCAGATTCTGGAAGAGTATCTGACCGGGCTGGAAACCTTTTATCTGGGTGAGGGCTGGTATCAGGACGGGGATTCGGGACAGAAAGATTACTATATTTCCTTTGCCATTCATTTTTACTGCCTGATTTATGCCAAAGTCATGGAGCAGGAGGATGGAGAACGTTCGGCACTTTATAAAGAGCGGGCGCTTACTTTTGCCAAAAGTTTTATTTACTGGTTTGATGAAGACGGTGATGCCATTCCCTTTGGCCGTTCCCTTACTTACCGTTTTGCCCAGGTAAGCTTTTTCAGTGCCTGCCTGGTTGCCGATCTTGAACCATTTCCGCTGTCGGTGATGAAAGGGCTGATTGTCAGACATTTGGAAAGCTGGCTGAAAAAGCCGATTTTTGACCGGGACGGCATCCTGACCATCGGGTACGGCTACCCCAATCTGCTGATGGCCGAGAGTTATAATGCCCCCGGTTCGCCTTATTGGGGGATGAAGGTATTTGCCTTTCTGATGCTGCCGGATGACCATCCTTTCTGGCAGGTATCAGCTGCGGCCTATCCGGACCGGACACCGGTTTGTGGGATTCCTCAGGCGGATATGCTGATGTATCATTATGGCAGCCATGTGACCGCTTTTACGCCTGGGATATACAGTCCCAATGGGCATGGCCAGACTGCGGCCAAGTATGGCAAATTTGCATATGACAGTAAGTTCGGTATCAATATAGCAAAATCAGCTTTTGAGCTTCAGGAGAATGCACCGGACAGTATGCTGGCCTTTGTGATCAATGGATATGTTTATGTGAGACGCATCTGCATGGAACATAAGATCATGGAAAATGGTGTGTATTCCAAATGGAGCCCCTATCCGGGAATTGAGGTGGAAACCACCATTTATCCGGAGGCAGAGGGGCATCTGCGGATTCACAGCGTCACCAGCGAAATTTTCTGTGAAGCATATGACTGTGGCTTTGCCGTGAATATGTCAGGACAGTCTGCTGAGTTCCGAAAGGGGGAAGAACAGGGCTGCTCTTTTGCCGGTAATGTCCGGTCCTTCTGTAAAGTAAAAGCACTGGAGGGAGGGGGAGAAGGAAAAGTGATCACTGCCGGTCCTAACACCAACTTGTCCTATCCCAAGACAGTTATTCCGGCAATAAAATATCAGATAAACAAAGGCAGGCAGAAGCTTCAGACCAAAGTTGAAGCAGCCTGGGAAAACCAGGGGCATTATCATGAATAAACAGGAGTTACAGCAGTTTCTGGAGGAGTATCAAAAGGATATCTGGCAGGCGGCTTCCAATCTGCGCAATATTCCGATGCCGGCTCTGACACAGGAATTGTTTGATCTGTACCAACAGACCGGTAATCGGCTGGTATATGAAGAAGTTTATTTTCAAAGGCGGAAATACCTGTCGGTATTCGGAATCGCAGCGATATTAAAAAGAAAAAAAGAAGATATCACTGTGCTGGAAGGGGTTATCCGGGAGATTTGTGCCGAGCAGCATTGGATTTTGCCGGCACATTCCGATCGGGATGTCTATGGAGACCTCACCAGATACATTGATTTATTTGCAGCGGAAACCGCCCAGACTCTGGGGGCACTGTGGTTTAGCCTAAAAGCGGAATTATCCCAGGAGACCAGAGACTTGATCAGGCAGGAAATAGAGCGGCGGGTACTGGAGCCTTTTCTGGCAACAGAGCCGCCATATTCTAACTGGGAGTATTTGAACAACAATTGGAATGCCGTATGTAATGGTGCCATGGGCAGTGCGGCGTTGTATTTATGGGAATCGGAACCGGAAAAACTTAAAAATTGTCTGAAGCGGATCATTAAGGCTCTTGGCTATTATCTGGATGGATTTGAAGAGGATGGAGCCTGTCCCGAGGGTTTAAGCTATTTTACCTATGGAATGGCTTATTATACCGGCTTTGCCCGGCAATTGAAGGAGTATACCGCAGGGGAAATTGATTTACTATCCGATGAAAAGCTGGCCAATATCGCCCGGTTTCAACAGGCATGTTACTTTAAGGGAGGGCTCTGCGTAAGCTTTTCCGATGGAAATATTCATGATTATTTCCGGCTTGGATTAAGCAGTTTTCTGGCAGCAACATACCCGGAGGTCAGATTACCGGATATCAGGCAGGCAGCAAAATATGATTTCGATACTTGTTTTCGCTTTTTACCCATGTTACAGGATATTTTCTGGACTCAGGAGTATTTGGCAAAGGATCAGTTTTCGCCGGAAAAACCTCAGATCACCGGCCGAATCAGTTTGTTTCCGGATGCCCAGTGGTGCATTCAGGAAAGCGGGAATGGCTGCGGCATGGCGGTTAAGGGGGGAAACAATGACGAAAGTCATAACCATAATGATATCGGCAGTTTTCTGTATGTAGCAGGAGAAGAAATGCTGCTGCCGGATTTGGGGTGCGGGGAATATACCAGAGAATATTTTGGCCCGGAGCGGTATGATATCCTGTGCTGTAGTTCGGAGGGGCATAATGTTCCGGTTATCAGCGGGCAGTTTCAGGAAAGTGGAAGACAGTTCCGCGCCGATTCCTTTCAAAGTGATGCAAATGGAACGGTCGAGATTTCCTTTGCGCCGGCTTATTACGGTGACGAAAATAAGGGGAAGGAAAAACAGATCTGCCGGATTCTTAGCTTTGATCAAAAAACAGGAATTCTTGAAGTAGAAGATTCTTTTTCAGGATTTTCCCAGACTGAAAAAATCGAGGAAAATTTGGTCTCTTTTATAAAGCCAATCATTACCCAGGAAGGGATCTTTCTGCGGGGAGAGCAGGCCTGTGTGGTGGTATTGGCAGCTGAAGAGCGGAGGAAAGTCAGAATACTGCCGCGAGTGCATCGGAAGCATGACGGAACGGAAATAACCGTTTATCTGATGCGTTGGGAGATTAGCAGCAAAAGGAAGTCGGGGAGCCGGTCAGGTACCCGGTTCTGGATTGAACCATTGATAAAGGAGGGCTTATATGAGGGCGATTGCATTAAAAATAATAAAGAAAAGCGGTGATACGGCAGCGGTAAGGTCCGGTGATGAAGATGTGCAGCTGGTTTATGCCGGGGCCTATGAAGAGGGCGACCGGATTGCCGTGGAAGTCAGCGAAGAAGATACTTTTTTGGTAGTGCAGCTGGATGATGCCATAGGGGAATGTTTTGTGTTGGTCAAAAATCGAAGTTTTTCTTTTGAAATACCCTTTGGGGAGAAGAAAATCTGTTATTCGCCGAAAAGCTTTTATGGCAAGAAGCACCTGTTGTCAGCCCGGTATGCGGAAAAGGAAGAAATCGAGAGATATAAAAATTTGGCTCTGAATAAGTATGATCAGCATGGCGAAACCAATTGTTTTCCACATGCGTCAGCGAATGTGGAGACCAGAGGGGAGTCGGTTTTTGCAGCCAGGAATGCCATTAACGGGAACTGCGAAAATCATTCTCATGGAGAGTGGCCCTATGAATCCTGGGGAATCAACCGCAATCCCGAAGCGGCGATGAAGCTGGAATTTGGGCATCAGGTTGTGATTGATAAAATGCGGTTGTTTCTGCGTGCAGATTTTCCTCACGATGCCTGGTGGAAACAGGTAACAGTGGCATTTTCCGATGGATCGGAATTAATCTGGGAACTGATTAAAACCGACCGTGGACAGGAAATCACCTTCCCGGCAAAAGAAGTGGGATGGCTGGAATTAAAGAATCTCATAAAAGCAGAAGATCCTTCACCGTTTCCGGCGTTGACGCAGCTGGAAGTATATGGAAGGGAACGATAAAACATAGGCAGGCTGGAATCAGCCTGCCTTCAATATTCTAATTAAATACCACCGTATTCCGGCCCTTGGCCTTTGCCTGATAGAGGGCAACATCAGCCCATTGGATGGCTTGGGTCAGGTCCGAATCGATTACTTCGGCAATACCAAAACTGGCGGATACCTGAATACGGTTGCTGTTATATAAAAATTCTTTTTCAGAGATGTGTTGTCTGACTTTTTCAATCTGTGCGAAAATTTCCGTTTGTCCCGGTGCATATGCTAAAATAATAAATTCTTCACCGCCATAGCGGGCAAAGATATCATTGGGATTCAGGGTATACTTAGTGATAGCGGTGATATCCCTTAACACCTCGTCACCTACGAGATGACCGAAGGTATCGTTGATTTTCTTAAATTTATCAATGTCAAAAATAATGATATAGCACTTTTGAGCATCGTCGGATGGGGTAGCGATTTGCTTTGCCGCCATATCCATAAAATAGCGGATATTCAGGATGCCTGTTAAAGGATCGGTATGCGCCATGTCTTCGAATTTATTTTTCATGATCCGCAGGTCAAAATTATTTTGCATTACGAAAGCAATCAGGAAGCTGACACCAAGACCGGCGATGATCAGCAGCCAGTTTTCCGGATAATGGTACCACATGCGGACAGGTGACACCCGAAAATACCAAACGGCATTCAATATTTTAATCTCTTTTTCAATAAATCGGGCATTTTTGCTATGGGAGAGATGACTTTGCGCAATGGTCTGCCTTTCACCGTCTTCCGGATTGATACGCCATATTTCATAAGAAAATCCCTGGGCTTCCAGCAGATTTAAGGCAACACCGTCCAGCGCTTCCGGATATTTTAAGGTGACCGAAACAATACCCCAGAATGCATCCGGATCATTATTTTTATCAATGTAAACAGGAAGACGGCCAACCAGCGCTTCTCCTCCCTGTTTTAAGGTAAAAGGTCCGCCGAATACCAGACTTCCGGTTTCTTTGGCGGCCTGGGCTTCTTTATTTCCGGCTCCTTCGCTAAAAAAATCCAAACCGATAACACCCTCGTTTCCTTTCAGCGGATATACCTCAGAGACAATGCCGTCAGGGGCAGCTAATACATTTAAGATTGCCGGATCATCCACAATGGTAGAGGCTACCCGGTCAAAGTTATCCATGGAACCGTTGCTCTGTATAACAAGAGCCGAAAGAGCTTCTGTTTTATACAGCAGTTTGGAAATTACCTCATTGATTCTGATACTTTTCTCTGTAATTAATTGCTCCATTTGAAGCTTTTCAACATTTCCCCTATTAACCATGGTTACAACGATTAACAGTGAACAGAGGATAAGAGAGATAAAGAAAACAAGGATGGTATTAGGTGCGAGCTTATCGGCTTTTTGTTTGGTTGATTTGGAACTTAATATCATATTGCTGCTACTCCGTATTTTTGTTATTTCATATTATAGTATTAATTCATTCTATTAAAAAAGCTTTTGGTTTGCAACAACAATTTATATTTTATACATATTGACAGCAGGTGTAGATTGGTGTATATTACTGTATATGTAATAGATATACAGTAATATGCACATGGAGGTCAAATGTGAAAATAGTAATCAGCAATAACAGTGAAATTCCAATCTATCAACAAATTAAAGATCAAATCAAGGAGGCAATTTTAAAAGGACATTTACAGAATGGTGAATTGCTGCCTTCCATCAGGAATCTGGCCAATGAAACCGGTGTAAGTGTCCTGACCAGCAAGCGCGCATATGACGAACTGGAGCAGGAAGGATTTCTGCATGGTGTCCAGGGAAAAGGATTCTATGTGGCAGCCCGGAACATGGAACTGCTTAAAGAAGAAAAAATGCGGGAAATTGAAAAGCTGCTGTCACAAATCATGGACATTGCCGGAATGATTGATTTAAAAGAGGAAGAATTACAGACTTTATTTGAGATTATACAACAGGAAAGGAAGAACTGACAGATGGATGCATTATTGGAAGTAAGAGGACTAAAAAAGAGTTATGGAACAAAAAGGGTATTACAGGATATCAGTTTTTCGGTTCCGGAAGGATGTGTAACCGGATTTATCGGGATTAATGGTTCGGGAAAGACCACCACCATTAAATCTGTTTTAGGCTTATGCTTTCCTGAGGAAGGGGAAATCAAAATTTTCGGTAAATCCCTCCAGGAGGATGAGATTAAGATAAAACAACGGATTGGGATTGTGTTTGACAACGGTTACTTGTACCAGGATTTATCCATTGAAGAAATGAAAAAAATTGTGGCATCAGCCTACACCCAGTGGGATGAGCAGACATACTGCAATTATCTGGATCGTTTTTCCCTTGACCGGAAACAGAAGATCAAGACCTTATCCAAGGGAAAAAAGATGCAATGTGCGCTGACACTGGCTCTTTCCCATCATGCGGACCTGCTGATCATGGATGAACCCACATCCGGCCTGGATCCGAAAATCAGGAAAGAATTTATCCAGATTGTGAAAGAATTTGTTGCTGAGGAAGGTAAATCGGTATTCTTTTCCACCCACATTACCAATGATCTGGAAAAAACAGCCGATCAGATCATTATGCTGCAGGAGGGCAGGATATTGTTCCAGGAAGACAAGGATGAACTTCTGGATCACCATGCGTTGGTCAAGGGTGATAAAGCCTTGTTAAATGATGAAAACCGTAAACTGTTTGTGGCATTGGAAGAAAAAGGTTTTGGGTTTGAAGGACTGACAAATTGCCGGCAGCAGATCCGGCCGATGCTGAAAGATGTTATCGTGGAACGGGCATTAATTGAGGACATTATGGTAGCATATTCGGCAGGAGAGAGGATGTATGAAGATGAAGACGTTGATCTATAAAGAACTGAAGCTGCTTACCTGCGAGGGTTTTAAGATGTTGTTGATACAATGTATCTTCATCACGGTGATCCTGGGTGCCAATCTGGGCAGTATGTTTTATCCCATATTGGCAACAACGGTCTGCTGGGCATACTTAATGAATGTCTCTGCCAGGGAAAAGGGAAACCTTGGAATGGCATTTATGGCCAGCCTGCCTTTCAGCCGAAGCCAGATCATTCTGGCCAAATATATCACAGCTTATTTATTATTTGTGATAATATCTGTGTTTGGGGGCGCAGTATTATTGATTATGGAAAAAGGTAATGTGACAGCTTTTACAGAATTGTTGCCAATGTCATTTGCCTGGTATTCAGTTTTCCTGGCGATTACACTGCCCCTATATCTGAAATTGGAGGCAGTTGCCGTGCAGGTGATATCAATTGTACTTATCATAGGGACGTTTTATGTCGGTTTTATTTTCTTTCGTTTTTTGTCACCTGACCGGAGAATGATTTTGACGCAGTGGCTGGAACGGGACTTTCCGGTAATTGGCGTGATCGCAAGTTTGGCGGCACTGATGCTCTCTTTCATGATAGCAGTAAAAATGTACAAAAGAATAGAATATTAGGAAGGATGGGATTATGGTACGCTTATTAAAAAAAGATTATCTTCTGACATGCAAAAAACTGCCGATCTATGGATTAACCTGTTTTATCTGTATGATTTTGATTATTATCAAAGGAAACGTGTATGGTATTTTGGCATCAGGGGCAACAACCGTATTTTTTTGCTATTTCTGCATCACGGTTCTTTTTGAAACCGGAGGAAAGAATAATAGTGATATTATGCTGTTAGCTCTGCCATATAAAAGGGATATGGTTCTGTACGAAAAGTATTTATCGGTGATGCTGGGAACGTTGATTTACTTTGGCACAGGGATTCTGTTTACGGTAGTGGCAGGAATTGGCGCAGGGCATCAGTTGGCGGCCAAAGGCGTGGGAGCAGTGATTTTGCTCTGCCTGTTGTTGATGTCGTTCATGATTCCTGTTTTTATCCGGTATGATTTTACAAAAGCCATGAATGCCGCTTTGGTTGGATTGTTCTGTGGGGTGGTGCTGTTCACATTTGGGATAAGGAGCGCGCAGGTGGTGGATTGTCTGAAGCAAGTGATTTCTGCGTATGATTATGTTCATGATCTGATTTGTATTGTGGCCGGCGTGGGGATTCTTGGGGTATCAGTTCTGCTTTCCCGAGGGATGTTCAGGGTGAAAGAATTTTAAATGAGCAGGTGTAGATACACCCGCTTTTATAGGCGGTAATCACGGGTTACAATATTGGAGTTGGCCAGTAACGATATATAATTATGAATGGTGATTATGGAAGGGTAAATGTATGAGGTTGTATTTAGTCTGTTGACGATTTTGTGGACAATAGCTATAATCCTGTCTTTGACAGTTATAAAGAAAAAGAATCGCTGTATCCCTTGATATATACGGGGTGTAGCGATTCTTTGCTTTGTATCGAAGTATGGTAATTTATTCCCTACCTTTACTTTTTTTCTCAATTGTTTTCATTTGACTTTTGGTTATGAACTGATAATCCGTTCGGAATTTACAGGCAGCGTGAAGTGCATCTGTGATCTTATTTCTTTTATACAGTGGTATAAACCCCTGTTCCTGTATTCCTGCAAAATTGAATTCTCTTAATGTTTCTAAAATTGTTTCACATGTATAGCTGGCCTCTAATTTTTTTTCAAGCAATCGATAGGATAACAGTGCCAGGAAGCAAATAAGAAAATGTGCTTTGATGCGGTTTTCATCCTGTAGATAAATGGGTCTTGCTTCAAAGTCAGTTTTCATAATACGGAAGCATTCTTCTATCTGCCAGCGTCCCTCGCTTACTTTAAGTATTTCGCTCACATCATCATCAAGAAGATCTGTACAGATAGCGTAAAGTCCATCATACTGTTCTTCGTTTTCTATTTTTGTTTCATCAAGATAATGTTGAACAGCTGCTTTTTCACCATCTGCTGTAGCGGCAATCGATCCGATAAATCTTGCAGGATCATTTGGATTTCTACGAGTCTTTTTTGCACTTCCAGAATCCAGCATTTTTTGTGCACGCGCCACCTGTTGGTCTCGAATATTTTTTTGATAGGCGGCATATTTGGGAGAATAAGTAATAATTAATCGTTGATGAATTTTTTTCGGTGTATAGGGTTCATCTTTATAATAAAGTCCCTGGTCGTCATTTGAAAGTTTCGTGATATCAACAGGAGTATCATCAGAGACTCTTTTGAAACCTGTTTTATCTAATGCCCAGGCTTTGTCCTCGGCAGGAAGTTTTTTTATAGACTGTGTGACAATGTATGCGCGTTCACCCATGTGGTTAAATTCGCGAATAGTTTCAGAACCTAATCCAGCATCACTGCAGTAAATAAATTTTTTGCAGCCGAATTCATTAAGAACTTTTTTCTCCAGTGGTTTCAGGGAGGTCTGCTCGTTTGAATTTCCAGGAAAGAGGGAAAACGCAAGTGGCATTCCATCTCCATCCATAAACATTCCCATTTGAATGATCGGATTTGGACGATGTTCTTTTCCTTTGCCATACTTTTTTGAACCGTCTTCCTGTTCAATTTCAAAGTAATAGTTGGTGCAGTCGTAATAAAGAATCTTATCATTTCTTTTTCCAATAAAGCCACTGTTTTTGTAAACCTCAGACTGGATAAAATCACATTCATTTCCGAGAATGTCAAGAGCACGGTATACATCATGAAGCTCGTAGGAAGGTTTTTCAAGGAAAGACATAGCGGTTTTGTAGGAAGAACGTTTACTGGATGGTTCTAAAACTCTGGTGTAAATCAAGTCAGAGAGAATTGAATTTATATCATACTCGATCTTATATTTTGCCTTAAGTTTTCGACAGGTTTTATTTAATTGCAAGCCGTAATAGAGAGACTGGAGAAAGAGATAGCCACCTCGGAAAAACTTCTGTTGATCATAATCGAGTGGTCTATCGGCATGGAAGGTTATCTGTACAGACTTAGCCTGCTGTTCCTCTTTGTACTTTTGTGTCTCGATTTTACATTGTTCTTTGCACCAGGCAACAACATCATCTCTGGTAGGACCATGCTCGGGTAGAAGTTCTGCAAGTGTTCCAAGTTTGCGAACAATAACAGACGTACTAACGCCTTTGTCATTCACATACCCTTTGCTGATATAAAAAGATTCTGCATTTTTTGATTTTGAAGAATGAAGTCTCATATAAAAATCCTCCTAACCCTTATTATACCACAAGATACAATAAAGTACAATAGTATAAAACAAAAAAGTTGACACAAAAAAAGCAGCTTCTATGCGACCTGCAAAGTATTTTTTATTTATGCAACTGTCAAACGCCCGGCCAGTAACGATATATAATTATGAATGGTGATTATGGAAGGGTAAATGTATGAGGTTGTATTTAGTCTGTTGACGATTTTGTGGACAATAGCTATAATTAAAGAAAGGCATAGAATGAAGAGGGGTGCACTAATGGATCAAAGTACATCAAGAGAACTTGTAGAGGGTATTTTGGGAATTATGGAGGAAAGACTTGTTCGCATTGTTTTATATGGTTCTGTTGCCAGAGGCACTGAAACCGATGAGTCGGATATCGATATTGCTTTATTGGTACGTGGGAAACTGGAACAAGACATTGAAGACAAATTATTAGATTTAGTTGTGGATATGAATTTAAAATATGACAAAGTTTTTTCTGTGATTGATATTGACTTTGATTTTTTCTGTGAGTGGGAAGCAGTAACACCATTCTATAAAAATGTAAATCGGGAAGGGGTTGTTTTATGGCAAGCAGCATGAAAGGATTATCAAAATACCGATTTCAACGTGCTGATGAGGATTTAAAAGCAGCAGAACTCTTACTTCGAGAAAAGAGTTTTAAAGCATCTGTGAACCGATCATACTATGCAATTTTTCATGGATTGCGTGCAGTAACAGCTTTGGATGAATTTGATTCCAGCAAGCATTCGGGTGTAATTGCTTTTTTTAATAAGAATTATGTTAAAGAAGGAATTTTTGACAAGTCAATTTCAAAAATGGTGGCATCTGCAATTAAGCTTCGGGAAAAAGCGGACTATGAGGATTTTGTAATTGTTTCCAGAGAGATGGCAGAAGAACAATTATTGAAGGCAGAGACGATAATGGAAACACTTTTACAATACCTGTAGAAAAGATGGGAAGAGGAATCTATTTGATTTAGATAAATGTTTTAGTTGAGGAAAATAAGGTTTTTTGAATAATCCGTATAGCAATGATTAACATTTTCTCTTGACAACATACACGATGTATGATAATTTTTATACATACACAGTGTATGAATAGGAGAAGAATAAATTGCCCCGAAACAAATATCCCGAAGAAACGGAAAAAATAATTTTAGATGCCGCCTTAAAACAATTCATTGAAAAGGGGTATGAAAAGACCAATATACTCGACATTGTGGGAGATATGAAAGGGTTGACCCGAGGAGCCTTTTATCATCATTTCAAATCAAAAGAGGAAGTTTTTTTTGCGCTGACGGATAAATTATTTAATGATTTAGAAATTTTTGAAACAATTAAAAGCCGAACTGACTTAAATGGCCTGGAAAAAATCAAACTGGCCTTACAAATACTAAATGAGAGCGATGAATATACCGCACTGCAGCTTCAAATACTCCCTTTGCTAGAAAGCAGTCCGACTGCTCTTAAAATGTATATAGACGAACAGCGAAATTTTGCACCGAAGTTTGCCGAACTTATTGAAGAAGGTATCAATGACGGTTCGATCAAAGCCAAACATCCAGGTTTAACCGCAGAATTGTTTTTGTTAATTTGTGAAATTTGGATGATGCCCACCATATATCCTCAGGGAAATGAGGAAGAAGCGTGGCAGAGATTTGATATGGCCAAAGAACTGCTGGAGTTTTTAGGATTGCCTGTTCTGGATAAGGAATTGTCTGTTCAGGCAGCCATGGACGAACAAGGTGTTGTTCATAAAATCAATAAATAAAAGTAACATAATGAAACTACCGTATGGTAGTTTTATTTAAAACAAATACATACATACAGAATGTATAAGGAGGTTTTATATGAAATATTATCTAAAAAAACGAAGAGGACTGCTTTTTTTAACTGTTTTACTAAGTATTGCTGAATCACTAGGATCCGTCTTTATAGCAATATTGATACAAAAAATTCTGGACATAGCTGTAAGCGGAGATGCCGGCAGATTTGGCAGAGCGTTAATGGGTTCCTTACTGTATTTCATTCTTCTTGGGATATTCTCGTTTTTATATTCACTGGTTAGTAAAAAGCTGGTTTGCGAAATTATGAAATCTATCCGCAACAAATCATTTGCGGGAATGATCGGACATAGCTACCCAGACTTCCAGAAGACAAGTACTGCCGATTATTTATCGGCATTAACTAATGATGTGAAGATCATAGAGGATAATTACTTATTAGCCTTGCTGACAGTAATCCAATACGGAATTATTTTTGCAGCTTCCACGGTGGTTATGTTTTATTTTGATATTATCATTGCCATATATGTACTGGGGGCAATACTGCTGATGCTTGTTGTTCCCGGACTGTTTGGAGCGGCAATTCAAAAAAAGCAGGAACAGTATTCAAACAGTTTGTCGGAGTTTACAGGAAATTTAAAAGACATGTTATCCGGCTTTGAAGTAATCAAATCTTACAGTATGAGAAGTTATACTCTTACGCGTTTCCAAAAAAGTAATAAGGCGACAATAAGGGCAAAATATTCTGTGGATAAAGTCATGTCTGCCAACGAAGCGGTATCTGCACTTCTGGGGATTTTTGTACAGATTTCCGCAATATTTCTGTCCGCTTATTTTATCATAAACGGGCGAATAACTGTGGGAGCCCTGGTTGGCATCATACAGGCAACAGGTATGATGGTTCAGCCGTTAATGATGATTTTTCAAAATGCACCGAAAATCAAAGGAGCACGTCCGGTCATCCAACGGCTTAATGTGTTTTCCGAGTATGAGGACAGTAGCTTTAACGGAAGGATTAACCCCACTTTTGAAAAGAGCCTACAGATAAGAAACTTAGTGTTTTCTTATAGTAAGGAAAAGCAAATACTGAAGGATGTTTGCGTTGATATTCAAAAAGGAATGAAATATGCTCTTGTGGGCAAAAACGGCTGCGGGAAATCAACTCTTGTGAAACTTTGCTGCGGTTATTATCCGGATTATCAGGGAGAAATTTTATATGACAATTGGGATTTGGCTGAGCTGAATTATGATGAGCTGATAACATTATCCGCAACAATACATCAGGATGTTTATATGTTCAATGAAAGTATATATGATAATATTTGTCTGCATTGCAGCTATGCAGACAGTGAAATCGATAAGGCATTGGAAATCAGTGGAGTTTCCGGTTTTATAAACAGTTTGCCCAATGGTTTGGATACCCTGGCAGAAGAAAATGGTGCAAATCTTTCCGGCGGGCAAAAACAGCGGATTGCCGTCGCCAGAGCGATTATCCAAAACAAGCCGATTTTGATCTTAGACGAGGGTACATCTGCGATTGATATGCAGACAGCTTACGATATTGAGGGAAATCTGTTAAATATCAAAGAATTGACAGTTATCACAATTACGCATAATTTGCAGGAGGAAAATTTAAAACGATACGACCAAATCATTTATATGGATGACGGCACAATTTGTGAAATCGGTTCATATGAAGAGCTTATAAAAAAGCAGGAAGGATTTTACGATTTTTCTCAATTAAACAAGGATAACCGAGCAAAAATGAATAGAGCGGGAGGAATTATATAATGGAAAGCTTAAAAAATGATCTGGAGGGTAATCTGGAAAAAATCGTTGGGAATATTATTGACGAATCGAGCTTCGCGGCATACATAGGTATTATTACAATCACTCGCAGAAGTTTGGAAAAGCTAAAATCAGCAAATAGGAAAGCAAAAATTAAAATGGCCGGCATTTTAATTTTTTCCAAAGATGTAACATCTGATTTGGTAAGGGAAACCATAGAAAGTGTAAAAGTGCGTGGAATAATAAAAGCGCCTGCCCGGATAAAAGAAATTTTGAAGGAACTTTAAATTATGTTCAACGGTAAGCCCCAGTTCGCTGTCAAATTTTGTAACAATAACGCATAATTTGCATAAAATATAGTATCAAAATAAAAAAATATTATATCGGAGGCATTTTATGGACTTTTTTAATAAGAGAGACAATGACAATTGTTGTTGTCCGAAAGAAGATAGATGTTGCAGTGATTACAAGCACGACAACGAAAGATGCGACAACAAGAAATACGATGACAAGAGATACGATGACAAGAGATACGACGACAAGAGATACGACGACAAGAAATACGATGACAAGAGATATGACGACAAGAGATACGACGATAAGAGATGTGATGACAAGAAATATGACGACAAGAAATATGATCACAAGAAATACGATGATGATAAATACGATGATAGAAAATACGATGACGATAAAAAGGATGATAAATGCTGGGAAGACGATAAAAAAGATGATAAATACCGGGATGATGATAAGAAGCATGATAAATGCAAATATGATGACAAAAAAGAAGACTCTCATAAATGGGGGCCCGAAAAGAAGCAGACCCATGTGCATGAGGTGCAGGGCAGCGTAAGATTAGCAGAACGCAAAGAAGATGCTCATAACCATCGTTTTGCCGGAATAACAGGTGAAGTAATTATGGTTCCCGGCGGTCATATTCATAAATTCAAGACCATTACCGATTTTTATGAAGGCCATTTCCATGAGATTGAGGTGAAAACCGGACTTCAGGTAAAAGCAGGAGATTGTGATGATGAACGTCATGTTCATTTTATCGATGACCAGACCAAAGTATCAGACGATCATTGCCATTGCTTTATTACAGCAACATTGATCGAAGATCCCACCGGAGAATAGTTAATCAGAGCGGTCGGTGCAGGTAATCTTCTACGGTAATCACTTCCGTGTGAATGGTAGAAAAGCTTTTGGCTATTTTTTCGATGACAGCTTCAAATTCGGAGGTTTGTCCGGCGATAGCATCTTTCAAGTAAAGCACTTTTACGCCTGCATCGATCAGGCTCTCCAATGTGGCCAGAATACAACATTCCGCAACAACACCGGTAAGCAGAACCCGGTCAGCTTCCTTTACAGCATCCCGAACCTCTTTAATGGAATAAGAGGAATAAGTATCCTTGGAGTAGACGGGATACTTTTCGGCATAGGGCTGCAGTTCCTCCATCATTTCATTTAAGAAGATATCACTGTTAATATCAGCGAACTCTTCATTATAGGCCTGCCATGTTCCGTGAGGATTCTGAGGGGCATCAAAACGGGTGAAAATCACCTGTTCCGGCAATCCGGAGTCAGCCAGCTTCCTGATCTTTCGAATCACCTCATCGGTATTGCGGCAGCCCCACGGAGCTCCCTCCTTATAGACATTCTGCATATCCACTACAAGCAACAAATCTTTCATCATTCAAACCTCTCAAATTATATGATTATCCGTAAAATACTTCGTCGGAAGAACGCTTGCGTTCTTTAATACGAGATATAGATAAACTTAAGTGTGGTATTTTCACACATTAGTTTATCTTCTCGTATTGTACATGCTCAATCAGCGGTTGACAAGACCATAACCATATGTTATTTTCAATAACAAAAAGGATTATTACTGTTTACACCAGTGAACAGTAACCAAGGTGATTTCTGATGGAAAAGATGCCGCATATAAAGTTATCGGCTGAAGATACTGCTGATTATGCCATTATTGCCGGTGATCCCGCCAGGATTGATGTAATTGCGAGGCACCTGGATCAGGTGACACCCCTGGCCTGGAACAGGGAGTTTAAGAGTATCCGTGGATATTTCCATGATATTCCGGTACTGGCAGTTTCCACCGGAATCGGTGCCCCTTCGGCGGCGATTGCTATTGAAGAGCTTAGCCGGATCGGGGTAAAGACGATCATCCGAGTAGGCAGCAGCGGAGCCTTACAGACAAATTTAAAGCTGGGAACAGTCCTCATTGCCAATCAGGCAGTTTTGGACGATGGTACTTCTAAGGCCTATGTTCCTGAAACTACCATATTGTCTGCAGATTTACTACTGGTAAAGGCCTGTCAGGAAAGTGCCGAGGAACTGGGAATTACATATACCACCGGTCTGTGCCGGAGTCATGATTGTTTATATCTGGAAAACAAAAGGGAGTTGGACGAGCTGTGGTCTTCCAAAGGAGCAGCTGGTTCGGATATGGAAACGGCAGCTTTATTTGCCGTCAGCCGCTGCCGGGGGATACAGGCGGCATCGCTTTTAAATGTTGTGGTAGAATATCAGGCAGACCTTTCAGTCAATATCAACCGCTATACCAACGGCGGAGAATTGACAGCGATGGGGGAAAAAAATCAGATTCTGACAGCGCTTTATGCGTTTGAGAGAATAGAAAAAGAATCAAAAAATCACATCAAGAAGGATGAGGAGGAGTAGTATGAAAAAATTATTTTACACCAAATGGAATGTTGCTATTATTGCATTGATTCCCACCTGTATCGGTATCAACTATCTTGGCAAGCTGTTTGCATCGGTACTGAAACTGCCTTTGTGGCTGGACTGTATCGGAACCTGTATCGGGGCATTCTTAGGCGGCCCCATTATCGGAGCTATCTGCGGAGCCGCAAACAACCTGATCTATGGCATTACCACCGGTGATAATATTACCCTGATCTATGCGCTTACCAGTCTGGGGATTGGTCTTGCGGTAGGAATCATGTCCCGCCTGGGCTTTATGGAAACCTTCCCCAAGGCTTTGCTTACAGCCTGTGCTGCCGGTCTGACAGCAGTAGTGATTTCCACCCCCCTTAACATTATTTTCTGGGGCGGTACCACCGGAAATTTCTGGGGAGATGCTTTGTTTGGAGCTACTCAGTCGGCCAATATGCCGGTTTTCATAGGTTCTTTTTTGGATGAGCTGGTGGTGGATGTTCCGGATAAACTATTGACATTAATCATTGTATTTGCCATTATTAAAGGGCTTCCTAAAAAATTAACGGCTCTGTATACAGCTGACGACACCGTGGAAAGTTTGGATTAAACTGACCACAAGAGGAAAAAACGCATGAAAAGTATTAGCTTGTATGTTGATAAGGAGACTTACCTGACCAGACTTCATCCTTTTACAAAATTATTTTATGTTGCTACGGCCATTGCAGTTCCGCTGCTTGCCGGTAATTTGGCGTTTTTTCTTTTCACAATCGGAATCAGTATTCTTTTATTGATCAGTGGTGGGCTTTTTAAAAAAGCCTTACCGCTGATTGCTTTTTCTTTTACCATTCTGGCAACTATTTTCCTGATTCAAGGACTTTTTTATAAAGGAAATGAAATTCCCTTATTTTTTCTGGGCAAGGTTTGTTTTTATCGAGAAGGGGTTCTTTATGCCACCCGGATCGGATTGAATATATTAAATATGCTGCTGTCCTTTGCACTTTTCGTTTTGTCAACCAATCCCTTTGATCTGGTTGAGGAAATGGAAAGGATCGGGTTATCCAAAAAGGCCGGTTATATTATCATATCGGTGTTTCAGATCATTCCCCAGATGATGGGGACAAAGGATACCATTATGGATGCCCAGAGAAGCCGCGGACTGGAAACGGAAGGCAGCCTGCTGAAACGTGCCAAAGCCTTTTTGCCCTTAATATCCCCTGTGGTAACCAGTTCCCTGGTTAATACCAGAGAGCGGGCGGTGGCTTTGGAAGTACGGGGATTCGAGTCAAAAGCAAAAAAGACTTTTCTTTCTAAGCGTTCCCAGGGCCGGGCTGACAGGATTTGGGAGGTTCTATTAGGGATTGCTCTGGCTGCAGCAATTTTTTGGAGGTTATGGATATGACCTGTATTACAATACAAAACTTAAAATACCGATATCCTCATCAGGAGAAATTGGCGCTGAATGATCTTTCCCTGACCATTGAAAAGGGAGAGTTTATTGGCTTGATAGGCGAAAACGGTGCGGGAAAAAGTACCTTTTGCAATGCCATAATGGGTCTGGTTCCGCATTTTTATAAGGGGGCCTATGGCGGCAGTGTTATCCTTGACGACAATAATCCTATGGCTGAGAATGCCGGTCATGGAGTGGTGGTTTCCAAAACCCCGGTGGCGCAGTTGTGCCAAAAGGTGGGATTGGTCTTTCAGAATCCCTTTAATCAGCTTTCCGGTGCCAAAGCTACGGTTTATGAAGAGGTTGCGTTTGGATTGCAGAATATGGGGGTGCCGGGAGAAGAAATCCATCTTCGTGTTACGCAGGTACTGAAACTTTTGGATATTGCCCCCTATCGGGATCGGAATCCCTTTGATTTGTCCGGCGGGCAGATGCAGCGGGTAGCCCTTGCCAGCATTTTGGTGATGCAGCCGGAGATTTTGGTTTTGGACGAGCCCACCTCGCAATTGGACCCGGCAGCCAGCGAAGAGGTATTTCGTGCCATCGAAGTGTTGAAACAATCCGGGATTACCATTATTATGGCTGAACAGAAGATGGAAAAACTGGCCGTTTACTGCGATCGTATTTTACTGCTGCATCAAGGGGAAATAGTGGATTTTGATGTGCCGGATAAGATCTTTTCCCGAGCGGATCTGATAAATTACGGAATCTGTCCGCCCCTTAAGTATCTGGTACAGCAAAAAGGAAAGGATATTCTAAATCAATACGGTTGGAAAGAAAAGCTTCAGAAACCGGCGGAAACAGTATTTTCTGTGGAAAAATTGTCTTTTTCCTATTTTCCGGACATTCCGGTAATTGAGAATCTGAGCCTGGAACTGGATTCCCGTTCAACGGCCATTGTAGGGCAAAACGGGGCCGGTAAGACGACGTTTGTTAAAGTGCTGAAGGGATTGCTGATTCCGGTTTCCGGCAGTATCTACTATAAAAACGAAGATATTTCCGGGAAAACCACAGCCATGCTGGCCAAAGATGTAGGGTATGTATTTCAGAATCCCGATGATCAGATTTTCAAATATCAGGTTTTGGATGAAGTGATGTTTGGCCCGTTGAACATCGGTATGGATAAGGAACAGGCTTTAGAACAGTCCTTAAAAGCCCTTGCCATGACCGGTTTATCAGGCCGGGAGGAAACCAATCCCTATGATTTGGAGCTTTCGGAACGCAAAATGGTCAGTATTGCTTCGGTTCTGGCTATGAATACAGATGTTATCATTCTTGATGAACCCACCATCGCCCAGGATTATCGGGGCAGGGAGACTTTGAAAGGTATTATAAGGGAATTGGAGGAAGAGGGAAAGACAGTTATCTCCATTCTTCATGATATGGATTTTGTCTATGATTGCTTTGAACGCATTATCGTATTGGCCGGAGGGCGAGTGATTGGAGAAGGCTCCGGTGATCTGATATTCCGTCAGCAGGACTTGTTGAAAGAGGCCGGACTGGAACCACCGGCAGTGGTATCCATGCGAATGGGAGGAGGATTTTCGTGACCAGAAGAAAAAAAAGAGCTGTGTGGTTTGCTGCTTTTGTCCTGTTGCTTCTGACGGCATGTTCGCAGGCGAAGGAAAAGAAAGCAACCCCGGAAATGCCGGATTTTATGAAAGAAAATGTCCAGGGAGAAATTACCGAAAGCACCGTCAAAGGGAAAAAAGTAGGAGTTGCCATGCCTACCAGCAGTTCGGAACGCTGGATTAACGATGGAACCAATATGCAGGCCAAGCTGGAAGCCCTGGGCTATGAGGTGGATCTGCGGTATGCGGAGAATGATATCGAGGTACAGATTGATCAGATAGAAAGCATGATTCTCAATGGGGTGGAGTGTCTGGTAATCTCCTCCATCGACTCTGAGGCCCTGGTGGACGTACTGGAAATGGCCAGGCAGAAAGGCATTTATGTAATCGCCTATGACCGGTTATTGATGCAGACCCCGGCCGTATCCTACTATGCCACTTTTGATAACCGGCTGATCGGAAAACAGATCGGAGAATATATTGTGAAAAATAAGAATCTGGAAACGGCCCGGAATGAGGGACGGAATTATACCATCGAGTTTTTCATGGGTTCCCCGGATGATAATAATGCTTTGATTCTATACCAGGGGATGATGGAAGTATTACAGCCCTATCTGGACAACGGTGTGCTGGATTGCCGGTCGGGAAAGGTTTCTTTTGAGGAAACCTGCATCTTAAGGTGGTCAGGGGATACCGCCGAAAAAATGTGTATCGCATATCTGGATGAATACTATACCGAAGAGCCTTTGGATATTGTCTGTACCGCTTATGACGGCTTTTGTTATGGGATAAAAAAGGCCCTGGAAAACAGAGGTTATACTTTGGGAGAAGGCTGGCCTTTGATTACCGGACAGGATGCGGATATGGCGGCTGTGAGTAACATTATATCCGGTTACCAGACCATGACGATATTTAAGGATACCCGCATACTGGCCGGCAAATGTGTAACCATGGTGCAGGCGGTGCTGGAAAATGCGGAGCCGGAGATCAATGACACAGACCAGTACAATAACGGGATATTGACGGTTCCTTCCTACTTGTGTATACCAGAGGTGTTGGATGTGGACAACTATCAGAAGCTGGTGATTGAAGACGGCTATTACACCGAAGTACAGTTGACAGAGTAGCAGGAAGAATGGGAGAAGGAGGGGATACAATGGAATACTATAGCGTCATGATCGTAGATGATGAAGAAGAAGTGCGGGAAGGTATCATCCGCAGAGTGGATTGGGAAGCTCTTGGGTTTCAGGTTGCGGAATCAGCCGAAAACGGGGAAGATGCCCTGGAAAAAGCAGAAAAACTCTGTCCGGATGTGGTGCTTACGGACATCCAGATGCCCTTTATGGATGGCATTACTTTTTGCAAAAAATTAAAAGAACGGATATACGGAACAAAAATTGTGATTTTTTCCGGATATGATGAATTTGAATATGCCAAAGAGGCCATTAAGCTGGAAGCGGAAGAATATATTCTGAAGCCTATTGATACTATTGAGCTTCAGGAGGTATTCAGGCGGATCAAAGGACGGCTGGATGAGGAACGGGATCAAAAGAGAAATATGGAAAGGCTGGAAACTTATTATCAGGAAAGCCTTCCCTTGCTGCAGCAAAATTTTATGATATCTCTTTTAGAAGGAAATATCGTCAGCGAGGAGATTGATCATTTTGTGGAACAATACCGCTTAGATATGAAGGCCCCTTATTATGCAGCCGGTCTCTTAAAGATGGAGGGCATGACTGGGGATGCGAAGGTGAATTTGATGTTAGTATCCCTGCAGCAGATTGTGGAAGAAAATCTGAAAAAAGAATTGCGGGTGCAGTGCGTCAATTATCTGGACACTATTGCCGTGCTGGCCATGCTCCGGGAAAAATCCGAATTGGTGGTGCTGATTCAGGCCATCGATAAGATCTGCAAGATGGCTTCCAAGCTTTTGAATGTGAACATTACCGGTGGAATCGGCAATGTCTGCCGGGAACTGACCGAATTGAACCATTCCTGCAAAGAAGCCCAGACCGCTATGGAATACCGGATTTTGATGGGAGCCAATCAGGTCATCTTTATTCAGGATATCGAACCCAATACGGAAGAACGGTTTGTTATTGGGGAGAAAGAAATCCAGACAGTTATCCGTGATATTAAGCTGGGTACACCGGAGGATATCGAAAAAACAGTCCGGGGACAAATGAAAAAGCTGGAACAGGCCAGAGTGTCCATGACCGCATTGCAGACTTATTTTATGGAGATGGCGGTGGAAATCACCAGGCTTTCCCGGGTCTATGAACTGGATGCCGGACAGATAGAGGGGATGGCCCTTTACTTTCAAAGCAGCGTTAAGGATTTTGAATCTCTGCAGGAGATGGGGGAGAAGCTGATAACCATCTGCCTGAATCTGCGGGGACAGATTCGCCGTGAAAGAACCGATACCACCAAGCTGCTGATCGAGAGGGCGAAACAGTATATCCAGGAAAATTACAGTGATCCGGAAATATCGGTAGAAAGGCTTTGCCATTTTCTGAATTTGAGTCCCACTTATTTTTCTACTCTTTTTAAAAAAGAGACCGGTATGAGTTTTGTCAATTATCTGACACAGGTACGGATGGAGGAGGCAATCAAGCTTTTGAACACCACCGAAGAAAAGGCTTATATTATTTCGGAGATGGTGGGGTACATGGATCCCAACTATTTTAGCTATGTCTTTAAGAAGCTATATGGAATTTCACCATCAAAGTATCGGGTAAATCAGGGAGAGCAAGGATCATGAAGTTCCCTTTTATGACGAAATTTCAACAAAGAGGCATCCAATTAATTATTTCCATATCTTTTACCGCAATTGCTATTTTGGGTATGAGCTTTATGGGGATTGTTTTATATACCCAGTTTTCCCAGTCCAGCAGAAGAGAAGCCATTGAAAGCAACAAGGTATTACTGGATCAGGCCAACCTGAACCTGCATTCCTATCTGCGGAATATGATGGGGATTTCCGATGCCATGTATTATACCGTCATCAAGAACCGGGATTTAACTGCGAGACCCATTGATCAGGAGATGAATCTGCTTTACGAGGCGAATAAAGATAAGCTCATCAGCATTGCCTGTATTACCGAAGATGGTGCGGTTATGGCTGCAGCACCGGTAGATGAACGGCGGAAGGGAATTGAGATCAAAAACCAGAACTGGTTTATCCTGGCCAATGAAAAAATTGACCGTCTCCATTTTTCCACTCCTTATGTCCAAAATTTGTTTAAGAACAGTAACTATCGCTATTATTGGGTGGTTACGTTAAGCCGTTCGGTGGAGCTTACCAATATGGGCCGAACCCGCAGCGGTGTTTTGATGATCAATATGAATTTCAGCAGTATTCAGCAGCTGCTGGAAAAAGCCAATGAAATAGGGTCGGGATATGTTTATTTGACAGACCGGAACGGAGAGATCATCTATCATCCCAGGCAGTCGGCCATTTACTCCGGATTACATATGGAAAATAATCTGGCGGTAGCCGATTATGAGGATGGCGAGCATACCGAAGAATTTAACGGTGAAAAGCGCGTGGTTCTGGTGAAATCGGTGGGATATACCGGTTGGAAGCTGGTCAGCGTGATACCGGTGCAGGAATTCAATGTCAATATGTATCATATCCGTCTTTTTACAATTATGATTGCTTTTTTAACCATATTTTTGATTCTTTTCGGAAATATCATTATTTCTTCCCGTGTAACCGATCCTATCCGCAAGCTGGAGGATTCCATCAAATATCTGGAGAGCGGTAATTGGGACAGAGATATTTACGTTGGCGGAACCCATGAAATACGCCATCTGGGCCGGACTATCAATTATATGGTCCGGCAGATGAACCAGCTAATGGAAGAAAGGGTGCGGGAGCAGCAGGAGATGCGCCGGAGTGAGCTGGATGTGCTGCAGTCCCAGATCAATCCGCACTTTTTGTACAATACCCTGGATTCCGTGGTATGGCTGGTAGAAAATGCCCAATACCAGAAGGCCATTGCCATGATTACATCATTAGCCAAGCTGTTTCGGATCAGCCTCAGTAAGGGGAAGAATATCATCCCCATCCGGGAGGAAGTTGCCCATGCCAGATACTATATGGACATTCAGCAGATTCGTTACAAAAATAAATTTGATATGGAAATAGATATTGATCCGGCCATAGAGGAGTACAATACCATCAAGCTGATCGTTCAGCCCCTGTTGGAAAATGCCATTTATTACGGTGTTCAGCATATGGATGAGAAGGAAGGCAAGATCATTCTCCGGGGTTATGAAAAAGAGGGGGATATTTATCTTGAAGTGAGTGATAACGGTATGGGGATGAAAGCAGAGACAGTGGAGCTGCTGCTCACCGATGACACCAGAATCAGAAAGAAAGGCGCAGGTATCGGCCTTAGAAATATTCATCAGCGAATCAAGCTGTATTATAAGGGGGATTACGGATTGACCATAAAAAGCGAACTGGATGAGGGAACGACGGTGGTCATTCGGTTGCCGAAACAGAAAGGAGAAGAGTATGAGAAATAGAAAAGCATTCTTGTGGCTGAGTATTACGGCAGTGGCTCTTTTTCTTCTTCTGGCGGTCTTATACTATGGCCTTATAGGCGGAGAGGATAAAAAAACGGTAAATATTTCAGTTATTCTCTACGGCGGAAATATCTCTTCTCAATGGGAAAACCTGCAGTTGGGTGCCGAACAGGCAGCAAAAGATCTGGGTGCGGAAATCAATATCGTCAAGACCGATCGGGAAAATGATATCATTGAGCAGGCTGCTTTGATCGCCAGGGAGATTAACAATGGAGCATCAGCACTGATGATTGCCGCCTGTGACAGTGAAAGGATGAAAGAATACCTGGATTATGCCCGGATTAAGATACCGGTAATCATGATAGAATCGGGAGTTGGGGAAGAAAATGCCACGCCGGTAGTGTCGGCGGATAATTACGCCATGGGTAAAGCCCTGGGGGAAGCTATTGTGGAACAGGAATCCCCCCAGATCAAGGTGGCCATTATCGGAGAACACCGGTATCGTGACAGCGTGGCCAGGCGCTATGAGGGACTTACCGATGCATTGGCCGGAAAAATCGAAAAACAGGTGGTGTGGAGCAGAAATGAAAATGAACAAAATTTTCAGCCCATGATTTTTTTACAACGGGAGCTTACGGAAGAAGCGGTGGATGTAGTGGTAGCATTAGACAATCTGGCGGCCGATGCCATTATTGATGCCACCAAAAACCTGAACAAGTCGGTAAAATTTAAGTCCGTCAAGATATATGCTATTGCCAATACGGATAAAGCGGTGTTTTATCTGGATGAGGGCGTTATCGAGACCCTGATTTATGAAAATGAATTCAGTATTGGGTATCTTGGGGTCAAAAAGCTTTTAGGGGAAATGGATTATGAGAATGATGCTTTGCAGAAAATGGTAGAATTTCGGGAGGTTACCAAGCAGGATATGTACACTGACGGTAATCAGAAGCTATTATTCCCATTTGTGAAATAGGAGGAGAAGAGATGAAGGGTAGAAGGAAACGGCTGTTTATTTGCACTATTTGCTTTGCCTGTATTCTGAACCTGGCAGGCTGCTCTTATCCTTACGGATTTGGAAAGCAGGGAGAAAAAAAGGAAAGTATTCGGATCGGGATTTGCGTTTACGATGAGTATGAATCCCTGATGGTGGATACCATATCTTATCTGATGCTCTGGCAGAAGGAAGTGGAGCAGCGGACCGGCGTTACTATCAGTGCCGAGGTAGTCAGTGCCGGCGGAAGCCAGCTGAAACAAAATGATCAGGTGGAACGGTTTGCCGATAAGGGCTATGATGTGGTATGCGTAGCTTTAGTTGACCGGACCGATGCAACTACGGTGATTGATAAAGCCAAAAATGCCGATATGCCGGTGGTCTTTTTTAACCGGGAACTGGTAGAGGAAGATCTGGAGCGATGGGATAAGCTTTATTATGTGGGTATTGACCCCAGCCAGGCTGGGGAAATGCAGGGAGAAATAATCATCGAAGCCTGCCGTCAGCGCTTTGATGAAATCGATAAGAATGGGGATGGTGTCCTGCAGTATATTATTCTGGAAGGAGAGCCCAATCATCAGGATGCCATCATGCGGACCCAGGCTTCAGTCAGTACCCTTAAGGATGCCGGTTTTGAAATGGAAAAGCTGGGGGATGAAATAGCCAACTGGAATCGGGCTCAGGCAAAGACCAAGATGAGCGGCCTGTTAGATAAATATCCCTATCAGATTGAATTGATTATTTCCAATAATGATGATATGGCTCTGGGTGCATTGGAAGTTTTGGGATCAAGAAGCGTGGACAAGCGTCCTCTCATCGTGGGTGTAGACGGTATGTCGGAAGCACTGGAAATGATCAAATCCAGATACATGGAAGGAACCGTTTATAATGATGCCGACGGACAGGCTGAGGCCATTATGAAGATTGCTTATGCGTTGGCCATGGATGAAGAAATTCCGGAAGAAATTACAATAAAAAACGAAAAATATGTCATCTTGCCTCATCAGATCATTAATTATGGAAATGTGCAGGAATTTATCACCAAAAATATGGGAAAGTAATTTCTTTTTTTGTCATTTTGAATAAATTTCAGGGTAAAAAGAAGAATTTTATATGTATTTTGCCTCCGAGAACCAATATAATTACCCTTGTAATCAACAAAAAACATATAAGCGGAGGATTTTTTATGAAGAGAAAATTACTTTCTGTGTTACTGAGTGTGGCAATGCTCTCCACTCTGATCGTTGGCTGCGGAAGCACCCCGGCCACAAGCACCGAAACCAAAACAGCCAGTGACGCACCGGCAGCAGACGCACCGGCAGCAGACACAGCTAAGGAAGAAGCACCGGCAGCATCTGCAAACGGACCGACAGTTGGTGTAGCAATGCCTACCCAGTCATCCGAAAGATGGATCAACGATGGTGCTAACATGAAAGAACAGTTAGAAGCATTAGGATATCAGGTAGACCTGCAGTATGCAGAAGATGATGTTCAGGCTCAGGTAGCCCAGATTGAAAACCTGGTTGCCAAAGGTGTTGACTGTCTCGTTGTTGCAGCAGTAGACTCAGCCGCATTGGTAAATGCTCTGGCTCAGGCTAAGGCAGCAGGCATTCCGGTTATCGCATATGACCGTCTGTTAATGGATACCGATGCTGTTTCTTACTACGCAACCTTTGATAATAAAGCTGTTGGTACTTTAATGGCTAAATACGTAGAAGAAAACATGAATCTGGCAACAGCAGCAGCTGAAGGAAGAAGCTACAATGTAGAATTATTCATGGGATCTCCCGATGATAACAATGCTTACTTCGTATATGATGGAATTATGGAAGTAATCCAGCCTTATCTTGACAACGGCGTTTTAGTTTGCCAGTCCGGACAGATTGATTTCCAGAGCAACAACACTCTTCGTTGGTCTCAGGAAACTGCTCAGCAGAGATGTGAAAACATCTTAACCGCAAACTATGCTGACAAGAAACTGGATATCGCGATCACTGCTTATGACGGATTGGCTTACGGCGTTCGTTCTGCAGTTGAAAGTGCTGGTTATAAGTTAGGCGAAGACTGGCCGATGATCACCGCTCAGGATGCTGAAACAATGGCATGCAAGAACATCCTGTCAGGACATCAGACCATGACCATCTGTAAAGATACCAAGGTTCTTGCACAGAAGTGTGTAACCATGGTTCAGGCAGTGGTAGAAGGCGGCGAGCCGGAAATCAATGATACCACACAGTACAACAATAACGTATTGACCGTTCCCTCTTATCTGTGCATCCCTGTAGCAGTAGATAAAAACAATATCAAAGAAGTAGTTGTTGACGGCGGCGTTCATGCAGCAGCAGATATCGGGCTGTAATAATAACAAAAATAAGGGCGGCGACCTGGTCGTCGCCCCTTTTGATTATGGGGCAGAAGAAAATAAAGGAGAAGAGAGCAGATGTCAGATATTATTCTGGAAATGAATCATATTACCAAGGAATTCTCCGGTGTAAAAGCACTGGATGACGTTTCTTTCAAGGTAAAGCGTGGTGAAATCCATGCTCTTTGCGGGGAAAACGGTGCTGGAAAATCCACTCTTATGAATGTGCTTTCCGGTGTGTATCCATACGGCGAGTATTCCGGTGACATTATATATAATGGTGAGATTGGACAGTTTCATCGAATTAAGGACAGTGAAGAAAAAGGAATTGTTATCATCCATCAGGAATTGGCACTTAGCCCTTTTTTGTCCATTGCTGAAAACGTATTTATCGGAAATGAACAAAAATCCATGAAGGGTGTTATCAATTGGACAGAAACAAGAAGTAAAGCCAGTCAGATGCTTGCAAAAGTAGGATTGGAAAATGAAGATGTCAATGCTCCCGTCAACTCTTTGGGAGTGGGCAAGCAGCAGTTGATTGAAATTGCCAGAGCAATGGCAAAAAAAGTAGAATTACTCATTCTGGATGAGCCCACGGCCGCTTTGAATGATGAAGAAAGTAAAAAACTTCTGGATATCATGCTGGAGCTGAAAGCACAGGGAATTACCTGTATCATTATTTCCCATAAGTTAAATGAGATCAGTTACGTGGCTGATGCCATTACCATCATCCGTGATGGAAAAGCAATCGAAACGCTGGTGAAAGGTGTGGATACCTTTTCGGAAGACCGGATCATTAAAGGAATGGTTGGCCGGGAATTGACCAATCGTTATCCGGAGCGAAAACGGGAAGAGTGCCCCATCGGAGATGTCATTATGGAGGTTGAAAACTGGAATGTATATCATCCGGATGATACCGACCGCAAAATGATCAATGATATTTCTTTCAATGTACGGGCCGGAGAAGTAGTTGGATTTGCCGGATTGATGGGAGCCGGACGGACAGAATTGGCGATGAGTATTTTTGGCCGGGAGTATGGTCAGAAAATATCCGGTGGAATTAAAATGCACGGAAAACCTGTACATATTAAAAATGTTAATGATGCCATCAAAAATAAAATTGCCTATACCTCTGAGGATAGAAAGACCTATGGGTTAGTTTTAATTGATGACTTGAAGCATAATATGACCATGGCAGCCCTGAAAAGATATTTTTCTAAAAAAGGTGTTGTGGATAAAAATGAAGAAATCGTAAAAGCCGATGAATATATGGGACTGATTAATATAAAGGCTAACAATATCAATCAGACGGTAGGTTCCCTTTCCGGCGGAAATCAACAAAAGGTGGTTCTGGCCAAATGGATGCTGACCCAGCCGGATGTATTGATTCTGGACGAACCCACCAGAGGTATTGATGTAGGAGCCAAATATGAGATTTATTGTGCCATTAATGATATGGCCAAAGAAGGAAAAGCGGTTATTGTCATTTCCTCGGAAATGCCTGAACTGATCGGAACCTGTGACCGGATTTATGTGATCAACGAAGGTGAGATTGCCGGTGAGTTGACCAAAGAAGAAGTATCACAGGAAAAAATCATGGGTTGTATCATGGCTCATAATAGAAAATAGCGAGGAGAGAGAATATGAAGACAAAGAAAAGAGAAAGTATTGACTTCAAGCAGTACGGTATGTTCATTGCCTTGATTGCGATTTTTTTAATATTTTATATTTTATCCGGCGGATCCAATGCGACACCGGTAAACATCAATAACCTGATTATGCAAAACGGTTATGTAGTAATTCTTGCTACCGGTATGCTGCTTTGTGTACTGACCGGGAACGTAGACCTTGGCGTTGGCTCGGTAGTGGCCTTATGTGGCGCCTGTGCAGCTATAATCGTAGTGGATATGGGATTACCTATCTGGTTAGCTTTTATCGCAGCATTGCTGATTGGCGGTGCAACTGGTCTTTTTACCGGATTTTTCATTGCTTATCTGGGAATCCCGCCTTTTGTTGTTACCCTGGCAACGATGTTAATGGGCCGCGGACTTACATATACGATCCTGAAAGCGCAGACCAAAGGACCGTTACCGGAAAGCTATGTAAAGGTAGGAGCTGGATTTTTACCCACCATAAAGGTGCCTTTCGGCAATGGAACATTGGATTTGGTGTGTGTTTTTGCAGCAGTTATTGCAACTGTTCTGCTGATTTTCTTTGAAATCAAAAACTTAAACACCAAGAAAAAATATAATTTTAAAACCGAGCCCATCTGGCAGCTGGCTTTAAAGAATGTTATTATTCTGGGAATTGTATGGTTCTTCTTTATGAAGATCGCCAAGTACAACGGTATTCCCATTGTTTTGATCATTATGCTGGTGCTGGTTGTTATCTATCATTTTATCACCAGCAAGACAGTGGCAGGACGTCAGGTATATGCCCTGGGCGGTAACAGCAAAGCCGCCAGACTATCCGGTATCAATACCAAGAAAGTATTCTTCTGGGTATATGCAAACATGGGCCTTTTGGCTGGTGTGGCCGGTATCGTATTGTCAGCCCGAAATGCTTCCGCAACACCTAAAGCCGGTGACGGATTTGAGTTGGATGCCATTGCTTCCTGTTATATCGGCGGAGCGGCAGCTTCCGGCGGTGTGGGTACTATTATCGGAGCGGTAATCGGCGCATTTACCATGGGTATCCTGAATAACGGTATGTCCCTGATCGGATGGACAACGGATGTTCAGAAGGTGGTAAAAGGTATCGTGCTTTTGGGAGCGGTAACATTTGATTTGATATCGAAGAGAAAGAAAGCATAAGCAACAAAAAATAAGAAAAAATGCGGTTCGCAGGCTCATATTTTTTATCAGAGCCTGCGAACCGCTTTTATCATTTTCAGATCATTTGTTAAAGAGTAAATTGAATTGACATAATTTCGTACTTATTGTAGAATTATGCTAATTGTTAGGGGCAGAATTATGGATATAAGGGGGATATGATGAAAAACAGCGCATATAAAAATAAAGAACTGATACTGAAAATTAAAGAAAATGAGAGACGGAGAAAGAGGCGTTTGTGGAACAGGTGGTGCAGTCGGCTGGCACCTGTTGCCAAACGTCTATTTATTGTTTTTTTGATTTTTGTAATGATTTTCCCACAGCTTCAAATCAGCCAGTTTGTTTTTGCTGAAGTATTGCAGGACAGTACGGAAGGAGGGGAAGGAGATCCGGTAGATAACAGTAATGATGATGTGGCAGCGGAAGGTGATGGCACAGGCAGCATTGACGATGACCAAATGAACGATGGCCAAATGGACAATGGCAAGATAGATAATGGAGAGGATACCGGTGATTTGGATGATGACTCTGGTGAAGAAGGGTTAACTGCCGAAGAACAGGATCCGCTTATACCATTGGGAGAAGCGGACGCACCTATGCGTATGATGGCCATGGCAGGACTGGATACCCAGAACATATCGGGCCGGTTGATTTTCATGGGAACATCTCCTGAAACGAAAAATCTGATACTTTATCAGGATGACGAACCGCTGGAAGGCAGTCAGCCAGGGATACAGGAGACTGATAGCGATTACCAGGGATTTCCGGTTTGGAACTATGAATTTACCGATTTGCCAATATCGGATGAAGACGGCAACGTATATCAATACAGTATCCGTGATACCGATTGGTACGATGGTAGTGGGACAAGCCTGTATTATCTCAGTGGTCAGGACATCACAACTGCCGGACAGAGCAATGCCCCGGGAGGCACTGATCTGATTTACGTGAGCCGAAAGGATGTAACCGGAGCTTACCGAATCGAAAAAACAGAAGACGCGGAGAATCCGGATGAAGGTGCAGTGGAACTATCCTGCTCCACAACCGGTGGGGAGGAAAATACTTTCGGCAACCTTACCGGCGGCGTCAGTCTAAGCGAAAGTGACGGAACATGGCAGATATCTGACTGTCTGCAATATAATCCCCAGACTGGTGAGGAAATAGAGTACCGTGTGCAGGTGGATCAAAATGCAGACGATTATTTGGCGTATTATGAGAATGTTGAGCCTCATGAGGGGGATGAAGAATATTTGTATGAGGGCGGAACGTTGGTGAATGTCTGTGAGAGTAGCGCAGGCATCCTTATGATGGAGATACTGAGTAATCCGGATGGCCCCCAACCCGGAGATTTCCAGGCCAGTGGAGAAACTTCCTATGTGGTAAATGTTAAGTGGAATGATAATAACGAAGGGATGTATGATGTAAACACTAACCCGGATGGAAGAGTGGAACCTGAGCTTGAGATATATTATATGACAGACGGAATGCAAGAACCTGCGTTGCTGACAGATTACGTATTAGAAAGTTGGTTTATAGACCAGGCGGATGAAGACAAAGCGGTTCAATACGGAATGCCTGCACCCAATAAAACCGATAATGGCAAATGGACCTATACATATGCATTACCGAAAGAACTGGCAGAGGTACCGGACCAAGATGAAGTCGGGAATCCCATATATCAAGGAGAACAGCCGGACACAATAGGAATAACCTATTCATTTATGATAACCAATGTAGAACCTACGGATACCCTGGCGATGAACTATGATGTTGTGGTGGAAGGTAATACAGTGAAGTGCACCAAAAAGGGATCGGTAATCTTTGACAAAGTTTGGCGAGATGCATCAAACGATTATCTGACCAGATCAGTTGATCAGGATCAGCTGAAAAGCAAGTTAACTTTATTCCGGATGATAGGTACAGACACAACAGCAAAGTCTTTAGGTACATTGGGGGATAACGCAACAGTAAAGGTGGTTGGTGATACGTGGACGTACACCATCAGTCAATTGCCGCAGTATGATGCGGATGGCATGCCCTATATCTATTATGTGACAGAGGGAACGGTTGCGATTGCAGATGGCAATAAGGTTTCCGGAGCAACATATAAGACCAGCTATGAAAATATTGGTAATTATGTGGATCGGAAAGATGCCTGCTATAACGGAGGACAGATTACCAATACTTTGAATGATTATGTGGAATACGCAGCTACTAAAAAATGGCTGGATGATGACGAGGATATTACGAAGGCGAACCGGCCGGAATACACCTTGATTTTAATGCGCTATCTGAAAAAAGAAGGCAACGACTACAGACAAGGATCTCCGGTTCAAGGGATGCGTTTTTTACCTGATAAAACGATTACAAACTATCCAATTAACTTTGAAAAAGCCAGTGACTCTACCTCGGCCGTTGCCGTTGCTGATAAGTATGCCAGTGACTATCCGTATGGCCTTCCCCGTTTTGACGAAGAAGGATATGAATATATTTATTATGTACAGGAAGTGTTGGCGGATAACACCTATAAGAAGAGTACCAATGCACTTCTTGACGGTGGTATTCTGGAAAACGTACGGGTGGGTACCACAGATGTAGCAGTAACCAAAACCTGGAAGGCAGCGGCTATTCAGAATATGGATGCCTCCATAAAGCTTGAGCTAAAACGACAACTAAAAAATACTACAGACCAAAGCAAATGGGATGTTATTGAAACGATAGATCTGGGTGGTTTTCGAGCAGAAACAATGGAGAAAACCCATACGTTTGCCAGCCTGCCAAAATATGATGCAAGGGGCTTGGAGTATAAGTATTCAGTCAGTGAAAAAGCGATTACCATTGCGATAAAGGGAACAGAGGACACTGTTGATGTAAGCACAATTGAGAATGACAGTGAGATAATCAAACCGGATGGAACGACAATTAAAACAAAAACTTGTGTAATCAACGGCTATGGATTTGAACTCAAAGAGGAAACGGATAATTCCGGAAATATTCAATTAACCAACCGTCTGATAGGAACCACCGATATATGGGTCAAAAAGATCTGGAATGGATTAAAGAGTGGGCAGACCGAGCCGCCGGTAGATATTGATTTTATTGTAAACAGCACTTCCGGTACAATACTGAAAAGTCAAACATGGGCAAGGGACGGTGTTAAATGGACAAGTGCCTGGGAAAAAGTTGAAGATCAGCTACGTTATGACGAGGAAGGCAGAGAAATCAAGTATGCGGTATCGGAAACAGCAGTACCGGAGGGCTATAGCGCCAGGGTTACGTATGAAAGTGGAGAAGTGACTGATACTGAGACCGGTGCCTTAAAAGGACTTGTAAAAGCAACAATAACCAATACTCCTACGGGAAATGGCAAATGGATTGAAATTTACAAGGACTGGAAAGATGATGGCGATGAAAACTGTCGGGGGCCGGTAACTGTAGCACTTTATCATAAGGCAGACGGGGGAAGTAACTGGAAGAAGGTTCCGGACGCTGAGATTGAGCTGACCCAAGGAGAAGATTGGCGCGGCTGGATTCGACTCACGGGCCCGGGTAGTGATGCAGATAATTATGACGAAGATCCCAATAACTATTATGTGAAGGAAGTCAGCGTAAAACGAGGTAATACTAATTATTTTGTAGAAGAAAAAGATGCCGGCAGCGGATTCGCATTAAGCACAGACAGTAATAATCCGACTGAAATCGGAACATTGAAAACGGATGCTCATTTTTACAATGTAGAGGCTTATGTTACTTTGGATAAAGATCACAAAAGAACAATGTACACCTTCCGCAACACCCGGTTCGGAACGGTGAACTTTGACTTGCAGAAAGAATGGAACGATGCAGATTACCATTTAACTGATGTTGAACAGCAGGTGACATTGGAGATTACAAGAAGGGGTACCTATGAAGATGAAAGCGAGGCTGCTACAGTTGCGACCGTAACACTCAATGGGAAAACATCGCCCTATCAGACCTTGACGATTGCAACAGAATTTGCTACTGAACTGACTGATGTGAAACTATTTAAGGACGTATTTGATCAGATCGATTGGAGTAGTCAATTTAAGGCTCGGGTAACCGGATTTCCTAAATATGATGAAAAAGGAGTTTTGTATCTGTATACAGTCAAAGAAGTTGCGGTTAAAGAGTTAAGCGGAAAGAGCGCAGTGGAAAATGCAGTGCATCTGGTCCGAAATGGTGAATATACACTGACAAAAAATGAACAACGGTATTCGGTATCTGTAAGGAGAAATGCTGTATGGGGAGAACATAATGGCGGTGATATCGGACCGGATGAAATGTATGATACGGTACTCAATGCCAGAAGTGAAACCATATCCTTCAAGATACATAAAATCTGGAGGGATATTACCAGAAATAATCCGGCGGCTAATCCGGATGCCAGGATAGAGATTAAAAACCGGCCAGATATCTATCTGACGCTGTGGAGGCAAATTGGTTCAGGTGAACCGAAGGAAATGACCGGCGATAACTATGTAGAGCGGGTATGGGACACAACAAAGAGTGATTATTACTGGATATGCGATTTCGGGCAATTGCCTCGTTACAACTCTGGCGGTGAAGAGATTACCTACTGGGCGGTAGAAGACATGCCTTATGCTGCAACGTATGAATATGCTGATGCGGAGTATTATGCTTGTGAACCTGAAAAGATAACCGAAATGGAAAATCAGGATGCTGCTCTTGCACAGCTGGGTGCGATTCTGCTGCCTGATGATGTAGCAAAAATTTATGAGGTGACAGGCGAAGCCAAGACTGATAAGCGGGCATATAATGGCGAAACCATCGTGAACAGACGCGCAGCAAAACGCTTCCTGAACGGTCAGAAAATATGGCTTAATTTGGATAACATATCTTCTGATAACTTTCCGGAAGTCAAATTAGAATTGAGGTTATGCAAATATAATGACCAGGGCGCACAATATGAACCTGTTAAAGACGGAGAAAACAAAATTGAAGTAACTTTGCACGGAGGACAGACAGAGTTTACCTTTGGTAAGGCTGATGGGGAAAAGCTTCCCAAATATGATGAGTATGGAACCATAATTAAGTATAGGGCCTTAGAGCCTACAGTGATTAATGGCTATGCAGCACCCATATATGATGAATACAATTTGATTGTCAAAAACATTTTCAAAAAAAATGGTTTGAATGAAGATGAAAAAGTGGCGGTTACGGTATCCAAAACATGGGCAGCTGTACCAAACGATACCAGTGTTACGGCAGAAGTAAAACTCTGGCGGCAGCTAACCGATGGTCATGGAAATCTCAAGGATGGAACCAAAGAGGATACCGAAATATCTACGACATTTACATGGAAGGGAAATGATGCTGCAAACACGGAAACCTATACATTTACAGAATTGCCTCTTTACGGCTATAACGGTAATAAGTTTCATTACTATGTCGAAGAGACCATCAAAGGATATCAAACAGATATTGTAAGAGATACAACGGATGCAGCTGTGCCGTTCAAGTATGATATAACCAACACTTATACCGGTGGAAACTATGTGTCATTAAGCGGAACCAAGAAATGGGAAGGTGACAGCAAAGACCGCTTTGAAATAAGACCGTTACCAGAAAATCTGGATTTAAGGATATGGCGTTCGATAAGCGGAAAGTCGGATGCACCGGTGGATATTACCGATGAGGTGCGAATCGATTGGACCGATGCTGATGCAGCGCATGATGTGTGGAAGTATTCGGTTTATAATAAGGGCGGCAATTATTTGTTCGGCAAACCGGAGGGCGGTTCTGTCGGAGAAGCAACTTTGTGCAGATATGCGCCTGACGGAAGCACATATATATACTATGTGGAAGAAGTATGGAGGGATAAGAATTATGAAGCATATGCCCCTAACGGTTATGATGCGTACAGGACAGTCGATCAGAATCTGATAGTGACAGGAAAGGCGGGAAATGACGGAAATGTTACAGCAGGCATTGTCAACAAGCTGATACCTACCGATTATGCGATTCTTAAGAAATGGCAGAAAAAAGTACCGACGGATGCGGAACCGGATAAAGTTGCTGATTTAACAGCAGCAGACTATAATTTGCTTCTGCCTTCCTCCATCACCTTTAACTTGGAGTACAGTACTGATTCCATAACGTGGAATACATTTAGCGACAGCAACGGGCCTGTAACCAAAGAGGTGAAAAAAGATAAATTAATAGACTTGCTGACAAATAACGAAAAAATTACTTTTACAGAGTTACCCATGTATGATAAAGGCAGTGGCGGTTCTGTGGGCAGCGAGGATCCTGTGCAATACCGGGCAATAGAACAAGGCTGTTCGGGAATCGGGATAGCATTGGCAGCAGATTATGCAACAGTAACCAATACGATTGAAACCATCCCATTGACCATCGAGAAAACATGGGATGATGACGATGATCGGGATGGCGTACGTCCGACAACGCTCACTTTCTATATTATCAGGGATGGAAAGGATGACCCGGCTGAGGTCTATGAAGTAGTATTGCCTCGCGATGGCACTGTGGATAGTACCGGAAATGTGTGGAAGTCAAATACGATCTATGTTCCCAAATACAAAGACGGGGCAATCACAAAGACGCAGAACGACCTCAGTACATATGCAGTCAGAGAGGCCAGCACTGCACTGCAAGGGAAATATACCTTGGCAGGGGGAACAGAGGGCAGTCCTTACACGCAAAACGATCCGCAACCGGAAGTTGAAGGGCTTAAAGACTTTAAACTCAAAAATGTTCACGGTTCAACACGGATAACAGTAACATTAAATAAAACATGTATTGATGCCAAGGCAACAGACTGGGGATTTGCTGTAACAGATACCGCCAATCCTATTCGTCCGAAGTATGTATATGCTATATTACAGCGATATGATGGTGACACAGGTGGATGGGTCAACATAAAGGCAGACACGTCAAGTCTAGCGTCGGGTTCGACGCCGGCTGATGCTGTGGCATCCAGTGTGGCAGCAGCGGTGAAAACATTAGAACCTGCCGCCAACGGAACGGTCTCCTGCTCATGGCCGAATCTTCTGGCGCGTTGGAATAACGGTCAGAAATATCTGTATCGCGTAATCGAAACCAATGTCAGTGGAAATGCCGGAACCGACGGTAACGGAATGGCACCATCAGGCTATCAAATTGAATATACAGTAGGTGGACAGTCTCAAACAATAGTACCAACAGTTTCAGAAACCACCGGTTCCACTACAGCAACAATTAACATGGTAAACCAGCTTGCAGTGACTGACCTGAAAGTAGAAAAAATATGGAAGGACATAAACGGAAATCTCTTAACCGGAGGTCCCTTCCCATATGCTTCAGCCGAAGTAAAGCTGCAATACAGGCTGGGAGATTCCGGAACATGGACCGATGTTCCGGGCACTCAAAGTGCAAATCCGGTCAGGAGATTAACGAGTACCAATTCGTGGAAGACAACATATGCCAGTCTTCCGGTTCAAAACAATGCCGGAACAGCTTATCAATACCGCGTTGTGGAAACCAAGGTCAATGACCAAAGCGGAGTATTGGTAGACGGAAAGACGGTGTTTGACAGCTATACTACCGATGCGGCATCGTATCCCGCTAACGGTGAAATAACCGTAACAAATACGCTGCAGTCTCGCACCAACATTACCGTTGGGAAGATATGGGATGATGCGGACGATCAGGACGGAATCAGACCAGACAGTGTGAGCGTGGTGCTGAAATCGGTTGGTAACCCTGGAGGCACCCCCGTGATATCAACAGCCCCAATCGTTTTAAATGCCGCCAATGGCTGGCAGTATACCTGGAAAGACCTTCCCAAATACCGGGCTGACGGCAGCCAGTGTACTTATCAGGTGGTGGAAGAAGCGGTAACAGGAAGTCTTTATACCATTAGCTATAGCATCAGCGGTGAGAATGGTAGTTATGGGTCAAACTGTGAAAACATTCCCGATGTGGAAGATAACCCGGTCAAAGGGAAAATGGTTTATATTAAAAATAACTATACTCCCAGAGTGATGAATCTGGAAGTTACGAAAGAATGGAAACCTGACGGCAACAATTATGAGACACGTCCAACGTCGGTAATGCTGGAGCTGCAAAGCACCACCAACACAGATGGAATTACCGGAGCAGCGAAGGTATCACGTTCCGACAATCCTGTTAATATAGGTACTGCAGATGGTGCTGCGGGAGCATTTTCCTATACCTGGGCAGGACTGCCGATCCGGAAGGATGGCAAGGATATCTACTATTCGGTGGTTGAGACACCAGTGAATCAATATAAGACTCCGGCTTATGAGTATACTGCGGCAGGCAGCGGCGATACAGCCGGAAGCATCGCAGCGGATGCCGGAAAAGGAGTGGCAATAGCCGGCAACATTAAGGATACCACAGCCGGCGGGGCGACACATAGCGTAAAGGTGATTAACGAACTGGATACCGTTTCGCTGACAGTGGAAAAGCAGTGGGCGGATCATGATAATCTATATGGTTCCCGGCCCCATGCCCTGGTTTTTACGCTGCAAAGCAAGACTGGAACGGAAGCCTGGGAGAATGTAAAGAACAATGCCAATAACATCGTCACCCTGAAAATGGTGAGTAATAAAGATGGTGACAAACAGTCAGGTACTTTTGAAAATTTACTTCGATTTGATACCGCCGGAAACAAATACAGCTATCGGGCCATTGAAACTGCTATTATAACCAAAAGTGGAGCCGTAGAGACTGAAACATCAGTATCCCGGCTGGCAGATAAGACGGATGATCTTACGGTGGGAAGCTTTGAGACAGGAGGAAATGAATATCAGTTTACGACCAATGTTACTGCCGATAAGACTATAGTCACCAACACTCTGATAGAGGAAGTGATTACATTGTCGGGAACCAAGCGTTGGCTGGATGACAGCAACTATTACGGAACCAGACCGGAGGATTTGGAAATAACGGTACATTATCAAGACAATAAAAATGGTTCCACATGGCAGAAAGTAGATGCTGAGGATTATACCCTGGGCTGGGTAAAGAATGAAACCGGCAGCGAATGGACCTATACGGTCTCGGGTCTGTTAAGATATTCCAAAGGTGAGGCGACACCCAGAATCTATGGAATCAAGGAAACTGTTCCCACATATTACAGCCGCGATGGCGGAAACGATGGATACAGTACCGGTCAGGCAGACAATGGATCAGGTAATATCACAGAAGCGGATTTCACAAACAGATTACAGCAGGCCGACCTGGTTATTAAGAAAGAAAGAGATCGTGGTGTGGATGACATCAGCTTTGAATTTACGGTGAAATACGCTAAAGATGCGATCCCTACGGGTGCTAACGGAATCCTTTATGCCGGAACCTATGAGGTCTATGCAATTGATGATGATACGTTGAGTGCGGTGCAAGACACCAGAACTACAAACGATGGAACGGTGACAATTAAGGCCAGTGAGAAAGCTGTTCTTCCCGATCTCCCGCAAGGATATTATTATGCCGTAACGGAAGCGGATCATGATGATTATGAACTGCGTCCCGATACGGGAGCTCAGTATTACTCCCAAGGATTAACGGGTCAAATAAATACACCGCCGACACCCACCATTGCCTATGCTTACAACATGGCAAAAACTAAACTGAAAATCGAAAATGATACAAAGAATCCCGGTATCAGCCCGCAAGACCAGGGCAAAACAAATGCCGGCGGCATGGTTAAGGTTATCACCGGAAGTGATACTGGTGAAACACCGGACCAACCCAATGAGGATGAATATCAGCCTAATGAGGTGGCCGTTATATGGCAGCCGGAAACGTACTGGGCGCTGGGAGGTAAATTATCTATCGTTTATACTGATTTTGCAGGAAATGAAGATATGACGATAACTATTGAGGATTACCTGACGGATAATCAGGATGGTACCTATGGAGTGAAAAAACTGTCAGATTGTAAAATCAATGGTTCGACAGGAAATCTCAGCATAATGAGAGCGGCTTACCCCAATATAGCGGATGATGCGCTCAGCATTGACGGCAGTAAAAGGGTGAAATTAGTCTTAGCAAACAGTGTTGCCGGTATGCCCAAGCAAACAGATGTACAAGTAGTGTTTGAACCAACACTGGCGGTTCGGAATATCACCCAGCAGGACGCCGCCACATCCAGCAGACATGGAACGGTGCAGGTAGAGGGTGGAAATGTAAATGATTATGCAGATGGGGTTCCGTCATATAATAATGGTGTTCCCTATGCCCGGGAAGTAACAGTTCACGGAGTAGCAGAACCTGGATATAAGGTACATATTTACCAGATGTTCCTGCGTAATATGGATGATTTGACCGGAACAGCATATGCAATCAATGTCAAAGCAGATAACACCTTTACCAGCCAGGTAGAAACCATGATTGCCGGTGTCAGGACGATGGTAGCAGTTAGCGGAAGGGTGAATTATACCTATGATGCCGGGCGAAACTATGTAACCGGTGTCGATATAACCTTGGATACGCTTCCCATTCCGCTTCAGATCGATTTACTATTTGTTACCGAGGCAACCGTTATCGACCCTCCCAAACCGGAAAATCAGACCGCCGGCGGGGAAAATGAAACTTCATCTGCAGATGATAGTGATGAAATACCGGTATTTTTGCGTTTAGTGAAAAAGCCGGAAGATCCAGCCGTAAGCGAGGAAGCGGCAACTGCTTCAGCAGTAGCCAGAACCGGTGACGACACACCAATCGTCGGAATTACAGTACTTGGGATAATCGCCGGATTGGGAGCATTCCTTTCACGGAAAAAGAAAAAAGAATCATAAATGGAAGGTGATGTCATGAAAGAAAAAATCAGAAAAGTGATTTTTCTTGTATGCGTACTTCTCTGTACAGGCTGCTGCATCTTTGTGGCAGCCTGGTTTATCAGAGGCCAGATACAAAGAAATGAAAATAAAGAATTGGAAGACATCTTTTATTCCAGGGGAACAGAAATCCTTTCGAAAGACCCGGAAGGGGTTGAAGAAGTGGCTGAAGTGAGGAGCGATAAAGCTAAAGAGATGGCCGCCCTGGCAGAGTTGAATGAGGACCTGGCGGGGTGGATTACGGTGGAAGGGACAGGGATTGATTACCCGGTAGTGCAGGCTGCCGACAACGAATATTATCTGACCAGAGACTTTTATCAAAACAGCAATAGTCACGGTGCGATTTTTCAGGATGCCGGCTGTACCGGTGAGGGTCTGGAAAATCTGATTATATATGGGCATCATATGAAAGACGGTACGATGTTCCATGACTTAAGCTACTATAAAAATCAGGATTTTTGTGAAGCCCACCCCATTATTACCCTTTATGACCGGCAGGGCCAAAGAAAGGAATACCGGATTATCAGTGCTTTCCTTTGGGATGGAACGGATGAAAATTCCTTTCCCTTTTATAAATATAAGCAACTGACGGTTGAGACATATGCGGATTATGTGGAGGGAGTACAAAGCCATGCACTTTATTCGGAAGCGGTTAATGTTCAGGAGCCGGCCCAGCTGATCAGTCTGACCACTTGCGATTATGTAACAGCCGATGCACGTTTGATCGTGGTGGGTATGAGGATGGTAGAATAGAATCGGAAGGTTTTGGTGCTGGTTTGGCCTCTTTTGGTGCTGATTGACATTTTAGAGGGAGTTGCACAATTGACGAGGAAAATCAATTGTGAGATAATTCTAAATTATACAATCTAAGGTGACGCATAGGAAGAGAGGGACTATATGTTATGAGGGCACAAAAGAAAAAAACCAGAAGACTGAGCATCGAAAAAAAAGTATTGTGGTCAGTGGTATTGTTGGGCCTTATTAGTTGTTGCTTTATGGGAATTACGGTGTATTCCATGGTCTCTGATGATATGCTGAACAGCAGCCGGGAAAATACTCGCTGTATAGCCGCATCGGCAGCCAAGATCATTGATGGTGACTTGCATGATGAGCTGAAGCCTGGGGATGAGGACAGTGAAGTATATCAATCTTATCTGGCCTCTTTGCGGGCGTGCAAGAATGAGACCGGTGTATTGTATATGTATACACTGAAACCGTTGAATGCCGATTATGTGCAATTTGTCGTTGATACCGATGAATCGGACATGCAGGGGCAGATTGGTGAAGAATATGAAATATCCGATATGATGATAGAGGCCCTGGCAGGGAAGACAGTGGCATCGGAAGAGCCCACCGATGATGAGTTCGGACAATACTTTTCGGCATTTGCCCCTGTTTATAATAAGGCCGGAGCGGTAGTTGCCATAGTTGGAGTGGATTTGGAATTAAGCGTGGTAGAAAACAGTCTGGCAACATTGCGCAATGTGATTCTGCTAATTGCCGGAATCTCGTTTATTGTGAGTGTTTTAATCGGACTGATTCTATCCAAGAACATCGGAAAGAATCTGGGGATTGTAAATAGTAAGATTGATGACGTGGTACATAGTGACGGTGATTTAACCAAAATGATTCGGGTGACTTCCGGTGATGAACTGGAACTGATGGCCGACAGTCTGAATGAGTTTCTGGCACATCTGCGGGCTATCGTCAAGGAGATTGTCAATGCGGCAGCCACTATTTATGCGTCACAAGGCAATATCGGTACTCAGATGGCAGACGCGGTTGGCGGAATTACCACAGCGGCAGCAACTATGGAAGAAATGACCGCCGGTATGGAAATGACCACAGCGGCAGCCAATTTGATTCACAGCTCGGTGAATGAAGTGGGAACAATGGTAGAAAAGATTTATCAGGATTCCACACAGGGAGCCGGGCGGGCAGAAGAAATCAGCAAAACGGCCATTGCCATGAAGGAAGATGCCGTAAAGGCGCAGGAGCATGCCAAAACCCTGCTGAAGGAAATCACAGAAGAATTAGAAGCAAAGATTGCCCAATCTAAAGCCGTGGAAAATATCAGTGGCTTATCAGGCGAGATTATTAACATTGCGAAGCGCACCAATACATTAGCATTGAACGCCTCTATTGAATCGGCAAGAGCCGGGGAAGCAGGCCGGAGTTTTGCTATTGTAGCATCTCAGGTGGCGGAACTGTCGGCAAGTTCCAGCCGGACGGCAGAGGAAATCGGCAAGGTGAGTAAGGCGGCAATTGAAGCAGTTTACGGCTTAAATGATACAGTGGCCAAGGTCATGAACTTTATGGAACAAGATATTATGAGAGACTATGAGAAGCTGGCTGATACGGGCGAAGAGTATAATAAGGATGCCAATGAGTTTTATCGGATATTAAGCGGATTTAAGGAAAATGCGTCTTCCCTGGAAAAAACGATGGAGGATATTCAAAAGGAATTGGGGATCGTAGTAGAAACCATCGATAGCAATACCCATTGTATCAGTGATGCCACGGTGGTAATCACCGAAATAAATGACAATATGACCAATATTGAGGAGGCCTCAAAAGCAAACGGCGAGGTCGTGGAAACCTTAAAGCAGGTAGTAGGACATTTTAAAATATAATTGTAGATTGTGCCGGAATCAACCAAGTAAAAAGTTGATTCCGGCATTTTGGCATACGAAAATCTATTGATAAATAAGGTTTATTTTGCTATAGTCGAATTAGTTGGTAAAAGGTCACATATTGTCTGGATTTAAGGACAAGTTGGTATGTCATTGAAAAACAAATGGTTTCTCAGTTTCATAATATTAATTTTTATCTGTTCCCCCGTTCATCTTTCAGCGGCCGCAGATTCTGCCACATTGTTAGAAAAGTATCAGGACTACCGGCAGCGTTTTGAAGGAATAGAAGAAAAGAAAGATATTGCCGAGGCTGGTTTTCAGGTGATTGAAGACCAGGTTTTTCCCGTGGAACTGGAAACCTTTGGGGAAGTATCTTTTATACCGGCATTTGAGCAGCAATATCAGCGTCTGGCGATATTTCTGGCTGACGAGAATGGCCGGATCGTTTATAAAACCGACCAGCTGGAAACCAACAATCGGAATAAGGGGGAGATGAAACAGTTCAACCGGAGCATCGCGGCAGTGTCCTTTCTGGATATTGACGGGAATGGACTAACAGATATTGCACTGATCACTTCCTGTGTCAATATCACCGGAGATTATGCCGGCAAGCCATATAAAGTAGGGGATGTATTGTTTCAGACTGAGGGGGACTTTTATCGGGACTATCGGATTTCTGACAAGATTAACCGGTTTAGTATGAATAAAAGTGTAAAAACCATGGCAGCTTTTATCCGGGAAGGTTATTCCACGGAATTTTTATATACAGCGGCAACTCTGGATGAACTGTTGGAGCAGGGCATGGAGATTGTGGCTGAACAAAATTATACCAGGCAATTTGAAAAGCTGGGGCGGCTGCAGGTGGTGCCGGGGGTTTATCGGATGGCCAATTATGATGTCTTTATGATTTATCTGGTCAATGACCAGGGGGATATCGTGTGGAGTTTACAGCCCATGGGTGATTATGACAGTCTTTATGCGCTGAAAGGAATCAGCTGTAAGGACATTGATGGTGACAGCTTAATGGATATCGCAGTGCTGGCCCGTTACAGTAAAGAGGATAGCCAGGGCGAGATGGTGATTGAAAATGATTATGCTATTTATTATCAAAGAACCGGGGGATTTTATGCGGACACCGAATACAAAAGAATATATCGGTGCAGTGAGGAAATAACCATGGCAGAACTGGTACGAAAAGTACGTTCTTATTGGGGATGGAGGGAAGAATGATTAAAATACTGATTGTAGATGATGAGAAATCCATATGTGATTTAATTGATTTAAATTTATCAGCGGCCGGTTATCACTGTACGGCAGTGCAGGATGGCCTTGATGCCATCGAAAGGATTGAGCGGGAAGTCTTCGATCTGATCCTGTTGGATATCATGCTGCCGGGAGCAGATGGGTATGATATTATCGAATATATCCGTCCGTTAAAAATACCGGTTATTTTCATTACCGCCAAGCATGAGGTAAAGGACCGGGTCAAGGGCCTGAAGCTGGGAGCTGACGATTATCTGGTAAAACCCTTTGATGTAGTGGAACTGGTAGCCAGGGTGGAAGCGGTATTACGGCGATATAACAAAACCGATAAAAAACTTACCGTGGGGGATATTGTCGTAGATGTGGAAGCCCGCCGGGTAACCAGAGCCGGCCGTTTGGTGGAACTCACCAACAAGGAGTTCGGACTTTTGGTTCTTTTTATCCGCAATAAAAATATAGCCCTGTTTCGGGAAATGTTGTATGAGAAAGTTTGGGAAGAGGAATATTTCGGTGACAGCCGGACCCTGGATCTGCATGTGCAGCGTTTGCGCAGGAAGATGGGCTGGGAGAGCAATCTCACAGCAGTATATAAGGTTGGATACCGCCTGGAAATATAAAAGAGGAAGACTGTAAACCATGAAATTTTCGATTAAATTACTGCTGTGGACCATTATTGTTATGGCCATTGCGCTTGGATTCAGCGGTTACTATTTTGTTAATTTTGTTTTTGAAACCTCCCTCAACAGAGAGGTTGGACAGGCGTTGGATGAGAACAGCATTTTGAGTTTTGCTTTCGAGACAGCAGCCCTGAATATACCGGCCAAATATGACGTGCTGCCCAACAGTACGGTGGAGCATATTGCGTCTAAACTGGAAACCGGCGGACATAGTAACAAACGGCTGCTGCGGCTGAGTGATGAAGAAAAAAATGTTCTGTATGCCAGTGACGGCTTTGTCAGTGATGAGGAATTGCTGCGGCTGACTGATGAGAGTACCAAGACTTATCAGGTTACCACACGGGATGGATATTATTATATTCAAACCGGTATTACCATAAATGCCTTGGATCGGATTTTGTACCTGGAGACCATGCGAGATGTTTCAGAAGTGTTTAAAGAACGGGCCCTGGGCTTTTCCGTATACCGTCGGGTAACGGTCCTGATGTTGATCTTTGGTACGGTTATCATGCATTTTATTGCTTCCTGGCTGACCAAGCCTATTCGTTTGCTGACCAGAGCAACCAAGCGGATGGCGGCGGGAGATTATGATTACCGGGCCAGGCAGGTGAGTAATGATGAGCTGGGACAGCTGACTAACGACTTTAATAAAATGGCCAATGCCCTGGAGGAGAACATTAATAAACTGGAGGAAGAATTGCAGGATCGGGAAGAGTTTGTGGCTGCTTTTGCTCATGAGCTGAAGACACCGCTGACCTCGATTATCGGTTATGCGGATATGCTGCGCTCCCGTAAACTGGACGAAGAAAAAAGTTTTTTATCGGCTAATTATATCTATACCGAAGGCAAGCGTCTGGAGGCCATGTCTTTTCGCCTGTTGGACATTATTGTTACCAAGCGGGGGGGACCTGAATTACAGATGGTGAATGCTGAATCCTTTTTCATCTATTTGCAGGATATGTTTGGCGCCAATACGGAAATGAAATATGAATTCCGTTGTGAATCGGCATTGGTCAGAGCAGACAGTAATCTGATCAAAACCGTCTTAATAAACTTAATTGATAATGCCTGTAAAGCATCCGAACCGGGCAGCATGATTAAAATAGAAGGGTATTGGACGGACACCGGGTATTGCTTTGCGGTAAAGGACAGCGGCGTGGGAATACCGGAGGAGGAACAGGCGAAAATAACCAAGGCTTTTTATATGGTTGATAAGTCCAGAGCCAGAAGCAAGAATGGTGCCGGATTAGGGTTGGCATTATGCGCAGAGATTTTACTTTTGCATGAGAGCAGGCTGGAAATAGAAAGTGCACCAGGTGAAGGCACCTGCATCAGTTTTGTCCTTTCCGCAGAGATCAAGGAGGAAGCATGAGAAAAACCATAATTAATCTATCCTTTCTTTTGTTTGTATGTCTGATCATGGCTCTTTCCATATGGGGACCGGAGGCCTTGGCCAGATATCAGGATAAGTCAATCCTGGGCGAGACCCATGTGGAAGAAGTGGAAACCGTCGGAGAAGGTTACCGCTACACTCTCAGTAGTAATGAAAGGCTTTATATTCTGTCAGAATGTCTGAACAGCCAAATCCAACCGGAAAGTGATCTGAATGCCCTGACCAGAAATCAGGGTTCGGAGTATCAGGAATTGGCAGGAACCTATGCCTTTGTAGTGAACCGCAGAGGCCCTTCGGGAAGGGAAATTACCGATGATGAAATCTATGAGACTTGTAATCGCGGACTGACGGCGCTGAAGGAGCTGGCGATTCTGCCCGATGCGGTAAAAGAAGTAAATGCTGCGGCTTATGATGCCGTTCTTTATTCCGCCATTGACGTACTGGAACCTCGCAACAATGTGGCAGTATGGAAAATGAATCTGTCCAACACCCAGAAAAATGCCAATAAACAGAATCGTCTGCTGGATGTATATATTGATGCCGACAGCGGAAAAATATATGAATTTTACGTGCGCACCGAACTGACCTGGAATGATATCGATCCTGATGAAATGATTGAACAGTGGAGGGGATATTTGGGACTTGGTAAACCTTCACCATATGAGACAGAAAATCCGCTGCTGGAAACCACACCCTATTTCAAAAAATATGTCTTTGCGGGTGTGGGTGAAGAAAAAACAATCGTTACCATCGGCTTTTATGAAGGAATTAATGAATTGTTTTTAAAGATAACGAAATAGATTATTAAGAAAAATCCATAATATTCCGATATAAAATATGATAACTATAAGTATGCAAACGGATTTGCATGAAAAATGATTTTAAGGAGGAAATCGACATGACAACAGTAAATAATACCAGTTATACCCAGGCCGCTTATCAAAATACCTACACCCAGGATAAAAGCGACGCAAAAAAAGAAACAACAGGCAGCACGAAGACAACGTCAGTTACTAATGAAAAAAAGACTGAAGTAACCGGTCCCGGTACATATGGAAAGCCGGAATTAAGTGAAAAAGCAATGGATTATTACAATGCGTTAAAAAAGAAATATGGTAACTTAAACTTTGTACTGGTAGCGTCCGATAAAAAGCAGGAAGCGGAAATGATGAAGGGCAGTTTTGCCAATTCAAAAAATCTGACAGTTTTAATTGATACCGATAAAATAGAGCGGATGGCCACGGATGAGAAGTTTCGGGCTCAGTATGAAGGTATTTTGAATAATGCCCAGTCGGGCCTCAGCCAGATGAAAACGCAGCTTGGCAGTACCGGTGCCAACGTAAAAGCTTATGGTATGTCTATTAATGATAAAGGGACGGCCTCCTTTTTCGCGGTCATAGATAAATCCATGGCAGCCCAGCGGGAAAGAATAGAGAAAAAGGCAGAAGAGAAGGCCAAAGCCAAGAAAGAAGAAGCCAAAAAGTCATCAAAAGAAAAACAAAGTGAAAGAGTAGATCAGTCAGGTAATGCGGAAGACCAGGAAGATACAGTAACCATTACTGCGAATTCCATGGAAGAACTCAACAGAAAGATACAGGATTATTATCAGCAGGGAATGTTCAACAGCGTTCGGACAGAAGAAGAAAAGATGGTTGGAAGTCAGATAAATTACGGTGTCTGAGTGTTAGGTAAAGATGATGTTAGAAGCAGCAATAAAGATAGTAATGCTCGAAATGGAGTATTACTATTTTTATTGCCTGATGGAAACCCTTGAATTTTAAGACTTAATACTTGAAATTCACGCCGGATTGAAGTAAAGTATTAAAGTACTATTACAGGAGGTATTAGATTATGGATTATGCAGCAGAATCATTAAAAAAACATAATGAATGGAAGGGCAAGATCGAAGTGGTCTGTCGTGCTCCCCTGGAGACCAAGGAAGATCTGTCCCTGGCTTATACCCCGGGAGTAGCAGAGCCTTGTCTGGAGATTCAGAAGGATGTGGACAAGAGCTATGATCTGACCAGACGCTCTAATTTAGTAGCAGTAATTACCGACGGAACCGCAGTGCTGGGCCTTGGTGATATCGGACCGGAAGCAGGTATGCCGGTGATGGAAGGAAAGTGTGCTTTATTTAAAGCCTTTGGTGATGTGGATGCCATTCCATTGTGCGTTCGTTCTAAAGAAGTCGATGATATCGTGAAAACAGTACAGCTGCTGGCCGGCAGCTTTGGCGGAGTTAATCTGGAAGATATTTCCGCACCCCGTTGCTTTGAGATTGAGAGACAGTTAAAGGAAACCTGTGATATTCCGATTTTCCATGATGATCAGCACGGAACGGCAGTAGTTACCCTGGCAGCTCTTTTCAATGCCTTAAAGCTTACCGGTAAAAAGATTGAAGATATCCAGGTAGTGACCAGCGGAGCCGGAGCAGCCGGCATCGCCATCATTAAACTGCTCATTGCCATGGGCTTAAAGAATGTTATTCTTTGTGACCGTGAAGGGGCTATTTATGAAGGCCGTGGAAATCTTAATGCCGAAAAAGAAGAAATGGCCAAGATTACCAACTTTGAGCATAAAAAAGGAAGCCTGGCAGATATGTTTGTCGGTGCGGACGTATTTATCGGTGTATCGGCACCCGGCTGTGTAACCGAAGAAATGGTACGCAGTATGAATGCTGATCCGATTATCTTTGCAATGTCTAATCCCACACCGGAGATCATGCCTGAGTTGGCAAAGAACGCCGGTGCTGCAGTAATCGGAACCGGGCGCAGCGATTTCCCTAACCAGATCAACAACGTATTGGCTTTTCCCGGTATTTTCAGAGGTGCCTTGGATGTGCGGGCAAGTGATATCAATGATGAGATGAAGATTGCCGCCGCAAAAGCAATTGCCGCATTTGTAACGGATGATAAACTGAATGCGGATTACATCATACCCAGTCCTTTGGACAAAACGGTAGCACAGGCAGTAGCAGCGGCCGTAGCGCAGGCAGCCAGAGATACCGGTGTGGCAAGAATATAGTTTTTATCAATAAAAATCATAAAATCCCCAATGTTGGTCATATCAGGCAAGCATTGGGGACTTTTGTCTTTTCAATAATGCCTTGTTAATGTTATAATCGAAAACATACAGTGAGAGGAAATTCAGGATATAGAGTATATGAAAGCGGAACGATTGGTAATGGGTATCTTGGCCCATGTGGATGCCGGCAAGACAACCCTGGCAGAGAGTATTTTATATCATAGCGGCAGCATCAATAAACAGGGAAGGGTGGATCATCAGGATACCTTCCTGGACAATGATGCCATGGAACGTGCCCGCGGAATTACAATTTTCTCCAAGCAGGCGGAGTTGGTTTTGGGGCAGCGGCAGGTAACTTTACTGGATACCCCGGGGCATGTGGATTTTTCTGCGGAAATGGAACGCACGCTGCAGGTCCTGGATGCCGCGATTTTGGTAATCAATGGTTCTGACGGCGTCCAGGGTCATACCCAGACCTTGTGGAAGCTGCTGAAAAGATATGAAATCCCGGTTTTTTTGTTTATTAATAAAATGGATCAACCAGGTACGGATCAAGATACCCGGTTAAAAGAACTGCAGCGCCGTTTGGATGAACACTGCCTGGATTTTACGGCTCACCGGGGAACGGAAGAATTTCTGGAAAATCTGGCAGTCTGTGATGAGGCTGTGATGGATAAGTATCTGCAAAGCGGAATGATCGAAAATGAGGATATTGTCCGGCTGATAGCAGAACGCAAGATATTTCCGTGCTATTTTGGTTCGGCTCTTAAAAATGAAGGAATTGAAGCGTTTTTAAAAGGAATTGAGCAATATGCCAAAGCTCCTGACTATGGAGAGGAGTTTGGGGCAAGGGTGTTTAAGATTGCCAGAGACGGACAAAATAACCGCCTTACCTATATGAAGATAACCGGCGGGCGTCTGCGGGTAAAAACAATGCTTGGCAGTGGTGCAAATGCGGAAAAGGCCGATCAGATACGTATTTATTCAGGCAGCCAGTATCAGGTAGCCGAGGAGGTGGCAGCCGGAGTAATCTGTGCCGTTACAGGTTTGGAAAAATCCTGTCCGGGGACAGGATTGGGAGCAGAAAAGGGGAATACCCTGCCGGTTTTGGAACCGGTGTTGACTTATCGAATCCAGTTGCCGGAGGGGGTCAGTGAATATGTGATGTATTCAAAGTTGTGCCAGTTGGAGGAAGAAGAACCGCAATTGCATGTGACTGTAGATGAAGCTGCAGATGAGATTCATGTCCAGGTGATGGGTGAGGTTCAGATTGAGATATTAAAGACCATGATTCGGGAGCGGTTCGGATTCGCGGTGGAATTCGGAACCGGCAATATCGTCTATAAGGAGACCATTGAAGCACCGGTAATCGGACTGGGGCATTTTGAACCTTTACGCCATTATGCCGAGGTGCATCTGCTGATGGAACCGGCAGAGCGGGGAAGCGGACTGCAATTTGAAAGTAACTGCAGTGAAGATATTCTGGATCGGAACTGGCAGCGGCTGGTTTTAACACATTTGCAGGAAAGACAGCATAAAGGTGTTTTAACGGGAGCAGAGATTACCGATATGAAAATCACCCTGATTGCCGGGAAGGCGCACCCCAAGCATACCGAAGGGGGAGATTTCCGGCAGGCAACTTACCGGGCTGTCAGACAGGGGTTAAGGTGTGCCCGGAGCATTCTGCTGGAGCCGGTGTATGAATTTCGTCTTGAGGTACCCACGGAGATGATCGGCCGGGCCATGGCTGATATCGGGCGGATGCAGGGGCATTTTGATCCGCCCCGGACAGAGGGGGAGATGTCCGTGCTGACGGGAAGTGCGCCGGTAGTAAATATGCAGGGATATCAGATGGAGGTGATGTCCTACAGCAAAGGGTATGGCGGATTTTTTTGCTCCCTGAAAGGATATGAACCATGCCATAATGCAGAATCGGTTATCCGGGAAAAAGCATATGTTCCGGAAGCGGATATGGATAATCCAACCGGATCGGTTTTTTGTACGCATGGCGCAGGATTTATTGTAGAATGGGATAAGGTGGCGGAATATATACATATTGACAGCGGTATCCGAATGGCGGAAGCAGAAGCAGAAGTGCCTCAGCCGGTTTCGCTTAAACCCGGGGGCGGTAACCGGACGGAGGAAAAAGAGCTGGAAGAGATTTTTGCGCGGACCTACGGGACAACCTGGCAAAAACGGCCAGGCTGGCGAGGCGCTGCCAAAGAGAACAAAGAGAGTGTAACTTTTCAAAGTGAGTATAAGTATTATGGAAAAGAAAGAAAAAAGCAGGAAGAATATTTACTTGTAGATGGCTATAATATTATTTTTGCATGGCCAGAGCTAAAAGAACTGGCTGAAGTGAATCTGGCGGCCGCCCGCAATAAACTGGCGGATATTCTCTGTAATTATCAGGGATATAAGAAGAACACCGTTATTTTGGTGTTTGATGCTTATCGGGTTGAGGGTAACCCCGGAGAAAGCAGTACGTATCTGAATATCCATGTTGTGTATACGAAGGAAGCTGAAACAGCAGATATGTATATTGAAAAAGTGGCTCATGAGATCGGCCGGAAGTATCAGGTGACGGTAGCCACTTCCGATGCTTTGGAACAGATGATTATATGGGGACAGGGTGCCGCCAGACTTTCGGCAGCAGGATTAAAGGAAGAAATAGAACAAACAAACATACAAATCAAAAATGAGTATCAGGAAAAGAAAACGGAAAAAAATTATTTGTTTGACCATTTGCCGAAGGATATGGCAGAATTAATGGAGGATGTACGCTTAGGAAAGCGGAAGTTTCCGGAATGATTAAGGAGCAGAAAAAGAATGAAAATAATTGCGGTAGATGACGAGTTTTATGCACTTCAGGATTTGACCGATACATTGACCAAAGTATTATCGGGAGCGGAAATTCAAAGCTTTCAGAATGCTGACGGGGTTTTGGAATACGCCCGGAACAATCCTGTTGATGTGGCTTTTCTGGATATTGAAATCGGCCCGGTGGACGGGTTGCAACTGGCCAGAAGATTAAAGAAAATTCATGAAAAATTAAATGTGATATTTGTCACCGGTCATTCGGGGTATGCATTAGAAGCATTTTCAGTGTTTGCCAGTGGTTATATTTTAAAGCCGGTAAGTGAAAAAAATGTCCGGAAGTGTATGGCTAATTTGCGGGAGCCGGTGCGGGATGCAGATGAAGGACTTTGGGTGCGGACCTTTGGTAATTTTGAGGTGTTTTATAATGGCTCCCTATTGACATTTCCGCGAACAAAGGCCAAGGAGTTATTTGCCTATCTGATACATAAAAAAGGGACAGGGAGCACCACAAAAGAATTAATGGCGGTGTTATTTGAGAATAAGGATTATAGCATATCAGTTCAAAATCAGATGCAAACCATTATTTCAACCATGATAAAAGTATTGGATGAGGTGAATATGGGAGCCGTAATTACCAGAAAGTTTAACAACCTTGCGGTGGACGCATCAAAGATTAATTGTGATTATTACCGCTTTTTGGAGGGAGACAGCAGCGCAATTAATTCCTATGCGGGAGAATATATGGCCAATTATAGCTGGGCTGAAGGTGTAGTCAGCTATCTGGACAGCAGAGTACTGTAAAGATTTTTACAGGCTCTGCTTTTTTGATATTAGTTTGATGTAGGTTGGATGTTACAATATAGAAGAAGGTATGGAAGGAACTGAAGATGAAAAAAATAATGGTTAAAACCAATTTGTTTGTATGTTTAATTATTGTAGTCGGATTTGCTGTGTCCCTGATTATTAATTATCGTTTGAGTGCGGCAGTATTTAAGGAGGATATTGAACGGGTATCCACTTTAACGGCAGAAGATTGTTACTATCAAATCGAATCTATTTTTACACAGCCGATGTATGTGTCTCTGACGATGGCCAATGATTCCCTACTGCAGGAATTATTAAGCAATGAAGCCATGCATCCCGATAATCAGGATTATATACAGTCCATCCAGGAATATTTAAAAGGATATCGTATCAGATACGGATATGATTCGGTTTTCTTAGTATCCGCCGAAACCGGAAGGTACTATCATTTTGAAGGGATCGATCGTGTGATTAGCTCCGAGAATCCGGAAAACACATGGTATTATGATTTTCTGGAAGGCGGTAAGGAATGCCAGCTGAATATTGATAATGATGAAGCCGCAGAAAATGAAATCACCGTGTTTGTTAACTGTCGAATTACTGACAAGGCCGGCCGAGTTTTAGGTGTTGTGGGTGTGGGATTAGATGTTATTTCCTTGCAGTCGCTGATGGAGCAGTATACACAGCAATATGATCTGGAGGCATATCTGATTGATGCCGCCGGTACTATCCAGGTTTCAAACAGTCAGACCGGGTTTGAACAGGTCAGTATCAGGGAATGCTGTGAGTATGATGAGCAGATTATGGCAGTGCTGGCCACTCAGGAAAAAAATGATTTTTTCTGGTGCGATACAGCAGCGGGGCGAACTTACGTGGATGTCAGATATCTTCCCAGTCTGTCATGGTACCTTGTAGTGGAAAAGGACTCATCGGAACAGGCGAGGCAATTTTATTTTCGATTATTGGAAAGTCTGATGGTGATTATTTATGTGATAACGGCGGTGGTGCTATCCATTACTTTTATTATTCGTAAGTATAATATCTGGATTATCAATATAACCAGAAAAATGGAACAGGAGCGCCGAACTTTGTTTCAGGCGGTGACAGAGCAGCATTATGAAAATATTTGTGAACTGGATATTACCAATAATAAGGCAGCAAATGATATAACCAGAGAATTTTTTGAAAGTCTGGGTGTATCCGGCGATACCCCTTATGACGAGGTGCTGCCGCTGATTGCCGAAAAGCAGATTAAGGAAGAGTTTCGCCAAGAATATATAGAAATGTTTTCTTCACGAAATGTTATGAATGCATATCAGGAAAACCGGACAATGCTGAGCTATGATTTGTTGGCTTTGGGAACCGGCGGCGAGTACTATTGGCGGCGTATTGTGGCATATATCGTATATTGGCGCGGTGATGATGCCTTGCATATGATTACCTACCATCAGAATATTGATGATGAAAAGCGCCAGGAAAACTGGATAAAAGAACAGCTGCAAAGGGATTCGATGACGGGACTTTATGACAAAACGGCAATTCAGTTTCACATCCAAACAGTTCTGCAGGAAGATAATGACCAAAGATATGCTTTTCTGATCATTGATATTGATGACTTCAAAGAAGTAAATGATCAGCGAGGCCACGCTGCAGGAGATAAAGTTATTTTGGAAGTGGCACGAACATTACGGAATATCTTTTGTGAAAGTGATATGATTGGCCGTATCGGCGGTGATGAGTTTTTGGTATTTATAAATGTACCCAATCGCGAATTTATTATAAAGAAAGCCAAGGAGCTGCAGAAAGAGTTGGGAAATGAAAAGATGAAAGTATCAGTCAGTATCGGAATAGCAATGGTTCCCGATGACGGCAGGGAATTTGATTCTTTATATCAAAAATCAGATATAGCGCTTTATCATACCAAAAAGTTAGGAAAAAAAGGATTTACCATTTATAAGGAGCAGTGAATGAAGAAGAGACGATGGATATTTGGATTGGTCTTGACGATTTTTTATGTATGTATTGTTATGTCACAGCCTGTCTGCGCCCAGGAGACGCAAAATTCTTTCGCGATAACGGCAATTGCCGTGCCGGCAGAGGAAGAAGAAATTACGTATCTGTATCTGATTATTTTAGTTATGGTACTGGTGGCAGCCGGTGTTCTCATCATCAGAAAGGATGGGGAGGATAAACGGAAATAACAAAAAAAGAACCTATCCGTGAAGATAGGTTCTTTCCTTAATCTGATAAAACAATATTGCAAATTCCAAATAAAATTCATCATTTATATTCAAGAACAGGCACATCGTATTACTGATTAAATGGGTGTTATAATGTTGTAATTATAACTTTGTTACGTTTACAGCCTGAGGGCCTTTTTCGCCGTTGATTACTTCGAATTCAACGCCAGCGCCTTCTTCCAAAGACTTGAAACCGTCCATGTTAAGACCTGAATAATGTACGAATACATCATTGCCCTGTTCATCAGAGATGAAACCGTAACCTTTTTGGTTGTTAAACCATTTTACTGTACCTTTGTTCATTAGGATACCTCCAAAAAAAATTAAATAAATTAGTGCTATTGCAACACAATTAGAATATCATAACTTGAAGCAAATGTAAAGCAGGAATATATTGTATTTATACAGAATAATCTATAAATGTTACAGAAGTATTAAATAAAGTTGTGAATTTTAAACAATTGTGTTAAAATAAGAAAAGTTAAATGGAGGAGAAACTTGTTTATGGAACAAAAAAATAAGAGAAAAAGCAAATTTGCATTGCTTTTGGTTCATGAAAAGGAAGATGGGACCATACGCCAGCATCACATCAATTCGCTGGTTATCGAGTTGAGTGCATTTCTGCTATTTATTCTTGCAGTAGTGGCGGTTTGCCAGATTGTCTATAAGTCAATATTGATTGACGATATCCGTAAAGAAACAGTAGATCATTTGGTATCTATCAATAATCTGACAAATGAAAATGAAGTATTAGAAGCTGAGAATAGTGAATTAACCAATAAGGTTGCGGTATTAAGCGAGACGGTTGCCAAAAAGGTGGCAGTAGAAGAGGTAAAAGAAGCGGAAGTTGCAGGAAACAGCTTGCCGAAAGGATTTCCGTTAAGTGGTTCGGCATCCATGGAGGAAGCGGAAGATGATGCACTTACTTTGATCTTTCATGCTGCGGAAGGAAATAATGTGGTTACGGCAGGCTCCGGTACGGTTGAAAGCATAGGACCGGATGAAAAATATGGGACCAAATTAGTATTGGATCATCAAAATGGTTATAAGTCAATTTACTATAATCAGGGAACACCTTTGGTTAAAGTAGGTGAAGAACTGGGAAAAGGTTATATTCTTTTTTCCATTACCAAGGACAATAAAGATCTGGGATACCAGATTATGGAAGAGGAAAAAGGTATCAATCCGATGGATATGATAGAAATAAGCGGCTGAGTTTCAGCCGCTTATTTTAAACGTGAAAAAACCATTTCATAGCCATCATTTCCATAGTTCAGAGAACGATTGACCCGACTGATGGTAGCGGTGGAAGCGCCGGTTTTTTCGGCAATTTCCAGGTAAGTTTTATGTTCCTTCAACATGGAAGCAACTTCAAAACGCTGCGACAGGGATAATAATTCGTTGACAGTACATAAATCTTCAAAAAAGCTATAACATTCTTCTTTGTTTTCAAGACAAAGTATGGCTTCAAACATATGATCCACAGCAGGAGTTTGTATTTTCTTATTCATGTTAATTTTCACATCCTTTCAACACTCTGTATTTTAACATATTAAAGTCCTAAAGTAAAGACGAATATCCTCTTGTCATGTGGTAATGAATACTATATAATAGAGTGTGGATAAATGGTTTTATTGCGACAGATAGGAGCAAAAATGACAATTGATAAAGATGATTTATTAAACAGTATATTGGAAAGTCTGGATCGGATACAATATGTAAAGTTAAAGGATATCCCTAACATTGATTTGTATATGGATCAGGTGACAACCTTTATGGATGAAAAGTTGAAAAAAACCACCAGAAATCAAGAGGGCGACAAGATATTAACTAAAACAATGATTAATAATTATGCTAAAAATGACTTGCTGCCTCCGCCGGTGAAGAAGAAGTATAACAAAGACCATATTCTGTTATTAATTTTTATCTATTATTATAAGGGCATTTTATCCATAAATGATATTCAAACCCTTTTGGCACCCATCAGGGAATATTTTTTCCAGACTGATGAAAAGTTTGACTTGGGTTCTGTTTATCAGGAAGTCTTTGAATTGGAAGAGGAACAGGTAAAAATACTAAAAGAAGATATTATTAATAAATTTGAACTTTCACAGACTACTTACGAGGATGCACCCAAAGAAAATCAGGAATTTCTGCAGTTATTTGCTTTTATCAGTATGTTGAGTTTTGATGTATATGTAAAAAGGCTGTTGATCGAGAAGATGATTGACGGTTTGGATACAGTTAAGGGCAAGGGGGATGAGAAAGTAAGTGAAAAGACGGATAAAGAGGTTAAAAAATAAGGGGATTGATACGGAAAAAGGACTTTACTACTGTTCCGGAAGTGAAGAACTGTATCATGAAGTGCTGGATACCGTTTTGGAAGAGGGGCCGGAAAAGGAAAAGCTGATCAGACGATGCGTCTCAATCCAGGATATAAAAGGTTATTATTTGGAGATCCATGCCTTGAAAAATATAGCGGCAACCATCGGAGCGGCAGAACTTAGTGAAATGGCAGGGCAGCATTGTGAAGCAATCAAAAAAGGAAATGATGTATGGGATGTATTATGGAACGAAGAAGTGGAAATTCTTTTAAATAAATATGAAGAGTTATTGAATTTAATTAGAAAATATAAGTAATAAAGCGCTTGGGAAAATTCCTGAGCGTTTTTTAAAAATAATTGAAGACAAATAGAAAATGGTTTCGTTATATATTATGAAATGCAGTCACGTGACAAAGTTGAAATGAAAGAGGGTGGAAAAAATAAGTGCGTCATATAGACTGGCGGATATGATAGACTGTTACCAAAAACTTGTTTTTTCTATCTGCTATAAGATTTCCGGCGATTATTTTGCCGCTGAAGATTTAACCCAGGAAACATTCTTATCGGCGTATCAGAAAATGGACAGCTTTGACGGTGTAAATGAAAAAGCCTGGATTTGCAGAATTGCCACCAATAAGAGCATAGATTATCTGCGAAGCGCCGGCCGCCGGCAAATTCCAACTCAGGACGACTTTTTTCAAGCACAGGAGGAAAAGAGTAATTTACCGGAACAAATCTGTATTGAAAATGAAGTAAAACAAAAAATTTCAAACTGTTGTGAACAATTAAAACCGCCCTATGATGAAATCGCCAGAGAATATTATCTGAAGGAAAAAAGTGTTGTGGAAATTGCAGCACTAAGGAAGCAAAAGGTAAAAACCATTCAGACACAAATTTATCGCGCCAGAGACATGCTGCGGAAAATGTACGGAAAGGAGGAAGCTGTATGAGTTTATATCCCACCGATGAAGAGTTGATGAAATGGATAGAGGAATTGGAAAAAGAACCCCTTTATGCTCCCGGGCATTTGAAGGAAGAGATAATGAAAGGCCTGACCAGGCAGGATATGAGCGCTGTTCAGAAAATACGGCAAGCCAAGATTCAAATGTTTACCTACAGTATGAAAATTGTAGCAGGTATGGCAGCAGCATTGTTCCTGGTATTTTTTTCACCCCAGGTGCCCATGGATCATCAGTGGCAGATGTCGGAATCAGTACTCCAGAAGGGAACCGATGCCATCAATGATACATCAACAAAAATTTTTAACAAAATAATGACAATCAATAACTTATTTGAACAGGAGGATTTAGATTATGATAACAAAGAAAAAGAATAGATTTTGGACCTTTTGGTTTTCTTTTTTGCCGGGAGCGGCAGAAATGTATATGGGATTTATGAAGGCCGGTGTAAGCCTGATGGGACTGTTTTTCGGATTATGTGCCTGCGCCGGATTACTGGATATGCCCATCCTGTTATTAATCATTGCCGTAGTCTGGTTTTATGGATTTTTTCATGCCCATAATTTGGCCGGATTGAGTGATGAAGAGTTTGCCCGGATAGAGGATGAGTATTTGCTTGGAGCAGGATTATTTGACAGCGGAAGGGAAAATGTGGAAAAGTATCGGAAATGGATTGCATACCTGCTGATTGGTTTTGGTGTGATATTGTTATGGAATACCGGCATAAGGGTGTTGTTAGGATTTCTGCCTGATGAACTCCGGCGGATTGTCAGGGATATTAATTCCATCGTGCCGCAGATCGTGGCAGCGGTAGTGGTCATTTTTGCCGGAGTTAAGATGATTCAGGGAAAAAAGAAAACACTTTTTGAAATACCGGAGCAGGATTCTAAGGAGGTGTAAGTGATGGAAAATAAAACGATCAGAGTACACCGCCTGGGCGGGATAACTTTTGGGGTAGTCCTGATTGCTTTGGGGATTTTGTTTTTGATCCATTTGGTTTTGCCGTCATTGAATTTCATGGCAGTGTTCCGTTTGTGGCCGGTAGTGCTGATTCTTTTGGGTTTAGAGGTTCTGCGGGGCAGCCGTTACAAAGCATATGAAGTGATTGAAGGTGATGGCCGGATTGTGGAGCAATGCAAGGTGGTTTATGATATTCCGGCGATTATCATGACCGTATGTGCCTTATTCATAACCTTGAGTCTGGCTTGGGTTGACTGGATGTATGTGAATCAAATCAGTTATATGCATTTGGGGTGAAAAGACTTGCTGTAATGCAGCGGCAGAGGTATACTGAAGTTATCAAAAGCGGAGGTATGTTATGCAATACAGAGAATTTGGAAAAACCGGCGAGCAGATATCAGCACTGGGATTTGGATGTATGCGTTTTCCCGAATATCAGGAAAACGGCAAGTGGTATATTGATCATGATAAGACCGGCGAAATGATCAGGTATGCCTATAAACAAGGTGTCAACTATTTTGATACAGCACCTTTTTACTGTAATAAAAACAGCGAGGCAGCTCTGGGAAAGGCCGTGAAGGGATTTCGCCAGGAAGTAATGCTTTCTACCAAGCTGCCGCTGGAATTGGTGAAGACACCGGAAGATTACCGGCGGACATTGGAAGCAAGCTTGAAAAGGCTGGATACGGACTATATTGATTTTTATCATTTTTGGGGAATTAACCGGCAGGCATTTGATAATCATATTATGAAAATGGATTTGCTGAAGGAAGCTGAACGGGCTAAAGAAGAAGGGTTGATCCGGCATATCTCATTTTCCTTTCATGATGATCCGTCTGCTGTCAAACATATTATTGATGCCTCGATAGAGCGGGGGATCCCTATGGAAAGTATGCTGGTGCAGTATAATCTGTTGGATCGCAGCAATGAAGAAATGTTGAAATATGCCCATGAAAAGGGCCTTGGTACCGTGGCTATGGGACCGGTCGGCGGCGGCCGGCTTTCGGCCCCCACCGATTTATATACCAAGCTCACAGGAAAACCATCCATAGCGACGTATGAACTGGCTTTTAAATTTGTATTGGGGAATCCCAATCTCATCTGTGCATTGTCGGGGATGCAAACCTTAGATATGGTGGAGAAAAATACTGCCATAGCGGCAGATAATACAGCCATGAGCGAAACGGAGTGGCGGCAGCTAGGCGAAGCCATGGAACAGCTGACCAAATTCAACGAGTTGTATTGTACCGGATGTAAATATTGTCAGCCTTGTCCGGCAGGGATTGACATTCCTCATATTTTTAACTTATATACTTACTATAATGTTTATGGACTGAAGGATCATGCCCTGGAGGCCTACCGCTCATACTGTGGAAAACCGGAAGGGAAGACCTATAAAGATTGCCGGGACTGTGGAATCTGTGAAACCAAATGTCCACAGCGGCTGAAGATACGCCAGCAATTAGCCCTGGTGGAGGAAACGCTGGAAATGGTAAAGTAAATAACGATGTAAAAAGACGCCTTGCAATGATGACAAAGCGTCTTTTTGATTTGAGTACTATTTTTTGGCTGCAGCTTCAGCATATTTGGTAGTTACCAATGCATCATAGGGAACTCTTTCGGATAGTTCACCGGCTTCTTCCAGAATATTTTGCAATAATGTGAAGGCATCCTCGTCGAAAATGAGATTGTCTTTCCATGTATTTTGGTCATAGTATCTGGTCACGATGGTGGTAATGGTATCCAATTCTGTTTCGGCAAATTGCGGTTTGATGACCTTGGCAATTTCTTCGGGACTATGACTGTTAACATAATCCATGCCTTTTTGCAGGGCATTGGTAAAACCTTGAATGACTTCGGGATTGGCTTCTATATAACTGCTTTTTGCAGAGAAGGCTGTATAGGGGACATAACCCGAGCTTTCGCCAAGGGAGGCCACTACGTAACCGTCGCCTTTGGTTTCCAGGGAGGTTGCATGCGGCTCAAATTCAACGGTGAACTGGCCCTGCCCGCCTGAAAAAGCGGCAGCAGTGGAACCAAAATCAATACTTTGATCAATGGATAAATCGGCTTTAGGATCGATTCCATTTTTCTTCAGGATGTATTCAAAGACCATTTGCGGCATTCCGCCGGCCCGGCCACCCAGAACCTGTGTACCGATCAGCATATCCCATGAGAAATTTTCAATCGGTTCTCTGGCAACCAGAAAATTGCCGGCCCGCTGGGTGAGCTGAGCAAAATTTACGACACTGTCCGACGCACCGCCGATATAGGTGTAAATTGAAGCTTCACTGCCCATAAAACCAATGTCAGCTTCATTTGTAAGTACTGCCGTCATGGTCTTATCGGCCCCAAATCCCGTCACAAGTGTGAGGTCGATTCCCTCTTCCGCAAAATATCCCTCTTCAATTGCCACATACATTGGCGAATAAAAAATGGAATGGGCAACTTCGTTGAGAACGACTTTAGTTTCACCAACTGCAGTTCCGGATGGTTTGCCGCAGCCGACAAGGGTACTGAGGGTAAAAATGACACATAATAGTAAACAAATTATTCTTTTCATAAAACCTCCATTTTAATTTTGATGTAGTATTTTATGAAGATTTGAAAAAAAAGAGCATGTTTCATTGTAAAAACATCTATATCATATGCAAAATGAGGCTTATCTTTTTGATGAATCGGGAAAAAATAACTTCGGGCCAAGTTGACCCGAAGTTATCACACGTGATAGATTTAAAATCTATTTTGAAGCAACAATTAGAAAACGATGGATTGTTCCTACTAATACACCCTTCCTATCAATTGTTTCCTGCATGCCTAAAAGGTATTCAAAACATTTGTCTACCGAGAAATTTGGAAATTCCCATTCTATAATGTGAGCGAACCAAACAAATGCTCCTACATCATAAAACTTGATTGGTCTGAATGCTTCTTCTGCCTTAATAATCTGAAATCCCACATTTTCAAAAATTACTCGCTGTTCCTTCAGATTCAAATGTGGAAAAGGCTTTTTTGTTTTAGGAAGAATTAATTCAACTAAATCTCTATCATTATCCTCGCCAACCTGTTCGGTTATAATGATTCCATCTTTCTTTAGCAGACGATACAATTCCTCAACATTAAAATCTCCATGTCGATTAATTATCAAATCGAATGCCTCATCAGTGAATGGAATATTCTCAGGGTTACAACACTCTTTGAAATTAATTCCTAACGGAATCAAATTTTCCTTGCAAAGCTCCACATTAGGTTTATACCCCTCTGTAGCCGATGTCATATTATAAGGATGATTCAGCGATAGCAGGAATTCAGCACCACCTGTATCATAGTCCATTATTTGCGTTGAATTCTGTAAATAACTTCGTACTATTTTTTCATAGTCCCAAGGCAAATCATTCTCTACTTCATATCTTCCTTGAATATGAGAAAAATCCCATCCAATAATATGTGCAATTTCTTCCTCGTGCTTCCAAATATTATATAATTCATTTTTATTCATAATTACTGCCTTCCTTTCAAATATAATTTCAATTCATAAAGGTGCAGTTCAACAACATAAGCTTTCGCCTGTAATTAGCCTCGATACAACCTGTTGTCAGTTTTAGAACTGCACCGAGTATTTAATTTGTTTTCTCATCCCAAACCTCCAAAGTAAAATTCTGATTTTTTAATTATAACAAATGTTATGGTGCTTGTCGATTCCTCCAATATGATTATACTGCTGATATTCCAGCAGTAGTTTCTTCCACCGGTCGCATCCATTGTTTATGATAATCTTTCATACGATAACACATATCTGGCTGGTAATTTATAAAAATGAGCGTGTCTGATTGAAAGAAGATCTAAAATGCAATATAATAGAGAAATAATAGCGTTTTTTGTGAAGAAGGCGAGGACATTATATGCGATCAGCAGATCAATATTTCGGCGAGATGTTGGAGGCCATTAAAGGCGGAGCATGGGAGATGGAGTTTGAAGAAAAGAAAGTAACCTATGATCAGGGGTTTGCCAGACTTATGGGCTATGACCGGGCCGGAACAGCCGACATTCAAAATCATTTTTTACATTTGATGTCCTTGGCGGCAGACGAAGAAACCAAAAAAAATATTGTCGAGTTATATGAGTCAGGATATAATGAGCCTGTTTTTTCCGATATTTATCATTATCGATATGAGGATGGCATGGAGCGTTATATAACCAATGCAGTGAAACCGGTATATGATTCGGCAGGAAAATTAGTTCGTCTGTTGGGTGTTGCTATAGACGTTACTGAAAAAGAATTGCTGGCGCAGGAGCTGAAAAGATCTGAAGAACGTCTGGATGTGGCATTGGATTCCAGCAATGCGGGGGTCTGGGAGATAGATGTGAGAGAGGAAGAGCGCAAACTTTACTTTGAGGATAATTTTGCCAGGCTTTTCCGGTTTGAACAAAAAGAGCCTTTTACTCTGTCAGGGTGGGCCGACTATCTGACACCTATTTTGGATTATGAAAAAAATAAAGATTTTTTTGATTTTTTAAGAAATTTTGATAGTAATATTGATCGGGTGGTGACCAGTGCCAAGCTGGAATTTCCCGATGGAGTGACAAAATATATTAAAAATTCAGCCAAAATGGCCTACGACAGTTATGGTAATCCGGTGCGTATGATTGGTATGACAGTGGATATCACGGAGCGGACCAAGCAGCTTCAGGAGGGCTCGGAGGAGCTGGCACAGGCGAAGGACACGGCGGAGCGGGCGAGTCAGGCCAAAAGTAATTTCCTGTCCAATATGAGCCATGAAATCAGGACACCTATGACGGCGATTATGGGATTGCTGGAGATTGCCATGAAGACAGAGGATATGGATCATATTAAGGTTTGTCTGGCAAAGATGCAGACATCTTCCCTCCATTTACTCAACTTGTTAAATGACATTTTGGACATGTCTAAAATTGAATCCGGAAATCTGGAATTATTATATGAGCCCTTTAATTTGGAAAAGATGCTGTCTGATTTGATGATTGTGGCCGGGGTCAAGGCGTATCAAAAGGAACAGGAAATATTGATCCAAATTGACCGGGAAGTCCCGCGGATGCTGATGGGAGATGCCATGAGGCTGTCCCAGGTCATTATGAATCTGCTGTCCAATGCGATCAAGTTTTCTTCCGGACAGAAAAAGATATATATTGATATTCACGTTAAGGAACAGGAAGAAGAACGGTCAGTGGTTCTGGAATTTTCGGTCAGGGATGAGGGACTGGGGATAGCCGAGGATAAGTTATCATTTATCTTTGATTCCTTCCGGCAGGCAGACGGCAGTATCACCAAACGTTTCGGCGGCACCGGTCTTGGACTTGCTATTTCCAGAGCGATTGTCGAGAAAATGGGCGGCAATATTCAGGTCCACAGTAAAGCGGGTGAAGGAAGTACATTTACCTTTACCGCGCGTTTTGAACCAATCCGGGAAGAGTGCAGCAAGTGGCAGAATCCGGGTAAGGTCCTGATTATTGATGACAGTAAGCTGACTCGGGTCATCATCGGGAAACTATTGACAGAACATCAGATTGATTGTGATGAGGCAGAATCGGGAGAACACGCATTAGAACTGATGAAGCAGCAATCCCGGGATCCCTTCCGCATTGTCCTGATTGATTATAATCTGCCTGGCATCAATGGAATTGAATTTGCCAGGGAAGCCGGCCAGATTCAGGCCGAACCGCCGGTCATGGTCTTAATGTCCATGAGTGAAACCTTAAGTGTTGCCGATCAGGCAAGAACGGCAGGAATAAATTATTTTCTGCAGAAACCGGTACTGGAAGCGGCTCTTGGTGAACTTTTTGAAAAAATAACAGAAAACAGAAGCAACAGTGTTTTGCCGGAAAGTGCGGATCTTCCCGATTACACCGGAAAAAATATTTTGGTGGTGGAAGACAGTGAGATTAATCGTGAAATTACCCGTTTTATTTTGGAAGCGGTTAATGCCAACGTGTATGAAGCAGAAAATGGGCAGGTGGCACTGGAAATGTATGCTGCCAGTCCCCAAGGTTATGATTTTATTTTTATGGATGTCCAGATGCCGGTGATGGATGGGTATACAGCAACCATGAGGATTCGTGAAAGCGGGTATGCGGGATGTGAAGAAATCCCCATAGTTGCAATGACGGCCAATGTGTTCAGTGATGATGTGGACAAGGCCTTTAAGGCCAGAATGAACGCGCATATCGGAAAACCCATTAATATCCAGGAAGTATATCGGGTTATGAGAAAGCACTTATAAGAAAATGTGATACCCCCTGCGTCCGGCGGCTTTTAGGCAGCTGTCGGAAACAGGGGGTGATTAATTGAGTTTACATTTTGAATTTACTTACCAGTGAAACCAGTTCTTCGGCAGTATTTTTGGTTTGTGTCATATTGCTGACGACAGTGGAAGCATTGCTGGAAATATCAGAAGTTTGCTCGGCCACAACGGTAGTGGTACGGGCCCCTTCCTGAGCAGCCATGGATACTTCGCTGATAGCCCGGAGCATGACCTGTACCGAAGCTAATAATTCCTGGGCAGTTGCACTTAAGTCACTGGTCATATCACTGACATAGATGGCGTCGCTGTTATAGGAATCTGCGGCTGCCAGCATATCCTTATAATCGTTCTGCACATCCTCTGCAACAAAGTTTAATAAATCGGAAGAGCTCTTGGCCAGGGCGTTTACGGCACTCATAACAACTTTGGTAATAGCCTGAATTTGAGTAACGGTATTTTTGGAATTATCTGCTAAAGCACTGATTTCATTGGCAACTACGGCGAATCCTTTACCGGCTTCACCGGCTCTGGCGGCCTCAATGGAAGCATTCAGGGCAAGCAGGGTGGTTTGACTGGTAATACCCAAAATAGCATCGGCCAGGGCATTGATTTCATCCACAGCTTTGGAGTCTGCCAGGGCTTTTTCCAAAGCAACTTTAATTTCATTAAATATATTATTAGATTTATTTATAGATTTATTGACGTGTTGGCCGAGTTCGGAAGCCCGTGCATGGATTTCACCTGATTTGCTGGCCCCCTCTTCAGCTTTCTCAGAGACGATTTCAGCAGCATGTTCAATCTCGGAAGCGGTGGCGTTCATTTCCTCCGCGGAAGCACCTGTTTCTTCCATACTGGCACTTAATTCTTCGGTAGCAGCGGAAGTATCGGTAATTCTGTCACTTAAGACGCTCAAGGCATTGTTGATAGTAGTAACCTGATCCTGCAGGGAATCGGTAGCGGTATTGATACCGGAAACGGTTTCCGTTAAGCCATCCCGCATGGTTTGCAGATCTTTGGATAAATCGCCGATTTCATCTTTGTGATTGCGATATTTCTCAGGAACATTTGTAGTTAAATCACCGCCGGCGATTTGACTGGCAATTTCACACATTCCTTTAATCGGGGCAGCAATACTGTTGGATAGCCAGATGATGATAAGCGCCGCTATGATTAATCCTATTATGCTGATTACCGAAATTAAGATTACTAATTGATTGGTGGTGCTCATTACTTCGTTTTCCGGTACCACAACACCATATACCCAGTTGATACCACTATTTCCTAACGGGGTGCGAACAAATGCTTTATAAGCTTGGGTTTTAAGCACAGGAGAATAGATTTTAGCTATGTAAGGGGAACCTGCCTTCAGGGTGCTTATAATTTCCGGAGCTTTGGCAGTATCTGTAATATCGGTATCCATGGTAGCGATCAGTTCTCGGTCGATATGGGCAACAGTAACGCCTTCATTAGTGAGTAACTTTCCGAAGCCCGAGTCAAAAAGGCTTACCCGATCATTTAATGTATTCATATAATCCAAAGAGTAATCGACACCGAGGGCGCCGACAGTTACACCGGCATTATTGATAATAGGATAAGAAAAAGTAATGACACTGACAATTTCACCATTGATTTCATAGTCGTATGGAGGGGTAACATAGGGCTGTCCGGTTTCAAGAGCAACAAGATAATAGTCACCGGCACCGGGAACGTCATAATCAACAAGACAGGTTCTCTTAACACCCTCTGAAGAAGTGTTGAAATATGTAATATATCTTCCGCTGGAATCGCTGTCCTCGGAGTTCTTGTATTTATTATCCAGGCCATCCAGCTGGTCGGGCTCAAAGCATGCCCAGATGCCAACCGCAACAGTCATATCGCTTGCGACAGAAGATTCCAGGACCTGATCCAGATAGATACGACGATTATCCGTAGGGATCGATTCAAACTGTTCAACAGCGAGTTTTAATCCCAAAGCCAGTTCATCAGCTTTATTAAATTCGGTTGACATAGCGTTGGCATTATTTTCAGCAGCATTAAGAATTAAATCTCGAGCCATACTGTCTGCCAGAGCAGTGGTTCTGACAATAACCATGATCAGGAAGGCTCCAAGTACAACGATAAATGTTGTTAAAAGGGAAAGCAGCATTTTGGGTCTGATTCGTCTAAAATTAACCATTCTTTATCCTCCTTTTTCAGTATATTGAAAGTATTACTATTAATTTTACAGTATTGATGTTTTTTCGTCAATATATTATTGATTTTTAATTTAAAATTGAATGTAATTTCCTCAGTTAATATGATAAATCGATGATTTCCAAGCAGATACGGAAAATACATCATGAAAATAACATAAATGAAATGTGGACAATAAACAAATTAAAAGATATAATAAAAACAATAATAATTTGGCAACAAACTTAATGCAGGAGGTAATGAAGATGGGTTTGATCAAGGCAATTAAAGGTGCCGTAGAGGGCGTTGTGGCCGACCAGTGGCGAGAGTATTTTTACTGTGATTCCCTGGATACGGATGTGCTGGTTACCAAGGGCAGGAAACGCACCAGTGATAAGAGGAGCTCCAATAATAAGGCGGAAGATAATATTATCAGCAACGGTTCTGTTGTAGCAGTCAATGAAGGGCAGTGTATGATTATCGTCGATCAGGGAAAGATAGTCGAATTTTGTGCCGAAGCCGGTGAGTTTACATATGATACATCCTCAGAGCCCAGTTTATTATATGGTAATCTGGGTGAAAACCTGAAACTTACCTTTGGTACGGTAGGCAAACGTTTCACCTTTGGCGGTGATACAGCCAAGGATCAGCGGGTTTATTATTTTAACACGAAGGAAATCATGGGCAATAAATACGGAACGGCCAATCCGGTACCTTTTCGGGTTGTAGATCAGAATATTGGCCTGGATATTGATATTTCCATCAGGTGTAATGGTGAATATTCTTATAAAATTACCGATCCCCTGCTGTTCTATGCTAATGTGTGCGGAAACGTAACGGAAGACTATGAAAGAAGCAAAATGGACAGTCAGTTGAAGGCCGAGTTGATGACAGCACTGCAGCCGGCTTTTGCCAAGATTTCAGCTATGGGTATCCGTTACAGTGCCGTTCCGGCTCATACCATGGAATTGGCAGATGCTTTGAATGAGATTTTATCCTCCAAGTGGTCGGGTTTAAGAGGTATTGAAATCGTCTCCTTTGGCGTTAATGCCATGAAAGCTTCGGAAGAGGACGAAGCCATGATCAAAGAACTGCAAAAGACGGCAGTATTGCGAAATCCCAATATGGCCGCAGCTTCTCTGGCAAGTGCTCAATCCGATGCCATGCGGGCAGCAGCCTCCAATACGTCCACCGGACCGATGATGGCTTTTGCCGGTATGAATATGGCACAAAATGCGGGTGGAATGAATGCCCAGAGTTTATATGCAATGGGAGCAGCACAGCCGGCAGCAGCGCCGTCACCGTCTGCACCACCCTCAGGATGGACTTGTGTATGCGGAACAACAGATAATACCGGTAAATTCTGCAGTGAATGCGGAAAAGAAAAGCCGGTTGATCCGGCAGGCTGGACCTGTGCCTGCGGAAAAGTAAATAAAGGTAAGTTCTGCAGTGAATGCGGTGCGAAGAAACCGGAAGGGGCACTTTTATACAAATGCGATAAATGCGGATGGGAACCGGAAGATCCGAAGACACCCCCAAAATTCTGTCCGGAGTGCGGTGATCCGTTTGATGAAGCAGATATTAAGTAAATATTTGATGAGGGAAGTATATGAGCGAGTTTGATACCAATGTTAGTACACAAACGGTAGATACTTTGAAAGAAACCGATAAAAAGTGTCCCTCGTGCGGTGGGGTTATGAATTTCAACCCCGCCACAGGAGGGCTTTCCTGTCCTTATTGCGGATATGAAGAAAAGATTCCGCCCAAAGAGGAGCGGCAGGAATTTGCTGATGAACTGGACATCTCCACAGCGGACAAGCTGGAAAACTGCAATTGGGGTCTGACCACCAAAACAGTATTGTGCCAGGCCTGTGGAGCAGAATCTATATATGATGCATTGCAGATATCGGCAGTTTGCCCCTTTTGCGGCTCCAATCAGGTGATGGAAGCATCAGATAAGGAAACCATGGCTCCCGGCGGAGTAGTTCCTTTTCAAGTTACCGACAGGCAGGCTTCGGAGTTGTTTTTAAAGTGGATTAAACGGAAATGGTTCTGCCCAAAAATGGCTAAAGAAAGTGCCAAGGCGAAAAATTTTAATGGAGTTTATTTGCCCTATTGGACGTTTGATGCTGATACCGTCTCAGAATATCGGGCAGATTACGGAAAGGACCGAATTGTAAATCGAAATAATGAAAAAAAAATAGTAACCGACTGGTATCCCACCAGGGGTACATATAAAGAAAGCATTGATGATGAGTTGATAATCGGTACCACTAATCATAATCAGTCCATGTTAAGAGGCCTGGAGCCTTTTGACACGGCGGCCAATAAGAAATATAAACCGGAATACATCGCCGGATTCGTGGCTGAACGATATGCGATAGGGATCAAGGAGGCCTGGCAACAGGCCAAAGAGGCCATAAGAGGTAAGGTGGACAGAGGTATAGAGAAGTTTATCCTGCACCATCATCATGCCGACCGGGTCAGAAATTTGGAGTTTCAAACATCTTATCACAATGTGACCTACAAATATTTATTGCTGCCGGTATGGATTTCCAACTATAAGTATCAGGAGAAGGTTTATCACTTCATGGTAAACGGACAAACAGGAAAAGTGTCGGGAAAGACACCGATATCGGCGATAAAAGTGGTGATAACGGTCGTTGCGGCAATTGCGGCAACCGCATTGCTTGCATGGCTTTATAATTATTTTTAAGAGTTTAAGATGACAAAGAGAATTGCGAGAATATTATGCCTGGACCTTTAGCAGTGTTAGGGTGGTTAGATAATAAGGAGACATTATGATACAGACAGAAAACGAACCGAAGGGCAATCTTATTGAAAAAAGTCGTAAAAGCTTATTGATTATTGATTTGTGTCTTTTGGCAGCACATATCGGACTGCTGTGTTTTTTTTCTTACCGGCAAATTTGGGAGATGGCAGTTTTTAATATTTTCAGTGTGTGCTGGTTTGTATTGCAGGCAGTGCTGATTGTATATAAACAGAACATTTCGTATACCATTATCTTGATGAATATGCTTTTTGAACTTTTTCTGCATCAGGCATTAGGAGTATATTTTCTGGGATGGAATGCCGGGTTTCAATATGTGTTACTGGGGCTTGCCATCCCTTCGACAACATTGTTTAATAATAAGAACATTAAACAATTAAGCATAGCCAAGTCTGTGATTTCATTGAGCGTTTATATCGGTTTATTCATACATCAGACCGTTACCCACAATGCATCGAAATATAAATTGTTGGATGAAAGAGAGGGGATGATTCTTTCGTGCCTTCTTTTGGCGGGAACCTTTATCATTGTCAGCGCATCAGTCCTGAGTTCGTACGAGAATTTGGAAAAAGCAGTGCTCACACACATGAATGTATTGGAAGAAGAAAACGAAAAATTCATCAAAATACAGCGGCAGATCATTGACAGCATTGCCGGAATTATTGAAAGCCGGGACGTGTATACCGGCCAGCATACCGGACGGACAACCCGATATGCCGAAGCAGTTGCCAATATTTTAAGGGAAGACGAGCGATTTAAGGATTTACTAACCGAGAAGGATATTCAAAATATTTCAGCAGCGGCATCTTTGCATGATATCGGTAAAATTGCGACACCGGATGCGATTCTTAATAAACCGGGGAAATTAACCGAAGAGGAGTTTTCGATTATTAAGGAACATCCCAGTAAAGGCGGACAGATTATCCGCAGAACATTAAACAGCATTGAAGACGGAGAATTTGTTAATACAGCGTATGATATTGCCACGTACCATCATGAAAGGTGGGATGGAAAAGGCTATCCCGAAGGCCGTAAGGGAGAGGAGATTCCCTTAGTGGCAAGGATTGTTGCAGTGGCTGATGTTTATGATGCCCTGGTATCCGAACGATGTTATAAAGCGGCATTTGATGAAAAGACCGCCCTAAATATTATAAAAGCTGAAAGCGGAAAACAATTTGATCCCAGTGTGGTCGCCGCTTTTTTGAAAATAAAAGAAAAAAGAACGAGTTAAGGTAATTTAAGGAAGGAAAGATCAAATGAGTATTTATGATACACTGAACGAACAGCAAAAAAAGGGGGTTTTCACGACAAACGGCCCAGTTTTATTGCTGGCGGGAGCAGGAAGCGGCAAGACCCGGGTCCTCACCCACAGGATTGCCTATTTGATTGAGGAAGAGCACGTCAATCCATGGAATATCATGGCTATAACTTTTACCAATAAAGCTGCCGGTGAAATGAAAGAAAGGGTAGACAGTATCGTTGGTTTCGGTTCGGAAAGTATCTGGGTTACGACATTTCACTCGACCTGTGTCAGAATCTTAAGAAGATACATTGACCGTTTGGGCTATGATACTAATTTTACCATTTATGATACGGATGATCAGAAAACGGTAATGAAGGAAATTTGCAAGAAATTACAGGTCGATACCAAGATGACAAAGGAAAGAAGCCTGTTGTCAGCAATTTCCTCGGCTAAGAACGAACTGATTTCGCCCATGGAATATGAGTTAAATGCCATGGGGGATTATCATAAAAAGAAAATAGCCGAAGTATACAAGGAATATCAAGCAGCATTGCGCAAGAACAATGCAGTGGATTTTGACGATTTACTGGTTAAAGCAGTGGAGCTGTTCAAAAACTGTCCGGACGTGCTGGAGCAATACCAGGAACGTTTCCGCTATATTATGGTGGATGAATATCAGGATACTAATACCGTGCAGTTTGAGTTAATTCGTCTCCTGGCGGCAAAATACCGGAATATCTGCGTGGTGGGGGATGATGACCAGTCTATTTATAAGTTCCGCGGAGCCAATATCCGCAATATTCTGGACTTTGAAAAGGTATATCCGGAGGCAGTGGTAATAAAGCTGGAGCAGAATTATCGTTCCACCCAGACGGTATTGGATGCCGCTAATGCGGTAATCGGTAATAATAAGGGACGTAAAGATAAGGCACTTTGGACGGATAAGGGCAGCGGCAGCCGGATTCATTTAAAGCAGTTTGATAATGCTTATGAAGAAGCCGAATATATTACCGATGATATCCGCCACAAACAACGAGAAGGGGAGGCTGAGTACGGTGATTGTGCGATCTTGTTCCGAACCAATGCCCAGGCACGTTTGCTGGAAGAACGTTTTGTTTTGCGGGGAATTCCCTATGATGTGGTAGGAGGAACTAATTTTTATTCCCGCCGGGAGATCAAGGATTTGCTGGCCTATCTGAAAACTGTTGATAACGGCCGGGATGATGTGGCTGTAAAAAGGATTATAAATGTACCTAAAAGAGGGATCGGCGCCACCACCATTATCAGAGTCCAGGAATATGCGGATGAGCGGGAAATCAGTTTTTATGATGCTTTGCGGGAAGCTGATCAGATTATGACCATTGGCAAAAGTGCGGCAAAGCTGGCTCCTTTCGTCAATATGATTCAGGCCTTCCGGAGCAAGCTGGAATATTATGGTTTGGAAGAGTTGATGAGGGATATCATCGAAACCACTGGATACATAACCGAGTTGGAAGCTTCTGATGAAGAGGATGCCGAGAGCCGGATTGAAAATATTGATGAATTGGTAAGTAAGGTGGTTTCCTTTGAGGAAACCCATGATGACGCTTCCTTAAGCGAATTTCTGGAAGAAGTGGCCCTGGTGGCGGACATCGACCATGTGGAAAATGATGCCAATAAAGTGCTGCTGATGACCATTCATAGTGCCAAGGGGCTGGAGTTCCCCCATGTTTACCTGGCCGGTATGGAGGATGGGATTTTTCCCAGTTACATGAGTATTGCAGCCGACGATCCGGAGCCGGAAATTGAAGAGGAACGACGTCTGGCCTATGTCGGGATAACCAGAGCTAAGGAAGACCTGACATTAACCTGCGCCAAGCAGCGGATGATCCGAGGGGAGACGCAGTACAATGCAGTCAGCCGTTTTGTCAAAGAGATTCCGATGGAATTGTTAGATAATCGGTTAAGTGTTCCTAAGAAAATCCCGGTGGCTGTTCCGGTGAAAAAGTATACGGCATTTGAAAACAAACCATATATTGCCGGCGGTGGAACCGGCTCACTGGCAGCAGCCGGAATCGGAAAAGGCATCGGAAAAGGAATGCCCGCCATGGGAGCAACCCCGGAATACCTTGCCGGTGACCGGGTAAAACATATAAAATACGGTGAAGGCACGGTTCTGGAACTGGCCCAGGGGCCCAAAGACTACCAGGTTACTGTGAATTTTGATACGGCCGGACAAAAGATTATGTATGCCGCTTTTGCCAAGCTGGTAAAGTTATAAAATAAAATTAATGGTAGCAAATTCCATAAAAAAATGTTATATTATATATCAGTAAGGTAAATAATATACAAAATGATAGTAGTAAAGGGAAGCGAGGTAATAATATGAACAGTGGATGGAATAAGGTGGAAGAGATGGTAGATATGTTTAAAACACGTGACTTACACGACTTCTTAAATAGAAAAGAAGAAAAGAAAAAAAGTAATACTGTTCTCTGGGTATTTGCCATAATGGGTGCTATCGCTGCAGTTGCTGCTATTGCATATGCAGTGTACCGCTATCTGACCCCGGATTATCTGGAAGACTTTGAAGATGATTTTGACGATGATTTCGACGATGATTTCTTTGAAGACGAAGATGAAGAAGACAGTGATAGTGACGATGCCTTTGAAGAAAAAAATTTATAAGATTTAACGAATTAAAGGCGGGATGTACGCAAGTACATTCCGCTTTTGAAAATATGGATCGGAGTAAGCGAAAGAATGAAAAAAGGACAGATTATATCAGGAAAAGTAATCCGGCTGGATTATCCCAATAAGGGAATTGTTGAAACGGCGGAAGGAAACTGTGTAGTGAAGAATACTCTGCCGGGGCAGCAGATTACACTGATGATAAATAAGATAAAAAAAGGGAAGCCCGAAGGACGGTTGCTTTCCGTAGATAAAAAGTCAGCTTCGGAAATAGAAAGTCCCTGTCCTCATTTTGGTTTATGCGGCGGCTGCACCTCTATGTCCCTGCCCTATGAGTCACAGTTACCGATTAAGGAGGAACAGGTGAAAAGGCTGTTGGATTCGGTGCTGGATAAGCAGGGAAGTCCATACTGCTGGGAAGGGATCGAGGGAAGTCCCAGACAGTTCGGCTATCGCAATAAAATGGAATTTTCCTTTGGAGATGAAGAAAAAGACGGCCCGCTGTCACTGGGTATGCATAAACGCAACAGTTTCTATGATGTGGTGACTGTGGGAGAGTGTCAGATCGTTGATACGGATTACCGTAACATTCTGACATTTACCAAAGAATATTTTGAGGGTTTTTCCTTCTATCATCGATTAAAGCATGAAGGCTATCTGCGTCACCTTTTGGTTCGGAAAGCTGCTAAGACGGAAGATATTCTGATCGCTCTGGTAACCACTTCCCAGGAAGAGTATGATCTGACACTGTGGCAGGAGGGACTTTTACATCTGGCCCTGACCGGAAAGATTAAGGGAATTTTACATATCATCAATGATTCGGTTGCCGATGTGGTAAAAAGTGATAAGACCGAGATTCTTTACGGACAGGATTGGTTCTATGAAGAAATCCTGGGAATGAAATTTAAAATCTCAACTTTTTCCTTTTTTCAGACCAATTCTTTGGGAGCAGAGGTACTTTATGAAACGGCGAGAGCTTTTATCGGGGAAATAAGTGGAAAAGAAGGCCGTAAACCGGTAATTTATGATCTGTACAGCGGTACTGGAACCATCGCTCAGATGATGGCACCGGTGGCGGAAAAAGTAATCGGTGTGGAAATTGTCGAAGAAGCGGTGTTGGCAGCCAGGGAAAATGCTGAACTGAATACTTTGCAAAATTGTGAATTCATTGCCGGTGATGTTTTAAAGGTGTTGGATTGCATTGATGAGAAGCCGGATTTTATTATTTTGGATCCTCCTCGGGATGGTGTGCATCCTAAGGCTTTGCAGAAGATTATTGATTATGGAATGGAGAGGTTATTATATATATCCTGTAAGCCTACCAGCCTGGTGCGGGATCTGGAAGAGTTTATCAAGGCCGGGTATGTGGTGGAGAGAGCGGCGGCGGTGGATATGTTTCCGGCGACGGCGCACGTGGAAACCGTTTGTCTTCTCGTTAAGAAACCTTGATTTTATGCGGGGTGCCGGGATTGTTTGAAGAAAATGGAGTTGTGTTTTTACGAAAGATAGAATGGATAAGTTTCCTTGGAGGTGGGATGGGGTAACGCCGTGTGAGTATTATTCTGATTGGAAATGGGTTTTGCCGGTGGAAAGTGAACCACGTGGCAAAACCCATACTTTTTTGGCAAAAGGTTTACTTCGTGGTATTACTATATTTTTCAGTGGCGAAGGGCTTTTTAATTTGTAGACTGATTTGGTGAAATATAGTAAAATTGAATTATTGGCAAGAATGAATTTAGGGAGTCACTGTTTGGTCGTTGTGACCCAGACGTTTTGCGTGCAATATCAGAATTTAGTGGAGGTATTATGGATTATATAATTAGAGAAATGAAAGAGAGCGAATTTCCACAGTTAGAGAAATTTTTATATAATGCGATATTTGTCCCGAATGGGGTAATAGCACCGCCAGAAAGTATTATCAATGCTCCTGAGATGCAAGTATACTTAACTGGTTTTGGTGATAGTATAAATGACAAGTGTCTGGTCGCTGTCAAAGACAAGGATATAATAGGGGCGGTATGGACACGTATTATGAATGATTATGGCCATATAGATGATGAAACCCCTTCCTTTGCTATTTCAATATTAAAAAGCTATCGGGGGCTAGGGATAGGTACAAAATTGTTAGAGGAAATGCTAAACTTATTGAAAGTAAGCGGTTATTCCCAAGCGTCACTTGCAGTACAAAAAGCTAATTATGCGGTTGGAATGTATCAGAAAGCTGGCTTTGAAATCATTGATGAAAATGATGAAGAGTACATTATGGTTAATAAACTTAATTGTTAAATTCAATTTAGGAGGAAGGCATATGGATAACATCACGTGGAGCAAATAAAGTGAAACCAATATTTTGGTTGTCTATATGTTTTTAAAGTGTCATTTTTCTTTTCAGGAAAAATCAGAGAAGAATTATTAACTTTATCAGTTAGTGAAGAAACCAAAGATTTAATTAGGAATACAGAACTGCATGGGAAAAACATGCAGTATTTATCAATTATTTTTGATGTTGAAAATGACAAGCAAATTAATGATATTTATATATTGGCACAATTCAGAAAAGAAAAGATATAGCTATAAAGTTTTCAAATAATCATCAATAAGATATATAATTTGGCTTGATTGTGATGTGAGGAGGAAAAATGGCATAAAGCTTTTTAGATTTAACAAAAGAAGTCTACGGGGATGAAAACATTGTATTGCTATTGTGCGGACAATTGAGTATAATAAAGAAAAGAAGGAGGCGATTTACATGGCAAAAACAACAAATCTTTATGTACGTGTAGAACCAGGATTAAAAGAGCAGGCAGAGGCTATATTAGAGCAGCTTGGAATGCCTGTTTCTAATGCAGTTAATATATTTTTGAAGCAGATAGTTATGCAGAGAGGAATTCCTTTTGATGTGAAACTTCCGGCAGGTAAGCCTGTGGAAATGGCTGCATTATCTGAAACAGAAATGAATCAGGAGTTGGAGAAGGGATATTCGGATTTCATTCAGGGAAAAACAAAACCAGCTGCTCAGGTTTTTTCAGATATTCGTAAGGATTATGGTCTATGACATATAATATTACACTAACAGAACAAGCAGATTCTGATTTGAGAGGAATTTACGAATATATTGCATTTAATCTGCTTGAGCTGGAATACGCTGCAGGACAGTTAGACCGCCTGGAAGAAAATATTTTAAGCTTGGCAGAAATGCCGCAGAGATTCAAACTTTATGAGAAAGAACCTTGGTATAGCAGGGGAATCAGACAAATGCCTGTAGATAATTTTGTTGTTCTTTACATTCCTAAAGAGGAAGATGGAACAGTAACGGTTATCCGGGTAATGTATGGTGGTCGGGATATTGATGTACAGTTGAAGAAAACAACAATATAAAATTATCATCTTTTTTAGGAATCCAAAGTGCGAGGGATAAGCCAAAGAACAGTTACGGCGGTTCGGCTTATTCCTTTTTACTTGGACGGAGCACCAGTGAGAAGTAGAGTAGCTCTAGGGGGTGAATTCTTTTAAAGGGGGTAAAATGTTAGAACTATGTAATTGTTAATATAATTTAGGAGAGGGTATTCGCCATGTAGTGTCAAACTTCCGTCCCACCGCATGTTGAAACTGTCGTATTGCTGTCAAAGGTCGATAAATAAAAGTGTAAAAGTGCTTGATATAAAGGGAATTCCGTGATTTCTTTAAATGGTATATTGGTAAGACTCTTAAGTCTGGATCAAGCAAAGGAGATTAAAACTCTACTACGGTAATAAACTATGAGGGAAGGTAATCACATGTTTAATGTAAAGTTAAGAAAAAATGCAATCGAAAATTATAATGCAGCGGTTGAACGTTATGAAAAAGTCGCCAATGATTTAGGTGAAAACACGAATGTTCTTTATAAAGAACGTGAAAAAGCTTTAAAATTTGTTAAATTAATTGAAGAACGAATTAATCAATTAGCAAACACTCCAAAGGAATTCAAAGTAACCCTTCAAAAAATTGAAATTGAGGTGGAAAACTTTAAGACAAAACAACAAGAAATTGAAAAGGCAGAAATTGAAGCAAAAGCAGCTGCTGGAGGTTCTGGAGCAGGTGCAACTTTAAGTGCTCTTGGAGTTGCCGTAGCAACAATGGGTCCAACAGCAGCAATGAGCATTGCAACTACTTTTGGTGTTGCATCAACAGGTACTGCTATCTCTACTTTATCTGGAGCTGCTGCGACTAATGCTGCATTGGCATGGCTTGGTGGTGGTGCATTAGCAGCTGGTGGTGGTGGAATGAGTGCCGGTAGTGCATTCCTCGCACTAGCAGGACCAGTAGGTTGGACAATTGCAGGTGTTATGCTCGCAGGTTCGGTTGGTTCAGGTTTGTATGCTAGTCATAAAAATAAAGAAACAGCTAATAAGCTAATTGATGAGAGAGAAAATCTCGAAAAAATAATTAGGAAATTTAATACTATGAACTCAGAAGTCAAAGCGTTGGTGGAAACTACCAACACTCAAATTACTGGAGTAACTAAAGCAAAGAAAGCTTTGATTGGAAGTGATTATAGTCAATTCTCAAAAGATGAAAAAATACAAGCTGGATTGCTTGTGAACTCAACTTTAACTTTGGCACAACTAATTAATAAGGAGCTAAAATTAGATGATTAGTAAACGGACTATTGATAATAATGTTGAACAAGGTATTGCTTCATATGTCGATTATTTAAGTAATATCCGGTTAACAGATCTGATGAATACATTAGAATCAATTCTTACTAGTGAAACAGATAAATTATCAGATTTAGCTACTAAATCAGCAAATGCATTATCAAATCTAGATTGGGCGAAAACAGAAATCGATAATCTTATCAGTATTAATCGTGGTGGAGATACTGGAATACATGGGTTTATTTCAGAGTTTGCTGAAACTGGTATAAGAAATGCAAGAGATGTTTATCAAGCACTGCAAAAAAGTGTAGTACTATTAAATGATAATGGACCTGCGGATATTCTACTTCAAGGCAAAGAAGTGCAAATGAAGTTTTATGCCAATATTTTAGAAGAGATTAAGCAAGCATCCAATTATGATAAGATGAGTATGATTTTTCCAAAGGATCATGTAGAAGTCATAGAAGAAATCATGGGCGGAGCAAAATCTGTAGAATTTAATGGAAATGTCTTGTCTAACTCCCAAATCAATAATATTAGAAAAGCCATTGAAGATGAGAGTGCTCTGCGTGGCGTTTCTTATGATGAATGGTTGGAATCATCAGTTCTTAAATATAAAGATGTTCAAAAAGGAACAATTGACCAGACGTTATCAGGGGAAGTAAATGACATAAATAAGCAAACTGCTCAACAAAAATCTGATACTAAAAGGGAAGCAGATAGCGATAGATTAAGCGCCCAACAAGAAGCTCAACCAAGTTTTGGAGAGGCATCTAAAGTTGCTGTAATAGGTGCAGCAGTACAAGGTGGTTTCAATCTAGGAATATTTGTCTATCAAAAACACAAAGATGGAAAAGAAGTCTGGGATTTTGATATTGAAGATTGGAAAGAATGTGGAGCCAGTACATCTAAAGGTGCTATTAAAGGTGGAATTTCTGGATATGCAATATATGGATTAACCAACGTTTGTCACCTTGCTGCACCAAGTGCTGGAGCAATTACTTCAGGAATTTTTGGGTTAAGCAATGCCATCATCAAATATAGAAAAGGCGATGTTGATACAGATGAATTTATTGATTTAGTAACATTAAATGCTATTGATGCAACAGGGGCTGCTATTGGTGCTGCAATAGGACAAACAGTTATACCAATTCCTGTTGTTGGTGCTTTGGTTGGCTCAATCGTTGCAACCACAGCACTAAGTCTTGGAAAAGGCGTTCTAAACAAACACGAAATAGAAGTTATCAATCTTTATCAAGAAAGAATTAATGCATTTGTTGATAAATTGGACAAAGAATACCAAGTAAAACTAGATGAGCTTTTAAATAAATATCATAAACTTGGGGAATTGCAGCAATACTCGTTTGACTTCAATATGAATGTTCAGCTAAGATTTGTTTCTTCTATTAATTTAGCGAAGTCAGTAGGAGTTCCGGAGAAAAGCATTCTCAAAAATGAAGATGAAATTGATGAATACTTTCTATGTTGATATGTTCCCACAAACGAGAGCCAATATTGGATATGTTCTCGATAACAACAGGTGTTGAAACGGCAGTTTTGATAGCTATACCTTCATCTTAAACATGTTGAAACCGTTTGCCTTCTATCGAAATGTTGATTTAAAGCGGGTTTGCGAGGTTTTGCCAAAATCTTCATCTGTGTTTTAACAGAAGGGGTACAATATTTCTGAATAGTTCAGTCTCAGCATCTTGTTGTATTATTCTACAGACTTTATGTAGATATTATAAATAATGAAGATTCCATTTGACTCTTATGTAGAGAAAGCGCTTAAATTATTCGATACTTTACGGTAAGTCTGTAAAGGCTGTATTCCTTTGAAATGAAAATCGATATCAACCTTGCTAACCTCCGGGGATATTATTTCCTGGAGGTTCTTTTAGTTGGCTGTGGTGAAATATGGTATAATTCTAATGTCTTTGAGGGAAGGCAGTAGTTTTAGTTAAAATTGCTTCGAACAAGTGGCAATCATTTCACATAAAATATTTACAGGAGTTAGCTTCATATTTTTACGTTCTATGAAAGGAGACGAAATGATGGACCAACAATTATCTCATGTGAGTTTTGTGCGGCAGACGGGTGAACCCACCGACCATGAAGTCCGTGACATGGTAGACGACGTTATTTTTCAGGCTCTCGGACCGCGAGGCCTGCGGGAGATCATTCGCCAGGGCGACCGGGTGGTACTAAAGGTAAATCTTGTCGGTCCTATTTCCATTTACAGAAACGGTTTTGGTGTAGCTGTCCTTACTTCTGCAGTTACGGTCCAGGTTGGTCCAGGATTACTTAAAGAGACAGGTGTATCATTACCGTCGACCTGGCTGTGAAATGAACCGGCCACTGAGATAGAGGTATTGATTACATAACCATTTGGTCCTTTCGATCCTAAGCTGTCCACGGTAAATTCAATAAATGCGGTTTGCCCTGGCGGTAGGTTTGATCCTAAGTTTATATGAAGATGATACCCTGTTGCATCCCACATTTTGGTATAAGTGGCACCAGAAGGCAGGCCGATGTTTACTATATCACGAATGTTACGATATAGATCCTCAAAATTAAGATCCAGCGTCATATTGATTTCGGTGCTCGGAAGAGAAACAGCAGGGGGGAAATTATGTAGATACTTTATGGCGAAAGAGTATACCTGATGGCAAAAGTGGATTGCCACCATTTGTTATGAAACTTATTGCAATCGAACTTGGTTCCGTACTGGACTCATTCCTGCGAAATAATCACGGATGCTATATTTTGCGTAAACGGAAAACGCCATTAACCGTCTCCATTTTTGTAAAAGAAGCATGCTTCTGCATTACCCGTGGTGACCAGAATGGTACCATTGTCCATATTGCGCAGATGGCAACTCTGATGATAAAATTTTGTAATCTATGGAAACGTTGATTAATTCAAGCATGAATATAGGATTGTTGAGAGGATAATCAATATATAAGACGACGCAAGAGGGAAAGTAAGATGATATTTTATTTTAGCGGAACAGGAAATTCCAAACATATTGCCGATAAAATAGCCAATGGTACAGGTGAGAGGCTGGTATATATTTCTGAAAGCATTATGGAGGAAAATGAGACCTATAAAATCGGAGAAAATGAAAGTATTGGACTTATTTTTCCTGTGTATTGGTATTGCATGCCAATAATAGTTGAGAAGTTTATAGAACAACTGAAATTATCGGGATATCAGAAGCAGTATGTTTATGCTATAACAACCTATGGGATAGCTGCCGGTAATGTTATGGACAGATTAATCCTAATCTTGAATAATAAGCAAATACAATTAAATGGAATATATGGGGTGAAGATGGTTGACAATTATGTGGTTGGGAACAATATTATTGCTATAGATAAGCAAAAGATTATTTTGGATAACGCTGAGGCAGAAATAGATAAAATTATAGCTATGATTGAGCGTCGAGATAATATGGAATATATAAAAAAGGGAGTGATAGCATTTGTTACCCCCATTACCGGATATGCCTATAGAAAAACCAACCATACTAAAAAATTCTTTGTTACACAAAAATGTAATGGTTGTAAACAGTGTGAAAGAAGTTGTCCGTGTAATGCAATACATATGTTGGACGGAAAGCCTATTTGGGCAGGGGAATGTACTTTTTGTCTGAAATGCATTCATGGATGCAAGCAATCAGCAATTCAATACGGTAAATTCACTGAGAAAAGGGATAGATATCATTATAAATGAGGTATTTTATACAGTCCGGATTTGAAAAATAATGGTTGAAAGAATACATTTAAGGCAGGGATTTATGTATAAAAAGGAATATTCTAAAAGAATAAAATATGTTAAACTGTTCATGGTAACAATGCTTGTGCTTATAGTTGGTTTTGTTATTATACTGTATATTTTTCCTAAAGGAATCGCAGCACTATTTGGCGCTTTTGGCACAGAGCTTAGTGCCAGAAATCCAGCCACAAAGTATAGCATGGGAATTGGTGTCAGAATGATAGGAATGCTTGTTTTCGTTCCGATTATGATGCACCTGAATAATTTAAAAGGCTTCACATATAAAATAGACAAGAAAGGTTTACTTCTCAGTTGGCTTTTCTACGTATATATTCTGGCAAATCTGGAAATCGGTAGTATGGGGAGCGTAACGCCGTTTTTGATTGTTCTTATGATAGCAGAAGGGTTTGCCATTGGTTTTTATGAGGAGATTTTGTTTCGGGGCATTCTTTTGCGGCAACTTATGAGCAGTCTTGGGGAAGGAAGAAGAAATACCATTTTGGCTATTGTTGCTTCAAGTGTCTTGTTTGGACTGGTTCATTTGATAAATCTGCAATCAGGAGCAAGTGCGGTAAGTGTATGTGCACAGGTATGCTATACATTTATGATGGGGATTGCTTTCTCAGTACTTTTTCTACGGACAAATCGTAATCTGGTCTGGTGTGGAATTCTGCATAGTCTTTATGATATTGCAGAAGGCTTCGGTGATTTGGCGGCAGTATCTGCTGCGAGTGAGGCGATCCAAGGACAAACTGCTAATGTGAGTACATATGCATTCAACTTAATGCTGTTTCTGCCATTACTGTTGTATTCAATTTTTCTGATGAGAAAAGTGTGATGATAACTAATTAACGGTTTATACTAATCGGATTTTAGGAGGAATTTATTTTGGCAAAAGTAAACATAAAAGCCACTTTTAAATGTGAAGTGCAAAAGGTTTGGGATATTGTAACCTCGTTATCAGAATACTCATGGAGAAGTGACTTAAGTAAAATTGAGATAGTAAATGAAAACCAGTTTATCGAATACACATCAGATGGATATGCAACAACCTTTACAATTACGTCAAATAAGCCTTACCAGCGATGGGAATTTGATATGGAAAATGATAATATAAAAGGTCATTGGACAGGGGTGTTTTCTGAAAACAATAAAGAAACCCATGTTGATTTTACAGAGGACGTTACAGCTAAGAAAATTTTTATGAAACCATTTATAAAGCAATATTTGAAAAACCAACAATCACAGTTTATTGCGGATTTGTATAAAGCAGTATCTCGCTAAGGGGAGTCCCAATTAAATAAGGAGAGAGTAAATAATGAATATTAAAAAAGTTACAGGTGCAAAAAAAGAATATATGGATTTGCTGTTGTTGGCCGATGAACAGGAAGATATGATCGATAAATACCTTGAGAAGGGTGAAATGTTTGTTTTGGATGATAACGGTATAAAAGCGGAGTGTGTAATAACCAAGGAAGCCGATGGCATTTATGAGCTTAAAAACATTGCTGTTTTGCCTGATTGCTGGCGAAGAGGATATGGGAAAAGCCTGATAGAATTTGGATTTGCTCATTATTCCGATTGCAATGTTATGTACGTCGGAACCGGCGATTGTCATTCAATTCTTTCTTTCTATAATACCTGCGGTTTTACAGAATCACACAGAGTAAAGAATTTCTTTATTGATAACTATGACCATCCAATGTTTGAAGATGGAATACAACTGGTTGATATGGTCTATCTGAAAAAAAAACGATGAATGGTCAGGCCGTTGCATTTGATTGTGCTTTGTCCGTATCTGATATTCAAACCTATAATAATATGCTCGATAAACTCAGAGATATTGTTTTCCTGAGCAAAGGGATGGATAACGCCAGAAGTGCAATAATGCTGGTGCGAAAACCGGAGATGAAGCAATTTGCTTTTCTTCGGTTTTTTAAATAACTTTTAAATAAATTTTTAAATAATTAAATAAACCATTTTGAATCTCATGACTATTAACAGGTATAGGGATTTCGAAAGGAGAAAAATTTTGGAAGCAGCACGTGCAGCAAATAAAGAAAATACGATTCAAAGAGAAAGGCCAAACCCTAACTATGGATTACTGGGGATGGTAGATGATTATAGTGATACCATTTATAGATTATGCCGCAGCCTCACCTATTCTAAGGAGGATGCTGACGATTTGTTTCAGGAGACTTTTGTAAAGATACTGGAACAGCCGCGGAAAGTATTGGAAGCGGAAAATCCCAAAGGCTTTCTTTTGTCCACAGCTATTTATATCTGGAAAAGCTGGAAAAGGAAATATGCCAGACGCAATCGATTGGCAGGTATGCAGCCTATGGATGAAAATATTCCATGTGGTACCAGTATGGAGGAGCAATATATGAGGCAGGAAGAAATCCGTATGGTACAGGATTTGGTAAAATCTTTACCGGAAAAATACAGAGTCCCTATTATCCTGTACTATACCCTGGAAATGAGCGTTGCAGAGATATCCGATGCCTTAAATCTGCCGGAAGGAACGGTGAAAAGCAGATTATTTAAGGCAAGAAGAATGTTACAGAAAGGATTGGTGGAAAGTCAATATGAAGCATAATAAAGTAGATTTTGATATGCTGCTGAAGGAAGCTTTGGGCAGCAGGGAAACACCAGCTCCGGAATTAATTGCAAAAACGAAGAGAAGAATGATCAGAGAGGGTAAGGATATGAAAAAAAATACCATGAAACGTTACTTGAGAACCGCGGCGGCTGTTGCCGTGCTGGTTTTAGGTATCAATACCACCGCATTTGCCGCATGGCACTTTCTTAATCCCGGCAAGGTTGCAGAAGAACTGTCGGATGGATTATTAAGCGCGGCATTTGATAGTGATACAGCCATTAACATCAATCAAACCATACCTTCGGGAGGATATAATTTCACACTTCTGGCGTTAGTATCCGGTAAGGATATTACCGAACATCAGACATATGCGGACGGAGAACTTTTAAGTGACCGTACCTATGCTATTGTTGCGATTCAAAAGGAGGATGGAAGTCCGATGCCGGAAACCACGGATCCGGAGTATGACAATACTTTCTTTTACATTTCCCCTTATATTAAAGGGTTAAAACCATGGCAGGTAAATGCCCATACCTTAAATGGCGGTCATACCGAAAAGGTTGTGGATGGTGTATTGTACCGTATTATTGAATGTGATGAGATTACCATGTTTGCTGACAGAGAGATCTATCTGGGAATTAACGAAGGCAGTTTTTTCAACAAAAACGCTTTTATCTATAATGAAGAAACAGGAGAGCTGAAGTCCAATACCTCATTTGAAGGAATTAGTGCAGTTTTTTCTCTTCCCATTGATAAATCCCTGGCCGACAAGGAAAAAGCAGATAAATATTTAGAGAATATTCTGGGGGAGGAAAGTGAGGAGACAGAAGTACCGGCAGAATCGGAAGGTATAGATAACAGTGCGGCAAATCAAGAAGTGGCAGCAGATGGAAACCAACAGAATTTATCTTACCTGGCGGATCCCACTAAAGCAGCCGCGGGTCCTGTAAAGCCCCGTGTTTTATCCTATGATGAATTTAAGGACTGGATAGCTGCAAAGCTGAAAGAGGAAAAGGCTTTAGTGGAGCAGGGGGAAATAACACAAAATGTTTACGATCTAATCCGCCAGGATTATGAAGAAGATTTGCAGGATGTTAAGAATGGAGCAGTGGTTACCTTGCTGGAATATGCGGATGGAAGCTGTCAAATCAATCTTACCTTTCCCACTGAAGGATATGATATATCCATAGCAGGGGATGGCGGGATAGTTATAAAATAAAGATAGAAATATATGTTTGAAAGGGAAAGGGAGGGGTATAAGAATGGGAATTGAGTTTCGGCAAGCGGTGAGGGAAGATTTGGAAAGCATAAATGAACTTGTAAAAAATGCGATTAATGAAATGGAAAGTAAAGGAATTATACAATGGGATGAAATATATCCGACAGGTGAAAATTTTTTACAGGATATCTGTAAAAAACAATTATATATAGGTTGTGTTGATAACCAAATCGCCGTAATTTTTGCATTAAACAAGGAAAGTGATGAAGAATACAAAAATGGTAAGTGGGAAGAACCCGGGAGACCATTTTATGTTCTGCACAGGCTATGTGTGAATCCGAAACTTCAAAATAATGGTGTGGCAAAAGACACAATGCGATATATTGAAGATATGACGGTAAAAGATGGAATAGAAGCGATCAGATTAGATGTATTTTCATTAAATCCGTATGCCCTCAAGCTATACTGTAATTGTGGATATAAAGAAGTCGGAAAGGCAGAGTGGAGAAAGGGAACATTTTACCTTATGGAAAAGTATTTGTAACCAGATTCTTCACATTTTACAGGGTAGTTACCGGTTGTTGATTAAATGGGTAGCAGTCTGCCAAATGGTGCAGGCTGCTATTTTTAATTGTAAGGGTTAGCATTTGCTGTTTGGCCTCTTCTAATGAAATCCTAAATAATTCTATCGGAAAACTGATATATCATAAATTAGAAAAGGATGAAATGTTAACGGATGATTTGACAATTATTTTACAATTATTAAATATAATCTTATAGAGGATTAACTATATTATGAGCTGATCCCAGGAAAAGACTAAAGAAAATAACGGCGCCAGATCAGCGCTGCTAAAGGAAATACAACAGATATGAATCGTGTCAGGTATTACCAAAAACGTCGAAAAAAAAGAAAAAGAATCATTATTGCATATATATTACGGACATTAGTAGGTCTGATGCTTATTGCTATTCTTTCCCTATTGATATGCGGAGGCCTGTTTATTTACCGGATGTTTGTCCCATCACCGGCTGCAATACCGGTAAACCGGGAAACATCCAATATTATAAGTGCTGTAAATATCAGTTTGAGAAAAGAAGAAGCAGTAGAATTTACGGTAATTCTTGATGCCGGGCATGGCGGCAAGGATATAGGTACCAGCTCCGGCAGCATATACGAGAAGGATATTAATCTTCGGGTAGCGGAAAGGGTGGAACAATATTTGCAGGAAAAAGGTGTAAGGGTAGTAAGGATCAGGGAAGATGATACCTTTTATTCGCTGGACGAGAGAGTTAATATTACGAATAACGCGGCGGCAGACTTGTTTGTCAGTATTCATTGTAACTATTACAAGAAAGATGCAAAAATCAAAGGATTTGAGTGTTATTATTATCCAGGCAGTCAAGAGGGGAAAAAATATGCCGACAGTATTATGGCTGAAATAACGGCAAGCCATATCACATCGGCACGAGGTACCAGAGAAGAACAGTTTGTTGTTATACGGCACAGCAATATTCCGGCGGTTTTGTTGGAAATCGGCTATTTGTCCAATGCGGAGGAATGTAAAAAGCTGACAAATGAAAATTATGTCGATCAGCTTTCCAAAGTAATTGTTGAAGGTATTGAAAAGAAAATCCATAAAGAGGAAACAGTGTAAAAGTAATATCAATGTCATCAGAAAAAGCCCAAACTGTTATCCTTACAAATGATATTAGTTTGGGCTTTTGATACATTAATTTGTCTGGGCACCAAAATGTACAGGATGATTGACGTCCCAGAGGTCAATAGCTTCTTCCAGTTCTATTTTGATGACCGTACAGATATCATCCAGATCCTCATCATCCAGAGCAATCCATTTACATCCCGGAATGTTAACCCACGGTGCACCTCCGGTAATCGAACAGGTCAACTCCCGGCCGCTCTTCATAGAAGTGATTTTTTTAAAGGAATTACGGATGCCATTCAGCATAATATAAGGATTAGGTCTGTCATTTAAGAATAAGTAAAGGGTTTTCTTATCTTTAGACAAGGTGGAGGGGTAGCGGCAATAATTAAAGTCCAGACCTCTTTCGGTAGGAAAAATGGCTTCCTCGTATCGGCGTGTCCACTGGCCCATTTCCCGCATTACCTGTTCCACTTCTTCGGGGAAATCACCATTTTCCTTGGGTCCGGCCCCAATCAGCATATTGCCGCCCATGCTGATACATTCGGTAAATAATTTTACGACTTGTTTTGTATCCTTATATCTCTTGTCACTGCCCTGATAACCCCAGGATTCATTAAAGGTGTGGCAGTATTCCCAGACCGTTTCCGAAATCGGTCTTAAGGGCAGCCGCTGCTCGGAAGTAAGAAAATCACCATAGCCATCCAAACGGCCGTTTACCAGGATATCCGGCTGCAATTCAACAATCATATCCTTAACATTTTTGGTATCCCAGGATAATCCCTTCCGGTATAGCATGGCATCGGTCCAGAACAGATCGATTTTTCCGTAGTTGGTTAACAGTTCCCGGATTTCTCCTTTATAACGTTCCATAAATGCATCCCATTCCTGCTTCCGGTTTTCCGGCACGTTTATTCCCTCTGTCACCTTTTGCTCCGGTATCTGTTCCGGCCACATGGAAGAGTAAGCGGTTTTTCTTTTTCGCAATTCATCCAGTTCCTCTTTACTGATGTCCAGCAGTGCCGTCATATGATCATCATCAGCCCAGTCAGTGTTGGTAAAGTAGATTCCCACCTTAATGCCTTCTTCCCTTAGGGCTTCACAATAAGGTTTGATCAAATCGCGTCCGGCTTTGGTTTTGTTAGTTACGGTCAAATCCGTGTAAGCAGTATCAAACAGGCATACGCCGTCATGATGTTTTGCCGTCAGGATTGCATATCTTGCTCCTGACTGTTTGATCAGCTCAGCCCATTTTTCGGGATGATAATTGGATGCGGTAAAGCCCTCCAGCTGCTTCATGTATTCCTCATAAGATATGCTGCCGCTGCCAAAGGCCCAGGATTCCAGAACGCCCTCTACGGCGTAGATTCCCCAATGTAAAAATATTCCCAGTTTTGCCTGTTCAAACCATGGCTTCATAAGTGTGATCCTCCTCCAATAATTTTCTTTTATTCTTTCTCATTATAACCAAGGCATGTTATAATAGCTTGAGACAAAGCTTAGAAAAACTTGTAATTTTCTAAGCTGGCAGGAGGAAAAAACATGCCCCATGAACTGACCGGCGTTACCGGCTATCTGCCGAATATTCATAATGATATTTACTGTGCCTATAAGAGTTCGCTGAACCGGAAGATATGGCATGCCCAGCATCAGCGCACAAATTATTCCAGATTTTATTATATTTTAGATGGGGTCTGCCGGATCACCATCAATGATATTGAATATACCGCAACAAAAAATCACCTGATATTGATACCCGCCAATAGTGATTATTCTTACAGCATAGCAGATGATAACACAATGGTGAAATTATGGTGTCATTTCAATTCCATGGTGGATGGAACAAGTCTGTTTGATTTGATTACCTGTAATTATCTGGTCAAACCGGCCGATCCGGTGAAAATGGAGACTCTTTTCCAGGAACTGATAAAGACCTTCCCAAATTCTTATCCAATTATCAGCCAGCTTCGCCAGCAAGCCCTTCTTTCCGAAATATTGATGGAATTTTTGCAGTCCGGCTCTTACCGGATGGCTTCCCCTGGCAGCGAAAACCGGATGGAATTAGACCGCATTATCACCTATATGGAAACCCATTTGAGCGAGAAAATAACCATCTCCCGACTGGCCTCCCTGGCTCACATGAATGCTAATTATTTTATTCAGGTGTTTACCAAGACCTATGGCACTTCACCGTTGAAAATGCTGAATCAGATTAAGCTGGAAAATATCCGGCAATCATTGGAAAAAACCGATGATCCGATTTCCGAAATTGCCCTCCGGATGGGGTTTGATGATATTTCCTACTTTTCAAAATTTACAAAGAAATACCTGGGGTTTTCCCCCAGAGATTACCGTCTTTATATAAAAAACGGCAATGATGAACAGGCTGGCGATATGGAGTAGGAGGTTATTTATGAATATTTTAGTTATCGGCGGGACCCGTTATATGGGGGTTCACTTAGTAAAATACTTATTATCAGATGGACATAAGGTCACAATTGCAACACGCGGTCAAACCAGAGATTGCTTTGGGGGGGATGTTGACAGGATTATTTTAGACCGCACAAATCCGGAAAGTCTGTATAATGCTCTAAACGATAAACATTTTGACGTTGCTTATGACAGTCTGGCGTACTGTTCAAATGATATAAAATATCTGCTGGAGGCATTAAGATGTAATAAGTATATTGAGATATCAACCATGTCAGTTTATCCAAAGATAAAACCCCAATTAACTGAAGCTGACTTTAAACCGGAAGCTTATCCCCTTAAGTGGTGCAGGAGAAATGACTTTCCTTATGATGAAGTAAAGCGTCAGGCAGAGAGTGCTTTGTTTCAGGTTTACGGTAATATTCCTGCTGCGGCTATCAGATTTCCCTATGTGATAGGTGAAGATGATTATACAAAAAGATTATTTTTTTACGTTGAGCATATTATGAATTCGATTCCGATGTATATAAATAATAGGAATGAGAAAATGGCTTTTATCCAGTCGCAAGAAGCCGGCAGGTTTCTCGCATGGATGGCAAATAATGATTTTTGCGGTTGCATCAATGCTGCAAGTTATGGAAACATTTCCTTATCGGATATAATCAGCTATATTGAAGACAAGACAAATAAGAAAGCCCTTCTTTTGGATACCGGCGAGGAAGCGCCGTATAATGGAACGCCTGAGTATAGTATGGATTTAAGAAAGGCTGAAGAACTTGGTTTTCAATTCTCTGATTTAAATATGTGGATATATAATTTACTTGATACATATATCAATGGCTTAAGACAATGAAGTAATATTGCACTAATGAGACTTGGACTGCTACAGCGGCAGAAGAAAGGGTGGAAATATGAAGAAGATCAGTATGCTTAAAGCCATGAGGTTTTGTAAAGAATACCAAAAACTGAACGAGAAGCAGCGTGAAGACCTGCGAGATGCCCGCCTGCATGACCTGGTTTTGTGGGCCAAAGAGCACAGCCCGGTATACCGGAATTTATACCGCCATATCGGCAGTGATTTTGCTCTGACGGATTTGCCTCCAACGAATAAGGTTCAGTTGATGTCACGGTTTGATGAGTGGCCCACTGACCCGGTGGTAAAACTGGCGGATGTTGAACATTTTATGGAGAATTCTGATAATATCGGCCGCAAATATCTTGATAAGTATATGGTGTTTACCACCAGCGGCTCTACCGGCAATCCGCTGGTAGCCTTATGTGACAGCACAACCAACAATGTCATGGGGGGCATCAACGTCGTCCGCAGCTTTGCCCGAAAAGAAGATATGAAATCCTTTATATTGCGTGGCGGGAAATCAATCGGTGTGTTTGCCACAGGCGGGTTTTATTTAGGCAACAGTTCTGTGCGTGCCCGACAACTGATGATGCCATGGAAGAAGAACAAGATGGCGGTTACAAGCGCTTTGCTGCCCACGGAGCAGATCGTCGCGGAATTAAATAAATTTCAGCCTGCTATGCTGGGCGGATATCCGTCCAATCTGGAATTGCTGATTGAGGAACAAAAGAGCGGGAGACTGAATATCCATCCGGTCTTGATTATGACAGGAGGAGAATATCTTTCGGAGAAATTGCGAAAAAGCTTATCAGAGACTTTTGGCTGTTATGTACAGACCTCCTACTCCTGTACCGAAGGTGGCTCCATAGCGTGTGAATGCACGGAACAGCATTTCCATATCAATGATGACTGGGTTATTGTGGAGCCAGTGGATAAGGATAATAATCCTGTTCCTGATGGTGTACAGGCAGACAAGATTTTGCTGACCAATCTTTTTAACTATACCCAGCCTTTTATTCGCTATGAGGTTACGGATCGCGTCGTGATGCATCGTGAGCCGTGTGCCTGCGGCAATTTATCACCCTGGCTGACATTGGAAGGGCGTACGGATGATGTAGTATACCTTACTCAGGACAACAAGGAAACAGGAGTTCCGCCGCTGGCAATTTACGCGACATTAAAAGAGGTGCATTCCATCAAAAAATTTCAAGTGTTGGCTTATCAGGGAAATAAAATGGAGTTACGAATGGAGCCCAAGGAAGGTAATGATAAAGAAGCCTGCTTTCTGCAGGCGAAAGAGTCTCTTATTACTTTTTTAGCTTCTCACGGGATAAAAGATGTAACGGTAATATTGTCCGATGAAATGCCCAAGCAGCATCCGGGCAGCGGCAAATATAAGCATATTATTTGTGTGAATGGTACTGCATTAAGTAAAGAAAATAATAAGCCGGGAGAGTAAATAATGAATAAAATTACCATTAGGAATGAAGTGGAAACAGATTATGCAAGAGTAGAAGAAATCACAAGAAAAGCTTTTTGGAATTTATATGTTCCGGGATGTGATGAACATTATTTGGTTCATATTATGCGGTCCCACCAGGACTTTGTGCCGGAATTGGATCTGGTGATTGAAGTGGATGATCAGGTGATCGGGAATATCATGTATACGAAAACAAAACTAATTGATGAGGCTGGGGAAGAAAAAGCCATCCTTACTTTTGGTCCGGTTTGCATTTTACCGGAATATCAGAGAGAGGGATATGGCAAGAAATTAATAGAGTATTCCTTTGAGCAGGCAGTCCGACTTGATTATGATGTGATCGTAATATTTGGAAATCCAAGTAATTATGTAAGCCGCGGTTTTAAGAGCTGCCAAAAGTACAATGTCTGCCTTGAAAACGGCACATTTCCGGCGGCAATGATGGTAAAAGAACTCAAAGCTGACGTTTTGGATGGAAGAAAATGGGTTTATTGGCAAAGTCCGTTATTTGACAAGATAGACGAACAAGAAGTGCAGCGTTTTGATGAGGGCTTTGAAAGCATGGAGAAAAAATATCAGCCAAGTCAGGAAGATTTTTACATTCACAGCAATGCCATTATAAACCTGTTATAAAGAAGGAGTTGAGACAATATGATCAGAACATTTGCAGAACACAAAATCAGGCCGCAGCAGGAATTAACGGGAAAACTTTGGGATTTTTACCCCTGTCAGGGAGAATTCGCAGGCCGGAAATATCAGGTGGCAACACCAAGCTGCTGGGAAAGCTATCCCGATTTTACAGGGTATCGGGGAGAAGGAATTTATCAAACCAGATTCCAGGCGGGGGGAAATATTCGACTGGAATTTAAAGGGGTCAGCCATACCGCTGCGGTCCTTTTAGACGGAAAGCAAATCGCCGCTCATTACAATGCCTATACCAGCTTCAGTACTGTTGTGAAGGATCTGGAAGAGGGTGAACATACATTGGAAATAAAAGCGGATAACCGCTTCAGTGAAGCCAGTGCATTGCATATTCCCAATGATTACATGTCTTATGGTGGTGTCAGCAGACCGGTGGTATTAGAGCAGATTGCCGAAGTATTCATCCGGTGGATCCATATAACTCCTGTTTATGAGCAATCCCGATGGAAAGCCAGGATTGAATTGAAGCTGGAAAATATTAATGATAAAGCTGATGTGGTTGATGCCGCTGTGCGTGTGGCAGAGCAGGAAATCACCTGGAAGGGAGTGGAAGTCAGTGCTCATGACAGCCTGCTGCTGGATGGAGAAATTGATTTTCCGGAGGCAGAAGCATGGACCATGGAAAATCCGAGGTTATACTATGCAGTTGCCGTTGTTGAGAAAAATGGAGAAGCCATCGATGATTTGATGGATCGTTTTGGTTTTCGCCAGGTAAGGACAGAAGGTAAGAAAATCTTACTGAATGACCGTCCTGTCCGTTTAAAGGGACTTTGCCGCCACGAGGATCATCCTCAGTTCGGCTGTGCTTTACCTTATGCCGCAATGGCGGCCGATCTGGAGATTATTAAGCATCTGGGTGGCAATTCCGTTCGGACGTCACACTATCCCAATGACGAAATTTTTCTGGATTTATGTGATGAGCAGGGGATTTTGGTATGGGAAGAAAACCATGCCCGGGGGCTAAGTCTGGAAGATATGCGGAACCCCAACTTTGAACCCCAGGCAGAGCAGGTAATCCGGGAAATGATCTCTTTGCATTACAACCACCCATCCATCTATATCTGGGGGATTTTGAATGAATGCGCCAGTGAAAGTGAATATGGGAAGGAATGTTACGCAAAGCAGTTTGCGCTCATCAAAGAGCTGGATACATCAAGACCCCATTCTTTTGCCAGCTGTAAATTTAAGACGGATTTATGCTTTGGCTTGCCGGATGTGGTTTCTTATAATATTTACCCTCATTGGTATCACGATACGCCGGTAGCTGAATATTTGGATGATTTGTACCAGTGGGTGCAGCAGGAAACGGAAGGGGCAGGAAAGCCGTTTTTGATTACTGAGATCGGAGCCGGCGGTCTTTATGGATATCGTAATGCCTATCATTCAAAATGGACGGAAGAATATCAGGCCCTGACCTTGGAAAAACAGTTAAATGCAGTCCTTAACTATGGGGATTGCTGCGGGGTTTATATCTGGCAGTTCTGTGACATTCGGGTTAGCGAAGAATGGTTTGCGGTGCGCCCCCGCTCCATGAATAATAAAGGCGTTGTGGACGAATACCGGCGGAGAAAGCTGTCCTATGAAGTGGTAAAACAGATATTTGAATCTTATGAAAATTATATGTCTTAAAGAAACTATTTTAACAGAGTTTTGGCAGATAAAGGGAGAGGAATATGAGTGTTACGGATAAGTATTTGCAATTTGCTTCACGGAGTGAGTTTAGAAGCTGGCTGGAAGAAAACTGCATGTCCAATGAAGGTATCTGGCTGTTATTTGGCAAATCGGGCGGACCGAAGACAATAAAAGCAGGTGAAGCACTGGAAGAAGCTCTTTGCTTCGGCTGGATTGACGGCCAAATGCAGAGTATGGATGAGAAGAATTATATTAAGTATTTCTCAGCCCGCCGGAAAAACAGCAAGTGGTCGGATAAAAACAAGACCATTGTTGAAAAACTGGAAAAGCAAGGGATTATGACCGATTATGGTCGGGCAAAAATAGCGGAAGCCAGGGAAAACGGACAATGGGATGCAGTCAAGGCTCCAGCTGTTACCGATGAGCAAATAGCGTTTTTGTCAGATCTATTGCAACATCATGAACCGGCTTATACGAATTTTCAGGCAATGTCACCCTCTGTAAAAAAGACCTATACACGCGGATATTTTGATGCCAAAACCGATGATGGACGTATGAAGCGTCTAAACTGGATGATTGAACGATTAAATAAAAACTTAAAGCCAATGTAATCCAAAAGTTGCACAGAACCTTTTCCATTGGAATAAACTGAATTGAGAACAAAATTGCGTTGCTATTCAAGCAACTGGCAGGAGTTTATATGGACAATATCAGTTATACCAATGGTGAAATGGCAAATGCAGGAGTACCTTATGAGAATATAAACTGGTATGATATTATGGGTCAGCCTTTTGGCGCGGCCTCCGGTTTTAATGTTATTATATTTAATGATGCCAATAACATTATAGATATTGAAGGACCTGTAGCCATAGGGAGAAGTTTTTACAGTTCCCGGGGATTGAGTGTTGGTTTTGTTAAGAAAGGTAACAGGGCCGTAAATTACTCACCGGATTTGGTGCGCTTTTTAGTTGGCGGCGATGTATCGATGACCGGCCCGTTGGTAGTTATCGGGCATGTAGTTGGCGGCGGAGGATTCCGGGCCGCCAATGGAAGTACTTATTTAATCGGAAAAAACGGCATGAATGATGGGATACAGGAACTGAAGTTTTTGTACCAGGCCAATGGCGGCAGCCGGTATTGGACACCTTCGGATAAAGGTGATCATTATGTGGTTCCCAGTTATGATGTGCCAAGATATATACCTGCAGCCAGGATAAATGCCGATATTCCCGGATTTTTCAGTGCTGCCAGGGCAAGCATTGAAAACTACAAAAACTGTATTGATGAGTTAACGCCCAATGGAACAGTAATAAATAATAGTTACGAATGGATTTTAAGAGGCAATGATCCGGTTCAAAATGTATTCCTTATCGATGTCAGGCCAAACGGTTCCATCAACAAAGGGATACGTGCGGAGGTTCCCCAGGGAAGTACGGTTGTTGTCAGGCTGAGAACGGGAGCAAATGCCCACTTGCAATACGGTCTATATGGAGAAAAAAGTAAGGCCAATCAGACCTTGTATGTATTTGAGGATGCAACCAATATCTATATGGAAAAATCTTCCGATATATGGGGAAGTATCCTGGCACCTCAGGCGATGTTCCATGGGCATCCTACCGGCGGCCATGTAAGCGGCAATGCGGCATTAGGAGCCTTTGCAGTAAATGCAGCCAGTGGCTTTGAATTTCATTATTATCCCTTTACGGGAAGAGTGATGTGTCAAGCCATGCCGACACCGGTTGTTCCAACGCCAGTGATCCCTGCACCTGTTATTCCCACGCCAGTGATCCCTGTTCCTGTCATTCCCACCCCAGTGGTTCCGACACCCGCTGTTCCGGCTCCGGAAATAGTATGTCCGGAATGCCCCGCATGCCCGGTTCCGCTTCCATGTCCAATGCCGGAGCCTTGTCCCACTTGTCCAACACCGGAACCTTGCCCGGCATGCCCGGTTCCGCCGCCTTGTCCGACACCGGAGCCCTGCCCGGCATGTCCGATTCCGCCGCCTTGTCCGATACCGGAACCATGTCCCGCATGTCCGGTGCCGCCCCCCTGTCCCTCCTGCCCGGCATGCCCGATACCGGAACCATGTCCTGTCTGCCCGGTTTGTCCGGTCTGCCCTTCCTGCCCGGAACCTGAAAAGATATTTATTTCCGTTCCGATCCCAATGCCGGTGGAGTGTCCAAGGCCGGAAATCTGTCCCAAAGCGGAACCCTGTCCTGTTTGCCAGGAATGTATGATAAAATCCGGTATTATTAAGGGGTGTATTCACGGCTGCTGCTGTAAGAACTTCCATGATTGGGATGTGAAATTATATGAAAGATGTAACGACAAAGATACAGTGCTTTGCTGTGTAACGGTTAATGGTCAGGGATGCTTTGAGTTTAAGGTTCCCTTTGACGGCTTTTATATCTTAACAGTAAGGATGTCCGATAACTGCAGCAGGAGGTCCAGAGGCCGGGGATCCCGGTGCAAGCCTAATGTTACGTTAAATAATATCGGTGTGAAGAATTTTAGGATGGAATAAATTGACTTCTGTTTGAAATTCCGGTAAGATGTAATATATATTTGAGCGAAAGGTGGTGAACAGTATTGAAACAATCTGAGAATGAAATCAAAACAATTAATATAGGGAACAGCTATGCTCTTTTGGCAAGAGAAAATCGCCAGCTTTCATTCAATTTTGCTGCTTCAGGGGAGAAGTCTGCCCTTTTTCAGAGCAAAGATTGTTTTGAATGCCTGTCGCCACATGAAATAGCGGTATAAGCCGATTTCTTTATGTTTGGTCGCCCTGTGCAGTCAAAACAACTGCACAGGGTATTTTTATGTCTAAATATAAAGGAGATTAAATTATGATTGATATAGCAGTGAATGATTTAAATAAGTATTATGGTGCCACCCATGTGATAAAAGGAATGACGTTTGAAGTTTACAGCGGTGAAAAGGTTGGACTGTTAGGCAAAAACGGCTCCGGTAAAACAACATTGTTTAAAATAATTACCGGCGAAGAGTCTTACGATAGCGGAAGTCTGTCCAAAGCGTCCGGAAAAAAAGTTGAGATGCTGGCGCAGATGCCTGTATTCCGGGGAAATGACACTGCCGAAGATATTCTGCGTTCGTCATTCAAGGAAGTATCGGATATTTTTATGGCTATGAAAAAAATTGAGGGTGACGAAAATCCGCAGGTTCTGGCCAGATACGGCCGTCTGTTGGAAGAATATGAGCGGCTGGGAGGTTATGAAACAGAAGTAAAATTGGATAAAGTATGCAACGGAATGAGCATTGATGAAGGAATGCGGAACAGTATATTCAGCCAATTAAGCGGCGGAGAAAAAACACGGGTAAATCTGGCCCGAATCCTTTTGCGTGACTGTGACATCCTTTTGCTGGACGAACCCACCAATCACCTCGATCTTGCTTCCCTTGAATGGCTGGAAAAATTTCTGCGGGAATTTTCGGGAACGAGTATTATAATCTCTCACGACCGGGTTTTTCTGGACAATGTAATTACAAGAGTAATCGAAATCGATGGCGGAAGGGCAAATTTTTATAAAGGTAATTACAGCTATTACGTTACGGAAAAAGAACAGAGACTGCTCAGCCAGAAAGAACAGTTTGAACAGCAGCAGAAAAAAATCCGTCAGCTGGAAGCGGCCGCCAAAAGGCTTCATGACTGGGGCCGGCAAGCGGATAACGAAGCACTTCACAAGCGGGCGTTTGCTATTGAAAGGCGCATCGAAAAGATGGATAAAGTCGAAAAACCAGCAACAGAAAGGGCCTTGACAGCGGAATTTGACAGTGGCGGTCATGTGGCAAAGGAATTGGTTTCGCTTGATTCTGTATGCAAAAGCTATGGAACAAAAGTCCTGGTAAACAATGTAAACTTGAAGGTATACAGAAATGACCGCATTGCCCTTGTGGGAGCAAACGGGTGCGGAAAATCCACCCTTTTGAAAATGATCATGAATCAGGAACTGCAGGACAACGGGGAAATAAAGGTCAGTGTAAACGTTAAACCTGCCTATATGCCCCAAATGATCACATTTGCCGGAAAGAATGCAACCGTTTTGGAAACATTGCGCTCAGAGATTATTGTATCTGAAGAAAAAGCCAGAAGTATCCTGGCGGGTTTCCATTTTAGAGCCGGTGACGTGATGAAAAAGGTGGATACGCTTTCCGGCGGAGAAAAAAGCCGGCTGAAACTCTGTCTGATGATGCAGCACGATGTAAATTTTCTGCTGCTTGACGAGCCCACCAATCACCTTGACATAGCATCCCGGGAATGGATTGAAAATTGCTTAACCGATTTTGATGGTACGATATTGTTTGTTTCACACGACAGATATTTTCTAAATAAATTTGCGGATAAGGTGTGGAGCATAGAAAATGGTGCGGTTATCAGGTATAATTATTAAAGAACAGTTGTTCTGTATCGGTTTTTGTGATAAGATAGAAAATGATACAGTAACAGCGGCCAAGTGGTATATAAAATGAACGAATACACAAATAACAAAACATATAAATCACAGAAGATACCGGGACAGGCTACCTTGTTTGAAAATACAGTTTTTTCCGCTTCTAATATCGATATGTTTGATGACAATCAGGGATTTGCCGAAATGGAAATCAATACCGGCCAAACACCGGCCGGTTCGGTTTCCATACCGGTTCCCATCCCCCAAAGCATTCCGTCAGCCAATGATCCGGTCCGCATCGCATATATTGATATGCGGAATATAGCAAGGGATAACTATGTGTCTTCTGTTACCATGCAATCGCAATTTTATAATAAGCGGGTGCAGCACAATAATTCCATAGCTTTTTATAAGCAGGCCATATTTATGAAGGACTTTGAGGATGATTATGACGGTGATGTTCTTTTTTCAGCCTATTTTCCTAATTATCAGTTAATGGGTTATGAGCAGTTCAGAACCTATTTTACGTGGCGGACCAAGGTAAGAAAAGGGGAAATCAAAAGAATCGGTCTTTCCTATGCTTTTGTTTACATTTATGAACTGCTGAATAATATTGGTGTCGATAATCCGGAAGACGGATTAAACAAGCTGATGACTTTTTGGAAGGCATTCAGAGAATTTGATAATAAAGTAGATAAATATATATTAAAATGGCTTAAGGATTATCATATTTTTTATGATTTACCCCAAGCCTTTCAGACCTTTATCTATGAAAATAATATCTATATGCATTATCCCAAAGTGCTGCAATATCAATCCGACAGTGGGGATAATTTTGAATTATTTTGCAATATATCCAAATATGATATCCGGAAATCATCTTTTTACCAGTCATATGAGGGTGAAAAAAGGGATTTTATTCCCAACTGTTTTCAGTGTGTCATGGAAAAAATCAGGGATGAATTGCAAGCGGTGCATTTAAATCTGGATCAAATGCTTTTTTATACAACGCCTAAATCATCGGTATGGCCTCCTTTTGAAGGTGCCTTATTTTATCCATGGTTTCAATCACCCGACCGGATGGTGATTCTTTCGGAACAGGAAATCTATATCTGCAGTCAAAACAAATGGTCTTTCAGTACCACCATTGTGATGGAAAAAGGGAAGCAATTAGCCGGTTACATTATGAAGCAGATGGAATCCGCATTAAGACAGGCAGCAAATTACAAGTTTAAACTTTCAGCCAATATCAGCATGATCAAGGGAACCATTGTCCCGATTCTGGATGCCCATGGGATTTCCCTTGAAAGGATAATTAAAGACACAGTGTTTGCGTACTACAGGGAACAGAATAAGATTATTGTTGCGGTGGATGAAACGGCCTTAAGCCAGATTCGTAAGGAAGCAATCGACACCCAGGAAAAACTCATCGTACCCGAACCGGAAGAATCGGCTGTACCAATTCCCACAGTGATTTCAGCAGCGGCGGCAGTTCCGGCAGATGAATGGACAGAACTTTGGCAGGCACTGACGAAGATAGAACTGGACGCACTTTCCCTGATCCTGGAAGAGGGGAATATCAAACAATATGCCCATGAACAGCATATGATGCTGGAGGTTCTGGTTGACAGGATCAATGAAAAGGCAGTGGATACGGTTGGAGATAACCTGCTGGAGCTGGATGATCAAATTATTATTTATGAAGAATATCAGGAATCCATAACGGAAATGGTGAAAAAAAATGGAAAATAAAGTACCCTCAAGAATTGCCAATATATTAATCAATGCATTAAAAGGCGGGGTTGTACCTCGGGTGGGGCTGGAATATATTACCGTGGGGCGGGCTCAGGAAATTTCAGCCATCCTGCATGATATCGAACTGATCGAAGAGGGCAGTGCCTCGTTCCGTTTTATCGTGGGAAAATACGGCAGCGGAAAAAGCTTTTTACTGCAAACCATACGCAATTATGCCACTGCCAAGGGTTTTGCGGTGGTAGATGCCGACCTGTCCCCGGAACGGCGCTTTGCAGGAACCAAAGGCCAGGGACTGGCCACCTATAAAGAACTGATTCAGAATCTTTCCACCAAATCCAAACCCGATGGCGGTGCCTTGCCATTAATACTGGAAAAGTGGATATCCGGAATCCAGGCATCTGTGAAAATGGAGTCCGATGCAGAAGGCGAAGAGTTTAACCGTCTGGTGGAAAGGCAGATCTATGCCGTAGCCGGTTCCCTGGAAGGGATGGTCAACGGATTTGAATTTGCCCGGGCCATTGCTCTGTACTGGCAGGCTTACCGTGAGGATGATACGGCCCGGAAATCCAATGTATTAAAGTGGTTTCGGGGTGAATACACCACCCGCAAGGAAGCCAAAGAGGACTTGGGCATTAACTTTATTGTGACCGACGAAACCTGGTATGATTTCCTGAAAATTTTTGCCGCTTTTTTAGTGGGCGCAGGATATAAGGGGCTTCTGGTCATCATTGATGAACTGGTTAATATTTTCAAGATTCCCAATTCCATTACCAGGCAAAATAATTATGAAAAGATTTTAACCATGTATAATGACGTCCTGCAGGGAAAAGCCAAACATTTCGGCTTCCTGATGGGCGGCACGCCGCAATGTATCGAGGACAAATACAAAGGCGTTTTCAGCTATGAAGCATTGCGCTCCCGTCTGGCGGAAGGGCATTTTGCCACCGAGGATATGAAAGATTTGACAGCCCCTATTATCCGGCTGCAAATGCTGACCCAGGAAGAAATGTATGTCTTGATTGAAAAAATTCAGTCCATTCATGCCCAGCTATATCAGTATCAGCCCATCATGAAGCATGATGATTTCCTTTATTTCCTGACGGTAGAATACAATCGGGTGGGAGCCGAGACCCATATTACACCCCGGGAGATTATTCGTGACTTTATTGAACTGATTAATATTCTCCATCAAAATCCCCAGAAAAGCATTGCTGGGATTTTGGGCAGCAACAGCTTTGAAATGGCCAAGGGTGGTTTGAACGAAGAGGAAATACACAGTGATTTCCAGGAGTTTGAAATCTAGGAACCAACAGTTTTCCAACTTGGTTCGAATAGTTGCAGATAGTTACAAATATAGTTGGAATGAGGAAATTATATGGATACATTTTACCGGCTGGCACCTTTTATACAGGATTTTATCTATCAAAACAAATGGGAAGAACTGCGGGGAATACAGATCGCCGCCTGCGAGGTGATATTTGACAGTGATGACAATCTGCTGTTATCTTCCGGTACCGCTTCGGGTAAAACGGAGGCGGCTTTTTTACCGGTGCTGACTCACTTGTACGAGCAGCCTTCCCATTCCGTAGGGATCATGTATATTTCGCCTTTAAAAGCCTTAATTAACGATCAATTCAAGCGTTTGGAACAGTTGCTTCTGGATTCCAATATACCGGTCTGCAAGTGGCATGGTGATGCCTCACAGACCCAGAAGAATAAATTAATGAACCATCCCGAAGGCATCATTCAGATCACCCCGGAATCCTTGGAAAGCCTGATTACCAATAAGCGTGGTGCCTGCCTGAAGATGTTTGCGGACTTACGATATATTATCATTGATGAAGTCCATCAATTTATGCGTGATGTGCGAGGCGTTCAGCTTCTTTGTGTACTGGAGCGGTTACAGAAGCTCACCGGTGTGATTCCCAGGCGGATTGGATTGTCGGCTACCTTGGGTGATGTATCGCTGGCTCAAAATTGGCTGAATACCGGAACCTGCAGGAAGTGTGCGGCGCCTGTTACAGAAGAAGGCAAGAAGCGTGTAAAGCTGCACGTGGAGCGTTTTGCAAATACCCCGGAAGAAGCTGCCAAGGCTGACATGAACAGCAGGGACAACACCATTTCCACAGTTGGTAATATCGGCGAAAGGGAGCATTATGAATATCTGTTTCAGATGACGCTGGATAAAAAAACCATTATCTTTACCAATAGCCGTGAAGAGACGGAGCTTGTAATTGCTAACTTAAAAGAAATTGCCTTAAAACATAAAGCCCCTGATGTATATCGTGTTCACCATGGAAATGTGTCCTCCTTATTGCGGGAAAATACCGAGGATGAGATGAAATCGGCGGATGAGAAGATTGTCACCGGTGCCACTGTAACCTTAGAGCTGGGTATTGATATCGGCTCTCTGGATCAGGCAGTCCAGATCGGCACCCCCTACTCGGTATCCGGCTTCGCCCAGCGATTAGGCCGCTGCGGCCGCAGGGGACAGGTTCCGCAGTTGCTGTTTACCTTTGTGGAGGATGTAAAAATCAATCCGGGGGATACCTTAGGTCCCATTAATTGGGATTTTATCCGAACCATTGCGATTATTGAACTATATACCAAAGATCATTGGATCGAACCCATCTATCCGCATCATCATGCTTATAATTTGCTGTATCATCAGACTATGAGTTATCTGAAAAGCAATGGGGAACTTTCACCGGCCGGTCTGGCGCAGACCATCCTGTCACTGGGGTGTTTTGAGCATATTTCCCAGGAGGATTATAAACAGTTACTGAACCATTTGATCAATATTGAGCATTTACAGCGCACCGAGCATGGAGGCCTGGTGATCGGCAGGGAAGGGGAAAAGATCGTTAACAGTTTTCATTTTCTGACGGTGTTTTTATCCACGGAATATTTTCTGGTAAAGGATGAGAACCGCACCATCGGTACAGTGGATAAAATATATCCGGTGGGTATTCGCTTTGCCCTGGCCGGAATGACCTGGGAAACAGTGGATGTGAATATAAACTCCAAGGTCCTTTTTGTGAAAAATGTGCCCGGTATTTCGGTAGTTGACTGGGATGTGGATTTTGATGCTGAACTTCATACGGTGCTTGTCCGTAAAATGCGCAGCATCCTGCTGGGAGAACCGGGGTATCCCTATCTAAGCGGCCGCTGCAATGAGCGGCTTACGGAAATTCAGTTTATTTCCAGAAACAGCGGTATTTTAGATCATATGGTAACCCCTCTTTCTGATATAAAATATGCGATTTTCCCCTGGATCGGCACCAGGCAGCTGCTGACCCTGCATTATGCGCTGAAACAACGGAAAATTAAAAGCAGACTGCCGTGGATGACCAGTGTGTATCTGGAAGTCAATTTTCAGGGAAGCCTGGCGGAACTGGAAGCCATTATCCATGATATTATCACATCTGATCTGGATTTGTATGAGCTCCCCCTGCCGGATGATGTGCAGATAAGAGGAAAATATAATGAATTTATCCCGCTAAATTTACTGCGTAAGCAATTTATTGAGGATTACCTGGATTTTGATGGTCTGAAAGAGGATATATAGTGTAATATATGTCTTACAGATGTTAAAGAGTAAATACGGAAAGGAAATGTAATGATGATTAAAAATATTGTATTTGATATCGGAAATGTTTTGGCGGGATTTGTCTGGGAGGATTTCTATAAAAGCTTTGGATTTTCGGAAGAAGTCTTTGATAAGCTGGCGGCCGCGACTGTCAAAAATCGGTTGTGGTATGAAATCGATCAGGGCAATATGAGCACGGAAGAAATCATTCGGGGATTTAAAGAATACGATCCGTCTATTGAGATGGAAATAGACAGGGTATTTACCGATGTCAGTGGTATTTTGGAGCTTTATGATTATGCGGTTCCATGGGTGGAGGAATTAAAAGGGAGAGGATATTCCGTTTATATTCTATCCAATATCGGAGAAAAAGTGATATGTGATTGTAAGAACCGGCTGCCCTTTTTGGACCTCGTTGACGGAGCGGTTCTATCATATCAGGTTAAGACCCAAAAGCCGGAAGCAAAAATATATCAGCTTTTTCTGGAACGCTTCGCTTTGGATCCCGGGGAATGCATCTTTATAGATGATCTGGAGCGTAATATTGCCGCGGCAGTAGATTTGGGAATGGACGGAATTTGGTTTAACAGTTATCATCAGGCTGAACAGGAGCTGGAGAAAAAATTAAATATGGTCACAATGTCTAAGCTGTGAAATGAAAACCCTCCAAGTTTAGGATGCCAAATATATAACTGGTGGGAACCCAGTCTGGTAAGACCTGGCAAGTCGCCAGTACCAAGTCCTTGGAACACCAAAGGCTAACAATGGTGTTTAAGCGTAGGATAGGGAACAGGAACGAATCTCAGATGGCACCCACACAATAATATTATTAATAAGCTGACGACCCTGACTTTGTTTTTTGGACCGCTTACGGTAATAACCGGTATCTATGGCATGAACTTTGTCAATATGCCGGAGCTGCACTGGCGTCTGGGATATCCAATAGCATTGGGGAGCATGGTGTTGGTGAGTTTGATCATTTATATAATTTTAAAATAAAAAAATGGCTGTAGCGATACAGCCATTTTACATGCAGATATTTAAAGTTGGAATTTATTTACCAGATTTACCAGTTCATCAGAGGTGCCCTGAGTTTGTTTCATATTATCAACAATAACGGAAGCGTTTGCAGAAATATCAGTGGTTTGTTCAGCCACGATGGAAGTGGTTTTGGCTCCTTCCTGCGCGGCAGCGGATACTTCCGTGATGGCTCGCATCAGAACTTGCACAGAAGCCAAAAGCTCTTCGGAGGTAGCACTCAGATCGTTGGTCATATCACTGACATAAACAGCATCGGTGGTATAGGAATCAGCGGCTGCCAGCATGTCATTGTAATCCTTGGTAACATCGTTGGCTACGAAATTCAACAGATTGGTGGAACTGTTTGCCAAAGCGTTTACCGCATTCATAACAACCTTGGTTATAGCTTGTATCTGTGTAACGGTGTTCTTGGAATTATCTGCTAATGCACTGATTTCATTAGCCACAACAGCAAATCCTTTTCCAGCTTCACCGGCCCTGGCGGCTTCAATAGAGGCGTTCAATGCTAACAGGGTGGTCTGACTGGTAATACCCAAAATGGCATCAGCCAGTGCATTGATTTCGTCAACGGCCTTGGAATCATCCAGAGCTTTTTCCAGTGTTACCTTTATTTCATTAAATATGGAATTTGATTTTTGAATAGATTCATTTACATTTTTTCCCAAATTAGCAGCTCTGGAATGAATTTCGCTGGATTTGGAGGCCCCTTCTTCGGCCTTCTCGGCTACGGTTTCCACGGCCCGTTCAATTTCAGAGGCGGTAGCATTCATTTCTTCGGCAGAAGCACCGGTTTCTTCCATGCCCGCACTGAGTTCTTCGGTAGCGGCGGAGGTATCGCTGATACGATCATTCAGGGTAGTCAGGGTTTCATTGGTTGAGGTCACCTGATTGCCAAGATCATCAGAAGAATGTTTGATGCCGGAAACGGTATGTATCAATCCCAGTTTCATATCTTCAATGTTGTTGGCCAGCATACCGATTTCATCTTTTTGCTGCAGGAAACGATCAGCCAGTTTAACCCGTAAATCGCCATCAGCAATTTTTTCGGCAACATCACGCACCGCATTTAAAGGTTTGGTAATCACATTAGCCATAACAAGGCCTATTAAAACAGCTAATAAAGCAGAGATAATCAAAATAACGATAGTTAACATTGTACTGCTTTCAAACTCATTTTGAGCAATATCTACATTATTTTGGGCATCATGCTGATTGTAAGCAATGGTATCGTCAATCAGATCCTGAACGATCTGACAGGAAGGATCAACGGTTTCAGCATTATATGTATTAGCCTGAGTATAATCTCCGCTTTTAACCATTTCCACCAGATTATTCCGCAGGACGCGGTAATCAGCCAGAGCTTTGGTCAGTTGGTCGTAGAGAGCCTGATCTTCATCGGTTACAATAGAATCCTTATATTCGGCCATTGCATTGTTATTGAAAGCGGCATACTTGTCAATCTCAGCCAGCACGGTATCAATTTTTGAAGCATTGGCAGCATTTACCAGCTTTTGAGTGACCTGACGGACATCGCTTAATCCGGCATTGAATGTTTCTATCGAGACAGTCGATTTGTAGTTGTTTTCGTATACAAAGTTATTGGCGGTGTTGATGGTGTTCATTCCGGATATGCCCAAAATTCCTACTGCGATCATAGCAATAATGAGCAGGAAAAAGGAACCCAAAAATTTGACTTTTACTTTCATGTTATACAGAAATTTCATTATCTTACCTCCGTTGTTCCATTTTATTTATTATAATTTATATGGATAATGATTAATACAATGATACAATGTAAACGGTTTATGGTCAATGAAAATCCCCTTCTCTTAACAGGGTCTTAACAAAAAAACAATTAGTCACAAAAGCTGCTAGGAAGAGGAGGTGTTATGTTGTTGATTCTGCCTAAAGGGTAGGTGGGCATAAAAAAACACCCAAATCGGATGGATATTAATATCCGATTCGGATGTCTTAAAATTATGATAGTAATAAAGATTACAGTTTAAATTTATTAACCAGATGAACCAGTTCATCGGATGTATGTTGTGTACTCTTCATGTTTTCCACAATAGTGGAAGCGTTGACCGAAATGTCGGTAGTCTGCTCAGCTACCACGGTAGTTGTTCTGGCACCTTCCTGAGCCGCCATGGATACTTCACTGATGGCCCGCATCAATACCTGTACCGAAGCCAGAAGCTCTTCTGAAGTAGCACTCAGATCACTGGTCAGGTCGCTGACATAAACAGCGTCGGTGGTATAGGAATCAGCGGTAGTCAGCATATCGTTATAATCCTTGGTAACATCGTTGGCCACAAAGTTTAAAAGGTTTGTGGAGTTGCTGGCTAATGCATTTACAGCCGCCATAACGACCTTGGTGATAGCCTGAATCTGGGTAACGGTATTCTTGGAGTTATCAGCCAGGGCACTGATTTCATTGGCAACCACGGCGAAGCCTTTGCCGGCTTCGCCGGCTCTGGCAGCTTCAATGGAAGCATTCAGGGCCAACAGGGTGGTCTGACTGGTAATGCCCAGGATAGCATCAGCAAGAGCATTGATTTCATCAACTGCTTTGGAATCTTCCAAAGCTTTTTCCAGACTGATCTTAATTTCGTTAAATATAGCATTTGATTTTTGGATGGAAGCATTAACATCTTTGCCCAACTGGGAGGCGCGGCTATGTATTTCACCGGATTTATTGGCACCTTCTTCGGCTTTTTCAGCAACAGTTTCCACAGCCCGCTCGATTTCGGCGGCAGCAGCATTCATTTCTTCAGCCGAAGCACCGGTTTCTTCCATGCTGGCACTGAGCTCTTCGGTAGCGGCCGAAGTATCGGTGATCCGGTCATGCAATATAGATAAGGTCTGATTGGTTGAAGACACCTGATCACCCAGATCATGGGTAGAATCCTTGATACCGGAAACGGTGGTAATCAACCCCTGTTTCATGTCTTCAATATTGTTAGCTAACATACCGATTTCATCTTTTTGCTTCAGATACCGCGGAGGTATTTCGGCCGTAAGATCACCGTCGGCAATTTTTTCAGCCACATCTCGAACGGAATTTAAAGGCTTGGTAATGATACCGGCCATAAAGATTCCCAATAGAATAGCAGCAATGGCAGCGACGATAACAATAATGAAAGTTTCGGTAACACTGGTGTTAAAAGAAACATCTGCTGCATCCACATTTTTTTGCGCATCTTTCATATTAAAAGCAATCAGTGCATCAATATCAGCTTCCATAGCATCAGCCAGCGGACGAGTTACTTCGGTATTGTGTTTTTCGGCTTCGGCATACTTCCCTTCTTTAGCAAGGGCAATTCCCTCATCTCGGGCTGTACGGTACTTACCCGTTGCCTCCTGATAAGCGGCAAACAATGCCCGGTCTTCATCTTCCACCAGGGAATCCTCATACTGCTGTGTATATTCATTGGTAGTAACAGCAATCTCGCTTAATCTTTGCATATTGGCATCGAATTCATCTTTATAATTCTCCAGCACAAGACATTGGGTAATGAGACGGACATCACTTAAATTGTTATTGATGGATTGAATGGCGACTGTTGATTTGAAATTGTTTTCATAAATAAAAGTATTGGACTCGTTGATACTGTTCATGGAAAACACTCCCAATACACCTACCAGTAACATGGCAATAATCAAAACAATAAATGATCCTAAAAACTTTACTTTTACTTTTGCGTTATATAATATTCGCATAAATTCCTCCTCCTTTTGCGAAATGAGATATTGCTATAATAATATAATATTTTACGAAATATAGTCAATGTGAAATGTGGTTTTTCGACAAATTGACAATGAAAAAAGTGAAAATGTTTGATAAAGAGAATAATGATAAGCAGCTTTTACGTTTTGTCTCAATAAATAAGTAAATATAACCAAAAATAAAAATAATATTTGGTAGAAAAGTACAAAAAACAAGTGAATCCGAAGATTCACTTGTAGGACAATATCAACAAGAATGTATTTAAAGCTTAAATTTATGGACTAATTCAACTAATGTATCGGATGTTTTGTGTGTCTCATCCATATTTCCCACTATAATGGAAGCGTTGGTTGAAATATCACTGGTTTGTTCAGCTACCACAGTAGTGGTCCGGGCTCCTTCCTGAGCTGCCAAGGATACTTCATTGATGGTCCGCATCAAGACCTGTACCGACGCCAGGAGCTCTTCCGAGGTGGCACTCAGGTCACTGGTCAGGTCACTGACATAGACGGCATCAGTGGTATAGGAATCGGCGGTAGTCAGCATATCATGATAATCCTTGGTAACATCAGTGGCCACGAAGTTCAATAGATTGGTAGAGTTGCTGGCCAATGCGTTTACAGCCGACATAACGACTTTGGTAATGGCCTGGATCTGGGTTACGGTATTCTTGGAGTTATCAGCCAAAGCACTGATTTCATTGGCAACCACAGCAAAGCCTTTACCGGCCTCTCCGGCTCTGGCAGCTTCAATGGAAGCATTCAGGGCTAACAGGGTAGTCTGACTGGTGATGCCAAGGATGGCATCGGCCAAGGCATTGATTTCGTCCACGGCCTTGGAATCTTCCAAAGCTTTTTCCAGGCTGACTTTAATTTCATTAAATATGGTGTTGGACTTTTCGATGGAAGTATTAACATCTTTTCCTAACTGAGAAGCGCGGCTATGTATTTCGCTGGACTTATTGGCACCTTCTTCAGCCTTCTCGGCAACGGTTTCCACAGCCCGTTCGATTTCCGCCGCAGTGGCGTTCATTTCTTCAGCTGAAGCACCGGTTTCCTCCATGCTGGCACTGAGTTCTTCGGTGGCAGCGGAAGTATCGGTAATACGGTCATTCAATACGCCGAGGATTTCGTTGGTAGAACTGACCTGCAGTCCCAATGAATTGGAGGATTCCATGATGCCGGAAACGGTGATAATGAGTCCCTGTTTCATATCTTCAATATTGTTAGCCAACATACCTATTTCATCTTTTTGAGCAAGATAGCGCGCCGGAATTTCCACAGTCAGATCACCGTCTGCTATTTTTTCAGCTACATCACGAACCGAGTTCAAAGGTTTGGTAATCAAACTGGAGATAAAGAGACCCAGAGCAATTGCAACAATAATTGAGATGGCAATAATAATAATGGTTTGAGTAAGGTTGCTGATATAATCCTGATTAGCATCATTTACATTACTTTCGGCATAATGTTCATTGAAGGCGATCAGTGCATCGATGCTTTGCTGGGCAGTATTAGCCAGCGGAAGTGCAATATTGGTATTATGTTCTTCAGCCTCATCATAAAGCCCTTGTTTGGCCATTTCCATAACCTTGTTGCGTTCACTGAGATAGGAGTTTACGTTTTTTTCAAACTCCGCATAAAGGGCTTCTTCCTCTTTGTCAATGATCTTGGACTTATAGAGATCCATTTGGGCTAGACAGACTGTATCGGTATCTGTGATATTTTTTTCATAGCTTGCAATATCCGCGGCATATTTTTCGATAGTCATACACAGGGCGAAACGTCTTACATCGCTGAGACCGTTATTGATAGTTTGCATGGCGGACGTAGCCTTGAAATTGTTTTCATAAATTTCGGTGTTAGCATCGTTTATTTTTCCCATAGCGATCATGCCCATTACACCAATCAGAAGCATTGCGGCTATCAGTATGAAAAAAGCCCCCAAAAGTTTCACTTTCAATTTTACATTGTATAAAATTCGCATATATATTCCTCCTTTTTTGCGAGTAGTTTAAATGTTATTATACTATGTTTTTCCTGATAAAGCCATTTTAAATGATAAATTTTGTGAAAATTATCTAAAAAATATTCATAAATGTTTTGTAAATCATTTTTCATAAAATATATTTTTGAATTTTATGCAAAATTTTGTGAAAAATTGCAAATATAATTTTTAAATTTTTGTAAAATTTTTACATAAAAAAGAAGCGGACTCGAAGGTTCGCTTCTTGGAAAATTAACCAACAATTATAATTTGAATTTATCAACCAGAGCAACCAGCAGGTTGGAAGTATTTTGGGTCTGATTCATATTCCCTACGATGATGGAAGCATTGGCAGAGATGTCAGTGGTCTGTTCAGCCACTACAGAGGTAGTCCGGGCTCCCTCCTGAGCAGCTATGGATACTTCATTAATGGATCTCATCAGGACCTGTACCGAAGCCAAAAGTTCTTCAGAGGTAGCATTTAAGTCACCGGTCATATCACTGACGTAAACAGCATCAGTGGTGTAGGAATCAGCAGCAGTCAGCATATCCCTGTAATCTTTCATAACATCGCCGGCAACAAAATTCAGCAGATTACTGGAGCGGTCTGCCAGCGCATTAACGGCATTCATAACCACTTTGGTGATGGTTTGGATCTGGGTAACGGTGTTTTTCGAATTATCTGCCAGGGCACTGATTTCATTGGCAACTCCAGCAAAACCTTTACCGGCTTCTCCGGCCCTGGCAGCTTCAATGGAAGCATTCAGGGCTAACAGGGTAGTCTGGCTGGTAATCCCCAGGATGGCATCAGCCAGAGCATTGATGTCGTCTACAGCCTTGGAATCCTCCAGCGCTTTTTCCAGTCCAGCCTTAATATCGTTAAATAGGTGGTTGGATTTATTAATGGAACTGTTAACATTTTTACTCAGTTCAGAAGCACGTTTGTATATTTCGCCGGATTTGCAGGACCCTTCTTCAGCTTTTTCAGCAACATTTTCCACAGCCCTTGCGATTTCAGTGGCAGTAGCATCCATTTCCTGTGCGGAAGCACCGGTTTCTTCCATACCGGCACTGAGTTCTTCGGAAGCGGCGGAGGTAGCGGTAATCCGATCGTTCAGAACCCCAAGGGTCTCGTTGGTAGAAGTCACCTGTTGCCCCAGATCACGGGTAAAATCTTTAATGCCGGATACAGTGCGGATTAATCCCAACTTCATCTGTTCGATGTTGTTAGCCAGGATCCCTATTTCGTCTTTTTGCTTCAGGTAACGCGCAGGCATCACTGGAGTCAGATCACCGTCAGCTATTCTTTCGGAAATCTCACGAACTACATTTAAGGGTCTGGTAATAATGGAGGACATGAAAATGCCTAAGAATATGGCAAAAATTGAAATTGTGGCAGCGATGGCGATCATGGCGGAAACACTGGCAGAGTAGCTGGCATCCGCAGAATCCACGCTGTTTTGTGCGTCCTTCAGATTGTAATCGATTAATTTATTAACATCCTCCTGCACGATTACCGCCAACGGAATAACGGTTTCGGTATTGTAGGCGTCGGCATTGCTGAACCGGCTTTCCTGAACCAGTTCCACAACCTTGGCCCGCTCATTCCGGTAAGTGGCGATATCAGCTTTTAAAGCAGCAAACAGGGCGGCATCTTCCTCAGATACAGTCGCTTCATATTTGTTCAAAGCTTCGGTAGTTGAGGCGGCAACGGTATCCAGATGCTGGAGGTTGGCAGCCAGCTCGGATGAATATTTAAGAGAAACAATTTTCTGCGTGTACAGCCGTACTTCATTCATATTACTGTGGATGGTTTCGATGTAAGTAGTAGATAAAAAGTTATTTTTGTAAATGGTAGTATTAGCCTCATTTATTTTCCCCATATTGATGATACCTAATACGCTGATGATGATCATAGCAGTGATCAGAATAAAAAAGGAACCTAAAAATTTAACTGATAATTTCGCGTTATAAATGAGTTTCATAGTACACCTCCATATTGTATGTTAGCTCATTTTATTACTGTCGGATTTAATAGTCAATAAAATAATTTAGATTTGCATAAATTTTGTTGAATTGCACAATTAAAAAGGAGCAGACCTGTCAGTCTGCCCCTTGGGAAAAGAATAATTACAGTTTGAATTTATCAACCAGAGAGACCAGTTGATTAGAAGTGTTTTGAGTCTGTTTCATGTTTTCCACGATGGTGGAAGCATTTACCGAAATATCCGTGGTCTGCTCAGCCACCACTGTGGTGGTTCGGGCACCTTCCTGGGCTGCGGAAGATACTTCGCTGATGGCCCGCATCAGGATCTGGACGGAAGCCAGCAGTTCTTCGGAGGTAGCATTCAGATCACTGGTCATATCACTGACATAAACAGCATCGGAGGTATAGGAATCAGCGGCAGTCAGCATATCTTTATAATCACTCATGACATCATCAGCCACGAAGTTCAGCAGGTTAGTGGAGCTGTTAGCCAGTGCATTTACAGCACTCATAACCACCTTGGTAATGGTCTGGATCTGGGTAACGGTGTTTTTGGAGTTGTCGGCCAGGGCACTGATTTCGTTGGCAACCACGGCAAAACCTTTACCGGCTTCTCCGGCTCTGGCAGCTTCAATGGAAGCATTCAGGGCCAGCAGGGTAGTCTGACTGGTAATACCGAGGATGGCATCGGCCAAGGCATTGATTTCATCCACTGCCTTGGAATCTGCCAAAGCTTTTTCCAGGGTTGTTTTAATTTCATTAAATACATTGTTGGATTTATCAATTGAATTATTAACATTTTTACCAAGCTCAGTGGCACGTTTATGAATCTCACCGGATTTATTGGCACCTTCTTCAGCCTTTTCGGCTACGTTTTCCACAGCACGCTCGATTTCAGCGGCAGTAGCATTCATTTCCTGTGCAGAAGCACCGGTTTCTTCCATACCGGCACTGAGTTCTTCGGTAGCGGCTGAAGTATCGGTAATGCGGTCATTCAGGATACTCAAGGTATCATTGGTAGAAGTAACCTGCTGACCTAAATCACTGGTAGAATCTTTGATGCCGGACACGGTGCTGATCAATCCCAGTTTCATGGCTTCAATGTTATTGGCCAATACACCGATTTCATCTTTTTGCTTCAGGTAGCGTTCCGGTATTATCGAGGTTAAGTCGCCTTCAGCGATTTTTTCGGAAACATCTCTAACCACATTCAAGGGCCTGGTTATAATGGTGGACATGAAAATACCTAAGAATACCGCAGCAACGGAAACAATCACAACGATAGTAAGTGTAGTTACAATGCTGCTGGAATAGTTAGAGTCGGCAATATTAACACTGTTTTGGGCATCGTTCAGATTAAAATCAATCAGTGCGCTGACATCCTCCTGTACCTTGGTGACCAAAGGAATAACAACATTGGTATTATGATCATCTGCCGCATCAAATTGACCGTCCTGTGCTAAGGAAATGACATTGTCTCTTTCCGTCCGATAATTGGTAATATCTGTTTTCAAAGCGGTAAATAATCTGGAATCTTCATCGGATATCAGCAGTGCTTCATAGTTGTTCAAAGCTTCGGTGGTAGAAGCGGCAACGGTGTCCATATGCTTGATATTTGTTTCAAAATCGGCAGCATATTTGGCTGTAACAATTTTCTGGGTATATAACCGAACCTCGTTCAGATTACTGTTAATGGTCTCTATGTACGTGGTGGACAGGAAATTGTTTCCATAGATAGTGGTATTAGCGTCATTGATTGTGCCCATATTCACGATGCCGATGACACCGATTACAATCATTGCAGCAATCAGGATGAAAAAAGAACCTAAAAATTTGACTGATAGTTTTGCGTTATAAATTACTCTCATAAGCTGCCTCCTAAGTGTTTAATTATAATTGAGTTTATTGGATTAGATTCATTTCATTTTATTCCTCAAAAAATCAATAGTCAATAGAATATTTTGGTAATAGTAAAAATAGCCAAAATATAAGAAAGACTGCCCTGTGTTTTAAGGCAGTCTTTTGGTTTTTTTTACAAAAATGACGAAAATCAATTTATTTTGAATTTTTGAACCAGAGAAACCAGTTCATCAGAAACAATCTGTGTCTCCTGCATATTCTTTACAATAGACGAGGCGTTGGCAGAAACGTCGGTGGTTTGTTCCGCCACGATGGTAGTGGCTTTGGCGCCTTCCCGGGCAGCAATGGATACCTGATTGATGGAAGTCATGATGGCATTGACGGAGGCCAGCAGTTCTTCGGCAGTGGCATTCAGATCGCTGGTCATATCACTGATGAAAAGTGCATCTGTGTTATAGGACTCGGCAGCGGTCAGCATACCCTTGTAATCATCCATTACATCACCAGCTACAAAATGAAGCAAGTCATTGGAATTCTTGGCCAGGTTATTGACGGCACCCATAACCAGTTTGGTAATTCCCTGAATTTGGTTAACGGTATTTTTGGAGTTATCGGCCAGGGCACTGATTTCATTAGCAACTACGGCAAATCCCCGGCCTGCTTCTCCGGCTCTGGCAGCTTCGATGGAAGCGTTCAGGGCCAACAGAGTGGTCTGGCTGGTAATCTCCAAGATGGCATCAGCCAGAGCATTGATTTCATTGACGGCTTTGGAATCTTCTAACGCCTGTTCCAAACCGGTTTTGATCTGACCAAAGATCTCATCGGACTTTTGAATAGAAGATTTTACATTTTTTTCCAGTTCCGAAGCCCGGGTGTGAATTTCACCGGATTTGAATGCACCGTCTTCGGCCTTTGTGGCGACCGTTTCCACGGCCTCAGCGATTTCACCGGAAGTGGATTCCATCTCGGCAGCGGAAGCACCGGTTTCTTCCATGGTGGCACTGAGCTGTTCACTGGCTTGAGAGGTGCTTACAAGCCGGGTATTCAGTACTGACAGGGTCTCATTGGTGGAAGTAACATGTTCTCCTAGGCTGTTGGAGGAATTGATGATGCCGGTTACGGTAAGCAGCAGACTATCCTTCATATCCTTAATGGTATTGGCCAAATTACCGATTTCATCCTTCTGCTCCAGATAACGGGGGGGAATCTCCACCGTCAGATCGCCATCAGCAATCTGGCGGGCAGTTTTACGTACCACATTTAACGGATTGGTAATAACATTGGAAATGATGATTCCAAGCAGAACCGATAAAATTGGTGAAATGATCATTAAAGTGAGAATCAGGCTGGTAGCAGCGTTATAGTCACTGGTGGCTTCTTCGACATTTGCCTCGGCATCGGAAAAATTAAAATTAACCATCTGTTCGGCATAATCCTGTACCTGCAATACCATCGGTTCGGTAATAGTATTGTTATGGAGAGCGGCGTTTTTAAAATCCCCGGCCCGGGCATATTCCAGAACTGCCGCACGTTCACCGCGGTAATTGGCCAGTGCGTCCTGCAGCTTATTGTATAATACTTCGTCATCCTCAACTGCCAGACAGTCCTTATATTGAGCCAGAAGTTCATTGTTTGTTTGCACAAGTTCATCGATCAAAGCAGCATTTTCTTCGATATCTCCGGCCAGGTCCTCACTGGTTAGTTTTTGGGTATATAATCGGATCAGGCTAAGATTATTGGCGACACTTTGAATGTAAGAAGTAGACTTATAGTTATTTTCATACACAAACAGATTGGCATCATAAATCTGATTCAACTTTGAGTAGGAAAAGGTTCCGACGATAATTAAAATCAGGACAATCAGAATAAAAGAGGTCAATAATTTTACTCTGACCTTTGCGTTATATAGTAGTTTCATTTAAATAGTCCTCCTAGGTTAATTCAATGGTTTATTATCTTAATAATAAACAAACGCTATTTCAATAGTCAAGGAGTAAAAATTTTTTTTGGCATTTTAGTTAAAAAGTAGTTTGAACTTTTCAAAGTTCTATGGTAGTAGTATACTAAAGCATAACAGCTTTGCCAAAATATAGGAAAGGACAGTGCCGGAATGAAATGAAAAGGAAAAAACATCGAGGGGGCAGGGCTCTGATATGGCTGATATTATTCGTTCTGGTAGGAGGCATCTGCTATTTATCCTTTCAAAACGGAGAAGTGTCGAAACAAATGGGCAACAGGCTGTATGAGTTTCTGAAAGCCCGGATGGGCGGCTATCTGCATACGGATATGGACGAAAAGGCCTTAACTTATATAATGCGGCAATTCGGCAGAGGGTTACTGTTTTTTACTCTGGGAATTGTCACTACCGCAGCGGTGAATCTTTCTTTTCCCCGAATCAACTGGTTTTTCAAAAGTGTATTCATTATTATCTTTTTGGGAGTAATCGCCTGTTTCACGGAAAGGATGAAGGTTTTCATTGCCAGCAGGCATTATGCACCGGTTGAAATGGCCATCAGCTTTATTGCCGCTATGAGTGGTTTTGTGTTGATGGCGATTTTACTGGCATTTTTTCGAATGTTACTGGGAAGCCCGAAAAGAAAAAAATATAATTATTAGCGGAGGAATGATGAACATGAAAAGCAACATTTCCAGAGAAGAAGCAATGACGCTGCTAAGGGTACATAATAAGGAGTCTTTTCATATTTTACATGCTTTGACGGTGGAGGGGGTCATGCGCTATTATGCCCGGGAGCTGGGGTATGCGCAGGAAGAAGAATATTGGGGACTGGTGGGTATTCTTCACGATATTGATTTTGAAGAGTACCCGGAGGAGCATTGTAAAAAAGCTCCGGAGCTACTGCGGGCCGGAAATGTGGGGGAGGATATGATCTATTCAATCTGTTCACATGGATACGGCATTTGTGTCGATGTGGAACCCAGGCATCAGATGGAAAAGGTTTTATTTGCTGTCGATGAATTGACCGGGCTGATTGGAGCCGCGGCCAGAATGCGCCCCTCCAAAAGTGTTATGGATATGGAAGTATCCAGTCTGAAAAAGAAATTTAAAGATAAGAAATTTGCCGCCGGCTGTTCCCGTGATATTATCATGGACGGAGCGGCAATGCTGGATTGGGAACTGGATGAACTTTTAGAAAGAACGATCCTTGCAATGCGGGATTGTGAAGAGCAGGTAAATGAATCATGGATGTAAAAAAAATAATTGAATTTATGCATGTAGCGGAAAAATTAAAATGTAACACCAGGCATTCCTGGACCAGTTCGGGGCGGCAGGAAAGTGTTGCCGAACACAGTTGGCGCCTGTCTTTAATGGCGTATTTTATTAAGGACGAATTTCCGGAAGCCGATACGGCCAGAATCATACTGATGAGCCTGTTTCATGATATCGGTGAAGCCATTACAGGGGATATTCCTTCTTTTTACAAGCGGGAAAAGGATGAAGCGGTGGAAGAAAATGCAGTAACGGAATTACTGGAAACCTTACCGGAGTCCTATCGGAAGGAACTGGAGGAATTATTTGCGGAAATGAAGGCGATGAAAACCCTGGAAGCCAAGATTTACAGGGGGCTGGATAAGCTGGAAGCTGTATTGCAGCATAATGAAGCGGATTTATCAACCTGGCTGCCTTTGGAATACGATCTGAACCTTACTTACGGAGCAGAGTATGTGGCCTTTTCTGATTATTTGAAACAGCTGCGGAAAGCGATGAATGAAGAAACTATCCAAAAGATAAAGGATTCCCTGAGCAAAGCCGATATATAACATATAATGGAATAGGCATGATGTCACAAGGAGGTGCGGTCATGAATGTATCAGGGGCAGGATTATCCAATGCATATCCGGTGCTTACCAGCGGAAAGGTAAGTATCAGCGGAAGCAAGATACCGGAAAAGGAAGAGAAGAATAAAGAGAAAAATAAAGAAGATATTTGGATAGAGCAGTTTAAAGAGGAAAATAATCCGGTTAGCAAAAAAGTAGATCAGATTATGGGGAAGTTTATGGCGGGAAATGATCTGTCCTCTGCGGAATTGGACTTTCTGGCAAAAAATGCCCCGGATTGCTATCAGACGGTGCAGGAAGTGCTTGCGGAGCGGCAGCAGCTGGAGATGAAGCTGGAGGCAGCGGAAACGAAACTGGAAGTGCTGCAGGTGTATACCGAGGCCCTGACAATGGTAAAAGAAACAAAAGGTACCGGTGAAGTTGAAAAACAAAATGCACTTAAAACGCTTATGCGGGTGAATCAGCTGGGTGATTCTTTCGGTGAATTTGTAGCCAGTCCTGAATATGCCGAGCTGCCGGACGAAGGAGATGTTGCGGAGGAAATCAGTGAGGCGGTAGAAGAAAATACCGATCAAAGTGCCCTGCAGCCGGAAGCAGAGCCTGCCGAAGCGGATACAGCTGAAGCAGCGGAAACAGAGCCGGTCAAAGAGGATACAGCCGAAGCTTCGGAAACAGAGCCGGTCAAAGAGGATACAGCCGAAGTGGCGGATACAGAAGGAAAAGAAGGGGAAATTGCCAAAAGTGAAACCAGCGAAACAGAGGAAGAAAAAAAGCACCTCAGGAGGAGCATACCTGATTTTACTCGTACCGATATTGAGTTTCGGCGAAAGGTCCATAGCTTATATAAGAACAACATGAACAGGTCAGAGGAACTGAACTAAAAAAGGCATCCGCAGATGCTTTTTTTAGTTCATAATAAAGATTTTGTCTAGTTGTAAACTGCGTCAGAGGCGTTTGTAAAGATGGTAACTTCCGGATACCCATATAACGGAACATGGTAAGTAGTGATGTCATCGCCAAACATGCGGAAGTAGACATATTGGGAGGTCATGCTGATGTTGGTATAATTGCCTTCGGCCACTACTTCCGGATTGCTGCCGTCCATCCCCATTCTCATCAGGGCCGGTTCGGAGGTGGAATTTTTCTGATAATAAATCAGGCCGCTGCCGATATTATAAGTATCCACCCGGTCTTCCGTCAGGATTTCAATCTGGTTTTCCCCTGGAGAATAGCGGCAAAGGCGGTAATTCTGAGCCTGATCCAGAAAATAAATATACCCGTCCTGATAAACCGGATTATAGATATTTCCCTGAAAAACAGTGCTGATTGCGTCATTTTCGGTATTTAGTCCATATAAATCATGGTCCGTCTGCGTGCCGGCAAAATAAATAATGCCGTTGTGATAGGAAGAAGGGTTAATGACATAGTCGGCAATCTCGATATCTTCGGATTTGTCGGTTTTTATTTTATAAAGACGCGTATATTCTTTATTATTGTAATTTTGATAATATAGATAATTGCCGCATAATGTAGCGGTGACGACGGCGGAATTCTTCAGGCAGGTAGATGCGGAACCGTTTGTTTTACAGCGGTAAAGTCCCAGGGTAGGCCGGACATACCCTAAACCACTGCCGCCGCTTTTGGTGCTGTTAAGACAATAGTAAAGAAATTTGCCGCCGGCATTGATGGAAAATACCTGTGAATTATTTAATTTTTTTATTTCAGTTTCATCATTGTTCATGGAATAAAGGCAGCCGTTATCAAAGCTGTTGGCAAAGTAGACTTTTCCGTCTGATTCACAAAACAGACCTTCATTATAAAGGTTTCCGGCGGTGTTTCCGGCCAGATTACTGTCGTTTTTCGGAATGCGCTTCATAAGTGCGGAGGAAACAATAAAAATAACCAGAATTATGAAAGCGATAACTAAAAAAGCAATAGATTTTTTATTCATAAAAGCCTCTCTTTCGCAATTCAGTATAACTTTTTGGGTTGTAAAAAGCAAGTAAATTAAAGGTAAAAATAAGCTTTTGGGTTGCTATAGTTTTACAGATAGTATAAAATTAAGAACAAATGAAAAGAAACGGACAGGAAAAATATGGACTTGGTAAATTTACGGGAACAAATTGATGCAATCGACAGTCAGATTGTCGAATTATATGAACAAAGGATGGCGGTTTCCAAGGCGGTAGCGGAATTTAAGATCAGAACCGGTAAAAAGGTCTTTGATAAGACCAGGGAGGAAGAAAAAATCCGCAGTGTGAAGAGCATGACCCATAATGACTTCAACAGTCATGGCATTGAGGAGCTTTTTGAACAGATTATGGCCATGAGCCGTAAGCTGCAATATCAATTACTGGCAGAAAACGGAAGTGTCGGAAAGCTGCCCTTTATTGGAGTGGATGCCCTGGAGAAACGGAAAGCCAGGGTGGTCTTTCAGGGGGCTGACGGGGCCTATTCCCAGGCGGCTATGGAGCAATATTTCGGTGACGGGATCAACAGCTTTCATGTGGATACCTTCAGGGATGCTATGTGTGCTATTGAGGAAGGCAGTGCGGATTTTGCGGTTTTACCGATTGAGAATTCCACTGCCGGGATTGTCAGTGAAATTTATGATTTACTGGTGGAATTTGAAAATTATATAGTGGGAGAGCAGATTATCCGGATCGAGCACTGTCTGTTGGGACTGCCGGGCACCAAGCTGGAGGATATTAAGACGGTGTATTCCCATCCCCAGTCCCTGATGCAGTCGGCTAAATATTTGAACCAATATCCCCAGTGGCAGCAGATCAGTATGCAGAACAACGCTTTTGCTGCGCGGAAGGTGAAGGAGGATGGTGATGGCAGTCAGGCGGCGGTTGCCGGGGAGCATGCCGGCCGGATATATGGCCTGGAAGTGCTGAAAAAGGGAATCAATCAGTCGGGGTCCAATTCCACCCGGTTCATTATCGTAACCAATCAGAAAATCTTTCTGAAAGAAGCAAAGAAAGTCAGCATTTGCTTTGAAGTGGCCCATGAAAGCGGTTCCCTTTACCATATGCTGTCTCACTTTATCTACAACAATCTGAATATGAATCGGATTGAAAGCCGTCCCATTGAAGGACGGAACTGGGAATATCGGTTCTTTATCGATTTTGAGGGAAATCTGGCAGACAGTGCGGTTAAAAATGCTTTACGGGGATTGCGGGATGAAGCCCGGAATATGAAAATACTGGGAAATTATTAAAGGAATGGAAAAAGATGCGGGAACAGGAATTGATCATATATAAAAATTTGGAGGAAGATGGGAAGCTTCTATTCGATATGGCGTGGGTAATGGAGCACTACGGTAAAGCGGAGCATAAGGGCCAGGCGCTGGAACGGCTCTATCAGTGTCTTCATGCTTTGCTGGAAATGGCCGGTAATCACGGATTTTACGGCAATCTTTGGCATTGCTATCTGACCAATCTATTGGTAAATAATGAAAACAGTTACAGCAAAGCCTGTGAAATCCGCGGCAGGGTAGCGGGAACCATAAACCAGGCCGCAGTCCATGATATAGCTGTTTTTAAGGATTTTTTTGACTATGATTTTACCTCCATGGCAGCAGAGCTTAAAGCCGATGCTTTGGCAATGGTGTTGGATTATCAGGCCCCCCATGAGGAAAGCAAGGTTTATAACAGCCGCATCCGGGAACGAATCTGTTCTCTGGCGGTGCAGTTGAAAGAAAAAAACACCGTAGAAGAGATGAAGGATACTCTTACCTGCTTTTATCAGGAATACGGTGTGGGAAAATTCGGTCTGCATAAGGCATTTCGGGTGGTTCATGATGAATGGGGAGTACAGATCGTACCCATTACCAATATTGCTCATGTCTATCTGAATGATCTGGTAGGCTATGATCTTCCTAAAAAGAAATTGATTGATAATACGGAAGCCTTTGTAAACGGAAAAAGGGCCAACAATTGTTTGCTGTTCGGCGAGGCCGGAACCGGGAAATCCTCCAGTATCAAAGGGATAGCTAATGAATATTATGACCGGGGACTGCGGATTATTGAGATTTATAAGCATCAGTTCCAGGACTTGAATGATATCATTGCCCAAATTAAGAATCGGAACTATAAGTTTATTATTTACATGGATGATCTGAGTTTTGAAGATTTTGAGGTAGAATATAAGTATCTGAAGGCCGTAATCGAGGGCGGATTGGAGAAAAAACCCTCCAACGTGCTGATTTACGCCACTTCTAACCGCAGACATCTGGTCAGGGAGAAGTTCAGTGATAAGGAAGACCGCCGGGATGACCTTCATAAGGGCGATACCGTTCAGGAAAAGCTGTCTTTGGCAGCGCGGTTTGGGGTCACCATCTATTTCAGTGCTCCCGACCGGAAGGAATTTCAGAATATTGTAAGGGTACTTGCCCGGAAGCATCATGTTCAAATAAATGAAGAAGAGTTGATACAGGAAGCCAATCGCTGGGAAATGTACCATGGCGGGTTGTCCGGCAGAACAGCCCAGCAGTTTATTGACTATCTGTTAGGGAGGGAATGACCGTGTCAGTCAAAACTTTTGCCGCAATAGATGTAGGCTCGTATGAAATATCCATGAAAATCTATGAAGTATCGAAAAAAAACGGTATGCGGGAGATTGACCATATCAGACACAGTATTGATATGGGAACCGAAACCTTTGCCACAGGTAAGTTAAGCTATGAGCGAGTGGACGAGCTGTGCCGGATTCTGCGGGATTATCGGGATATCATGCAGGGCTACCGGGTGGAGGAATATAAGGCTTATGGCACCAGTGCCATTCGGGAAGCGGAAAATACCATTATTCTGCTGGATCAGATCAGACTCCGGACCGGTATCCATGTGGAGGTGCTGAGCAATTCCGCCCAGCGGTTCTTACATTATAAATCCATTGCCTGGAAAGAGGAAGGTTTTGAAAATATCATTCAAAAAGGTACGGCTATCGTGGATATCGGCGGGGGCAGTATCCAGATATCCCTGTTTGATAAAGATACTCTGGTATCCACTCAAAATATGCGTTTAGGGGTATTGCGGCTGCAGGACCGGCTGAATCATTTAAATGTAGTACCGTCTCAGTATGAGTCTTTATTAAATGAAATTGTGGATTCCCAGATGCAGGTTTATAAAAAATTGTATCTGAAGGATCGGGAAATAGAAAATGTTATCGTAGTGGATGATTATATCGCAGAAATCGTGCTAAAGCGTAAGGGCAGTGAAGCCGGCCGGCGGGGGTATGCGGATAAGGCTCTGGTAGAGGGCTTTCTGGAAGTATTTCGGACCAAACATTCTTCCGAACTGGCCAAGATGCTGGACATTCCGGAGGAAAACATGAAACCGCTGTTTGTTTCCGGAGTACTGCTTCTCAATATTATGGAGACCATGGGAGCGGAATATATATGGGCGCCGGGGGCCACCCTTTGTGATGGTGTTGCTTATGAGCATGCGGAAAAGAACCGGATTATTTCATCCAAGCATGATTTTGAACAGGATATCATCGCCTGTGCCCAAAATATCAGTAAACGTTACCGGGGCAGCAGGCGCCGGGGTGAAACCTTGGAGGCCATAGCTCTGACCATCTTTGACAGTATGCGGAAAGTGCACGGTATGGGAAAGCGGGAGCGGCTTTTATTACAGTTATCGGCATTACTACATGATTGCGGTAAATATATCAGCATGGTCAATCTGGGGGAATGTTCTTATAGTATTATAATGGCTACGGAGATTATCGGGCTTTCTCATGTGGAGCGGGAAATTATTGCCAATGTGGTGAAGTATAATCATTTGGATTTTGATTATTACGAAAATATCGGACAGCACATGGATATCGATCATTCCACGTATCTGGTTATTGCCAAGCTGACAGCCATTCTCAGAGTTGCAAATGGTCTGGACCGCAGTCATAAACAAAAATTTAAAGAGTTCAAAGCATTATTAAAGGAAGAGCAGCTGGTACTGACGGTAGATACCGTAGAGGATATAACGTTGGAAAAAGGGTTGTTTGAAACCCGGGCCCATTTTTTTGAAGAGGTATACAGCATACGTCCTGTGATCAGACAAAAGCGACATTATTAAAAGGAGAAAAAGCATGAATACTGATTTCAGTAACAGGGAGCTGAGTTGGCTGCTGTTTAATAAAAGAGTATTGAGCGAGGCCAGGGACAAGCATAATCCACTATTTGAAAGGCTGAAATTTTTAAGCATTACCGCATCTAATCTGGATGAATTTTTTATGATCCGGGTAGCGGCCCTAAAGGATATGGTCAGTGCAGACTATGCCAAGCCGGATATTGCCGGTATGAAACCCGCGGAACAGTTAAGGGAAATCAACCGGTCGGCCCATGATCTGGTTAATCAGCAATACAGCACCTATAATCGTTCATTGTTACCGCTGTTAAAGCAAAACGGACTGCGGGTCATTGAAAAACATGAGCACTTAACCAGACAGGAAGCCGAGTATGCAGACAGGTATTTTGAAGAAAATGTATATCCGGTTCTAACGCCCATGGCCGTTGATTCCTCCAGACCATTTCCGCTGATCAGGAATAAATCCCTGAATATCGGTGCGTTGCTGAGTAAGAAGGAACAGGAGGGAGAGCTGGAATTTGCAACGGTGCAGGTACCCAGTGTGCTTTCCCGAATAGTGACAATTCCGGTGGATGCAAAAGAAACAACTGTTATTTTATTGGAAGAGATTATTGAAAGAAATATTCATAAATTATTTCTTAATTATGATATTGTCTGTGCCCACCATTTCCGAATCATGCGCAATGCGGATTTGAATATTGAAGAGGATGATACGGAGGATTTACTGAAGGAAATAGAGAAGCAATTAAAGAAAAGACAATGGGGGCAGGCCATCCGTCTGGAAGTGGAAGCGGAAGTTGATCCACGGCTTTTGCAGATTATTGAGGAAGAACTGGCAATTAAGGAGGAAGATATTTATCGTATTGACGGTCCTTTGGATTTGACCTTTCTGATGAAAATGTATGGAATTTCAGGTTTTGATCATTTAAAGGAGCAAGGCTATGCCAAACCGGTGCCGGTGCCCGGGTTATCGGCCGATACAGATATTTTTAAGAGCATCAGAGAGCAGGATATTTTGATGTATCACCCCTTTCAGGAGTTCTTGCCGGTTTTGGAATTTATCAGGCAGGCAGCCAACGATCCGGAAGTCCTGGCCATCAAACAAACCCTTTACCGGGTCAGCGGTAATTCACCCATCATTGCGGCATTGGCTCAGGCAGCCGAAAACGGCAAGCAGGTTACCGTTCTGGTGGAATTGAAGGCAAGGTTTGATGAAGAAAATAACATAGTCTGGGCAAAACAGCTTGAAAAGGCCGGCTGCCATGTTATTTATGGTCTGGTAGGGTTAAAAACCCATTGTAAGATCACATTGGTGGTGAGACGGGAGGAAGATGGTATCCGCCGTTATGTACACTTGGGAACCGGTAATTATAATGATGCCACGGCTAAGTTATATACCGATTTGGGATTGCTGACCTGCTCGGCGGCAATCGGTGAGGATGCCACGGCAGTATTTAATATGCTTTCCGGTTATTCGGAGCCGCTGAACTGGAATAAGCTGTCACTTGCCCCCCTCTGGCTGAAGGACCGTTTTCTCTATTTGATCGACCGGGAGCGGCGCAATGCCCAGAATGGCCGGCCGGCGCGAATTATTGCCAAAGTCAACTCCCTCTGTGACAGGGATATCATCGAAGCGTTGTATAAAGCCGCGGCAGCGGGAACTCAGATTGATTTGATTGTACGGGGGATTTGCTGTCTGAAGGTGGGATTGCCGGGGATGGATGACCGTATTACAGTCCGTTCGATTGTGGGGAACTTTTTGGAACACAGCCGGATTTTCTTTTTTGAAAATGATGGCAATCCGGAATATTACTGTTCCAGTGCCGACTGGATGCCCCGGAATCTGGAGCGTCGGGTGGAGATTATGTTCCCTATTGAACAGCCCGAACTGCGGGAAAAGATTATGTATATTCTCCAGACCTTGCTGGAGGATACCGTTAAGGCACATTGTCTGACGCCTGACGGCACCTATGAAAAGGTCGATAAAAGAGGGAAGGTGATCTTGAATTCCCAGCAGGAATTTTGCCGGAAAGCGGCAGAGATGATCAGTGAAAATGAAGCAATTGTCAACAGTCGGGTATTTATACCTAAGACACATCAGGAGGATACACTATGAAAGTATTATTTATCGGCGGAACAGGTACCATCAGCACAGCCATCTCGAGACAACTGTTGGAACAGGGACATGAGCTTTTTCTGCTCAATCGCGGTTCCCGCAATAAAATGTTTGCGGAATATGACAATATTACCGAAATTAAAGCAGATATCAATGATGAGGCAACTGTGGCGGAGCATATCCGGAATCTGGACTTTGACGCAGTAGCAGATTTTATTGCCTTTACACAGGAACAACTGGAACGGGATTATCGCCTGTTTGCAGGAAAAACCAGACAATTTATCTTTATCAGCTCGGCATCGGCTTATCAGAAGCCGTTATCGGACTACCGGATTAATGAAGGCACTCCTCTGGTCAATCCTTTTTGGGAATATTCCCGGAACAAGATTGCCTGTGAAGAGTATTTGATGAAAATGTATCGGGAAAAGGGATTTCCCATTACGATCGTGCGCCCCAGTCATACTTACAGTGAAAGATCAATACCTTTAGGGGTACATGGTGATAAGGGCAGCTATCAGGTAGTCAAGCGTTTATTGGAAGGGAAACCGGTCATCATCCATGGTGACGGTACCTCTTTGTGGACCATGACCCATAACAGTGATTTTGCGGAAGGATTCATTGGTTTACTGGGCAATATCCATGCATTAGGCGAAGCGGTGCAGATTACCTCCGATGAGACCCTGACCTGGAATCAGATTTACCGGTCCATTGCCGATGCGCTGGGGGTAGAGCTGCATCCCTGCTATGTATCCTCGTCATTTTTGGCCATGTGCAGTGAGTATGATTTTGAAGGCAGTCTGATTGGTGATAAGGCTAACTCGGTGGTTTTTGATAATAGTAAGCTGAAAAGACTGGTTCCCGGTTTTACCGCCAGGAAGCGATTTGACCAGGGGGTGAAGGAAACGATAGAATATGTATTGTCCCACCCGGAATTACAGGTGGAGGATGCAGAGTTTGACAGCTGGTGTGACCGGGTTATCGCAGCACTGGATAAGGCTGCGGCCGATATCAGGAAATAGATATATGGAAATACATACGTAAAGGATATAAGCAATGGCAATTGAAAAAGTAAGAGCATATTTTAAACAATACGGCATGGCAGACCGAATCATGGAATTTGATCAGTCCAGTGCTACCGTGGAACTGGCGGCTCAGGCAGTTGGCTGCGAACCGGCAAAGATCGGTAAGAGCATGTCCTTCCGGCTAGGGGAAAGAGTTATGCTGATTGTGACAGCAGGGGATGCCAAGATTGATAATGCTAAATATAAGACGGTGTTTGGCGGGAAGGCAACTATGCTGAAACTGGAAGAAGTGGAAAGCCTTATCGGGCATGATGTAGGAGGGGTCTGTCCCTTCGGTATCAACAGCGGGGTGGAAGTTTATTTGGACGAGTCGATGAAAAGATTTGAGGTGGTGTATCCCGCCGCTGGCAGTGATAACAGTGCGATTGGACTGGATTTGCAGGAACTGGAGCAGTATTCGGGCAGCTTGGGCTGGGTGGATGTTTGTAAATATTCATAAAAAGGATTCTGGGATCAATAATCAAATGCGAACGGCTGAGGCAGAAGCTGTTCGCATTTGTTGTTTTCTACGTTTTAATTGACAGAAGATATATTATGATTTATGCTGAAATGGTGAATAAAATCAGGAAAATCTAAAAATAGTATCTGTTTACTTACTTATCGGGCATTATCGGCCTTTTTCTCAAAATACAAAACATAATATAATTAACTGGGCAGCCGAACAGGAGGCGAACTACCCGATCCGAGTCTTGCGGAAAGGGGGTAACGCTTATGAGTACATATGAGGAATTTATGGTAATCTTGACCATAGGTCTACTGATTGTTGCGATTCTAAATGTGAAAAATAAGAAATAGCCATCCTGCTCTCACAAAGTTTAGGATGGCTGTTTCTTAGCTGTTATTAAATTTCGCCGGGACGGGTAGATTGCAGCTACCTGTCGGCTGTCTTGTTAAATATATTATACCATAGGCAGAACTATTTGCAAGCATATTTTTGCTTGTACATATGTGCATACAAGCATATAATAAATATTAAAGTATGGGTATGCCATAAGTAAGCAGGAGGACAAAATGCCTAACGATAAAGGAAAACCAAAGTACTATGTGCTGATGGAACAATTAAAGCAGGATATTCTGGAAGGAAGAATCCAGGCAGGGAATAAGATCCCTTCAGAAAACGAGTTGGCTGACAGTTATCAAATCAGTCGCCATACCGTCAGGAAAGCACTGTCCATTTTGGAAAATGACGGGTTGATTGAAGCCGTTCACGGAAAAGGGACATTTTGCTCCTATCGGATTCAGAATAAAGGGAATTCCCACAATATTGCCGTAGTGACCACCTATATTTCCGATTATATTTTTCCCCGGCTGATCCAGGGAATGGACCATGTACTGACCAAAAACGGCTATAGTATTATTTTGAAAAATACCGCCAACAGCCAGAAGAATGAAGCCAAAGCCTTACAGGATATTATGACCAAGAACATTGACGGACTGATTATTGAACCCAGTAAAAGTGAAATCTATTGCCGTCACATGTCCCTTTATGAAAGCTTTGATACTATGCAGATTCCCTACATTTTTATTCAGGGAACTTATCCCCAGATGAAGGAGAAACCTAATATCATCATGGACGATACAGAGGGCGGCTATCTGCTGACCAGACATCTGCTGGATTGGGGACACCGGAATATTGTCGGTATCTTTAAAGTGGATGACGTCCAGGGCACTGCCCGGCAGAAGGGATATATCCAGGCATTGAAGGAAGCCGGCGTGCCCTATGATCCTGATAAAGTAATTTTATTCCATACCGAAGACCGGGAAAAAAAGCCGGCAGCCATGATCAGGGAATTTGTCCGGCGAGGAGTGAAGATGGACGGTATCGTCTGCTATAATGACCAGACGGCATTAGATATCATCCGGGTGCTGCAAGGGCAGGGAATACGCGTGCCGGAGGAGATCTCCGTGACTGGATATGATAATTCCTTTATGGCCGAAAATGGCCCCATCAGGCTGACTACCATTTCTCATCCCCAGGAAAAGCTGGGAGAAATGGCGGCGGAGCTGTTGCTGGAAAAGCTTCGGGGAGTAAGCGACAATGATAGCAAGGTATCAAGGGTTATCCGGCCGGAGTTGATAATCGGTGATTCCACACGAAAAAGAAAATGAATTTATCTAAAAAACAAGTTGTATATATGTGCATACAAGTTGTAGAATTTTAATTAGGAAACTATATTAATTTTTTAAGGAGGATACGATATATGGCAGCAAAGAATTACAAGTTTTGGTTTTGTACCGGATCACAGGATCTTTATGGGGATGAGTGTTTGAGAAATGTAGCCGAACATTCACAAAAGATCGTGGAAGAACTGAACAAATGCGGAAAATTACCTTTTGAGGTAATCTGGAAGCCTACCCTGATCGATCAGGCATCCATCAGAAGAACCCTTAACGAGGCTAATAATGATACCGAATGCGCCGGAGTCATTACCTGGATGCATACTTTTTCTCCGGCTAAGATGTGGATCATCGGATTACAGGAGTACAAGAAACCATTATGTCATTTACATACACAGTTTAATGAAGAAATTCCCTACGATACCATTGATATGGACTTTATGAATGAAAACCAGTCTGCTCACGGTGACAGAGAGTACGGTCATATTGTCAGCCGGATGGGTATCGAAAGAAAGATTATTGTCGGACATTGGGCCAATGCCAGGGTACAGGAGCAGTTAGGCAGTTTTATGCGGACCGCCATCGGGGTGATGGAATCCTCCCATATCAGAGTCTGCCGTATTGCCGATAATATGCGTAATGTAGCGGTTACCGAAGGTGACAAAGTGGAAGCACAGGTGAAATTCGGCTGGGAAATCGATGCTTACCCGGTGAATGAGATTGAAGAATATGTTGCGGCAGTTTCCCAGGGGGATGTTGACGCTTTGGTAGAAGAATATTATGATCAATATGAAATCCTGCTGGAAGGCAGAGATGCTGCCGAGTTTAAAAAACATGTGGCAGTACAGGCCGGAATCGAAATCGGCTTTGAAAAATTCCTGGTAGAAAAAGATTATGGTGCCATCGTTACTCACTTTGGTGATTTAGGTGCCTTGAAGCAGCTGCCCGGACTGGCTATCCAGAGATTGATGGAAAAAGGCTACGGCTTCGGCGGTGAAGGTGACTGGAAGACCGCGGCAATGGTTCGTTTGATGAAGATTATGGCAGAAGGAACCCCTAATGCCAAGGGTACTTCTTTTATGGAAGACTATACTTACAACTTTGTACCTGGAAAAGAAGGTATTTTGCAGGCCCATATGCTTGAGGTGTGCCCGACAGTTGCCGACGGCCCCATTTCTATTAAGTGCAAGCCTCTTTCTATGGGCGACAGAGAAGACCCGGCTCGTTTGGTATTTACCTCCAAGACCGGTTCGGCGGTAGCAACCTCCCTGATCGACCTGGGCAATCGTTTCCGTTTGATCATCAATGCTGTGGATTGTAAAAAGTGTGAGAAACCCATGCCCAACCTTCCGGTAGCAACGGCCTTCTGGACTCCCCAACCGAATCTGGAAATCGGTGCCCAGGCATGGATACTGGCCGGAGGTGCACATCATACGGCATTTTCCTATGATCTCAGTGTGGAGCAGATGGTAGACTGGGCCGATATGATGGGAATCGAGAGTGTGGTAATCGATAAGAATACCAACATCCGTGATTTCAAGAATGAATTAAAATGGAACGCAATTGCATATAAGTAAAAAATGAAAACAGGAGGGTACATTATGGGTGATGTAAATGCAATTAAGAGTGTTATTGAGGCTGGAAAGACGGCGCTGGGGATTGAGTTCGGTTCCACCAGAATCAAGGCGGTGCTGGTTGGGGAAGACAATAATCCCATTGCTTCCGGCAGTCATGACTGGGAGAACCGTTATGAGAACAATGTCTGGACGTATAGTCTGGAGGATATCTGGCAGGGACTGCAGCAGTGTTACAGTGCCATGGCCGGTGAAGTAAAGGAGAAATACGGGGTTGCATTAACTACGGTTGGTTCCATCGGGTTTAGTGCGATGATGCATGGTTACATGGTTTTTGATAAAGAAGGTGAACTTTTGGTGCCCTTCCGGACTTGGCGGAATACCATTACCGAAGAAGCTTCCAAGATACTGACTGAGAGTTTTCAGTACAATATTCCGCAAAGATGGAGTATTGCCCATCTTTATCAGGCAATTTTAAATAAAGAAGAACATGTGGGAAGGATTGACTTTATTACCACCCTGGCAGGCTATATCCACTGGAAATTAACCGGGGAAAAGGTGCTTGGGGTAGGGGAAGCCTCGGGTATGTTCCCCATCGTAGCCAATACCAAAGAGTACAATCAGCAAATGCTGGGCAAGTTTGATGGGCTGGTAGCGGATTGTGATTTTGACTGGAAGCTGGCAGAGATTCTGCCGGGGGTATTGATGGCCGGGGAAAAAGCCGGCAGTCTCACCGCTGAAGGCGTGAAGCTTCTGGACGTATCCGGCCAGCTGCAGGCAGGTATTCCGGTTTGCCCTCCCGAGGGTGATGCGGGAACCGGTATGGTGGCAACCAACTCGGTAGCCAAACGGACCGGAAATGTATCCGCCGGAACCAGTGTTTTTGCCATGATCGTTCTGGAAGATGAATTGAAGAAGGTATACCCGGAGATTGATTTGGTGACCACCCCCACGGGCAATCTGGTGGGTATGGTACACTGCAATAACTGTACCTCTGATTTAAATGCCTGGGTGGCATTGTTTAAAGAGTTTGCCGAGTGTCTGGGAAGTGAAGTGAAACGCAGCGAGGTGTTTGATATTTTATATTACAAAGCTTTGGAAGCTGATGTGGATTGCGGCGGATTGCTGGCTTACAATTATTTTTCCGGTGAGCATATTACCGGATTTGAAGAAGGACGTCCGCTTTTTGTCCGGACACCGGACAGTAAGTTCAGTCTTGCAAACTTTATGAGAACCCATTTATTTACTTCTTTGGGAGCCTTAAAAGTGGGCCTGGATATTTTATTAAAAGAAGAAGGTGTTAAGGTGGACCGCATCTATGGCCACGGCGGTTTGTTTAAAACCAAAGGTGTTGGCCAGGGATTTATGGCAGCTGCTATGAATTCACCGGTTTCCCTGATGGAAACAGCCGGGGAAGGCGGCGCCTGGGGAATTGCCCTGTTAGCCTCCTATATGTTGAATAAAGGCGAAGGCGAAACCCTGGATGATTTCCTGACCGAAAAAGTGTTTGCCGGAGATACCGGCAGCGAGATGCAGCCCGATCCCAAGGATGTGGAAAGCTTTGATACGTTCATCGAGCGTTACAAAAAAGGCCTTCCCATCGAAAGAGCGGCAGTTGATTTTCTGAATTGATCCCAAGGAGGCAGATAAATGTTAGAAGAATTAAAACAAAAAGTATATGAAGCCAATATGGATTTACCCAAATATGGTCTGGTGACTTTTACCTGGGGCAATGTCAGTGCCATTGACCGGGAAAAGGGTCTTTTTGTCATCAAACCCAGCGGGGTGGATTATGACAAGTTAACCCCGGAAGATATGGTAGTTATGGATCTGGAGGGAAACCGGGTGGAGGGAAGATATAATCCCTCCTCCGATACAGCCACTCATCTGGAAATCTACAAAGCCTTTCCGGAAGTGGGCGGTGTGGTACATACTCATTCCTCTTATGCTACCAGTTGGGCCCAGGCCGGCCGGAGTATTCCCTGCTACGGAACCACTCATGCGGATTATATGTATGGAGAAATCCCCTGTGTAAGATGTTTGACCAAAGAAGAAATAGAAGGCGATTATGAAAAAAATACTGGTCTTTTGATTGTCGGTGAATTTAAACGGATGGAAAAAGACCCTGCGGCTGTTCCGGCAGTACTCTGCAAGAATCATGGTCCCTTTGCCTGGGGCAAAAATGCCACAGATGCGGTGCACAATGCAGTAGTCCTGGAAGAGGTGGCTAAGATGGCTTACCGTGCCGAAACCATCAATAAAGATATCCAACCGGCACCCCAGGAACTGCAGGATAAACATTATTACAGAAAGCATGGAGCCAATGCTTATTACGGACAATAAAGGAGTCAAAATGAAAAATCTGGAATTAAAGAAGGCAGCCAACGAAGTCCGCAAGGGCATCGTTACCGCAGTCCACAGTGCCAAAGCAGGACACCCGGGAGGTTCCCTGTCAGCGGCCGACATTTATACTTATCTGTACTTTGAAGAAATGAACATAGACCCCAAGAACCCCAAGATGGAGGGCAGAGACCGGTTCGTATTGTCCAAAGGACATACCGCCCCGGGCCTGTATTCCACATTGGCTAACCGTGGCTACTTTCCGGTAGAAGAT
>JAVBUF010000101.1:0-19380 GCA_031555615.1 Lachnospiraceae bacterium | reverse complement strand
TCTGAGGGCAGCAGCAGCCGTGGCTAACATCCCATGTCTGGCCCCGGGGGGTACTTCTTCGGCGATGGTCATCAGCTGGGTCATTTCATCCGTTAATTCCCCGGTGACTTCTTCGGCACAGGCCATCAACTCTATAGCCTGAGTCTTCAGCTCTGCTAAAGCGGCTTTATCAAAAACTCTGTTCTTTCCTATTCCTGCCATTTCTTATTTCCCCCTCAATTCATACTTTGATCTGCATATTTATTATCTAACGTATTAAAGTCTGTCCCTGCTGCCTGCATCATCTGCAGCAATATCCGAAAGAAAGTACATGCTTCACTGACCAGTTCCTTCTCACCGGTCAGCTGTTCCTTCAAGGCCTCAATAAAATCACCCTTTGACTTGGCCAGGCTGGTGGCAAGAGCACCGTATTCTGCCTCCATATCGGCCAGAAGGCTGTCTGTTTCCGCCAGAATCTCTGCCATTCTGGCTTCAGCCGTTCCTTTGTTGATTAAAATACTACTGTCCATATTGCCCCCCTTTATATTTTACATGCCGTATCTACATTGCTAATAATGGTTGCAAAATCATCCATACAGGTTTTGGATGCTGCAAAATTCATTTCTGTAGGGGCCAGAATTCCGGAATTCAGAGTATCCATCAGGGAGGCTATTTTAGCTGAAATTTTATCAATATAAAAGCCTCCGCTGATTTCCGACAGCTCCCTGATTTCCGTTGCTATTTTGCTGATACCGGTCAGCGCTTCATCGTGTAATGCTGCCAGTTTTTCCATTGCTGTATCATATTCACTCTGCTGCAAATTTACAATATCTGCCATAATCTATTCCCTTCCATAAAACTTATTATATCGCGGCAAGTTCTGCTTCTTTTATTGCTTTTTCATCTTCCAGCTTACCAATATATTCACCTAATTTACTGAGCTGTTCGGCTATTTCCGTCTGGACACCGCCTGCCTGGGTGCTGGTATGGCTCATCATTTCAATTGGGGTCGGCAAATTCGCACTGATCGCATCTGCCGAATCTCCTTCAAATTTGTCGGTTACCACCACCGGGGACATGACACTGGACAGAAAAGCTGACAGCCTTTTATCCCATTTATTTCTGGTATTTGTGATCAGGGTATCCATATTAATTAAGCTCACCTTTACCGCCGCAGCCGCATTAATTTTGGTTGTGATTTCCCTGATCTGTTTCCTGATTCTATTTCGGGCTTCTTCCTTTTGCAGCCACTCCTGGAATGAATCTATTAAGTTTAATGCCATCTTGTACCTCCTATCCTTTTTATTCGGTTATATGCTTGGGAAGCAATACCCGCTCAAAAGCACCGTTGCGGTACAGCAGGCCATCTCCCATTACCGGCAGGTCCTTGCTGGCCACATTGGGGAACACACTTGTGGAACCGGGATTTCCCAGCAGGATGCCGTCGGTTGTCGTTTTAAAGAACTTTGTTACATCATCAAAGCCCTTGCCCTTGGTGGAGTGTGTTGTTGCAATGATGCCGCATCCTGTTTCCGCGGCCAGTTTCAGGCACTCTGCCATTTCCTTTCCGATGGCCTTAAAGTTCTCTGCAAATTCGTCCGTATCATCGATAATAATATAAACCGGTGCCAGGGATGTATAAAACTCTTTGGGTGAGATTCGGGAATTTTCCTGCTGAGCCTTATTGAATCCACCCTTACGGGCGGTAATGATTTCATGGAATTCTTCTACGAAATCTTCAGCCTCTTCCTGCTTTTCGATATAGTCCAGATTCCGGTCACCTTTATGGAAGAAAAGTTCCCGGCTGGCGGAGTCAAACAAAAATATTTTTTCTTTGCCCGATATCTGTTCCAGAATGATTTTAAGCAAATTGGTTTTTCCCTTGCCGGCGTCCCCCAGAATAATAAACGGTGCTGTATTTTTATCAAAGCCCCGAAGCTCTACGGTTTCTTTATGCAGACCGATTACAATCTGTTTCTCTGCCCCACCGGTAAACTGCGGCAGCATGGTGGAGACGAACTGTTCCGGCAGAACCGGAATCCTGGGTGCCCGTTTGGTGGGATACATCCGGCAGACCTGATCGATCAGTTCCTTGATTCCGGCATTGTATTCCACTTCATTTTTAAATGCTGTCATAGTATAAATCTGCATCAGATTCACCGCACTATGCTTTACCAGCACCCGGCCTTCGATTTCTGGCGGCTGATAAGCACTTTTCCCCACCAGACTGGTGGCTTCCGATTTCTCTACCAGATAACCGGCCAGCTTATTTTTGTAGTTGTTCAAAGCAGCGTATCTGATTCCACTTTGCCGGGTGGCGGTTATCACCATATAGATACCCAGGCCCATGCCGTCGCGGCTGAGTTTGGAGAAAAAGTCTTCCAAATCCTGACTGATTTCCTTTACCACATCATAATTATCTACCAACACAACGATTGCCTTTAAGGGATGACCGCTGGTCTGGTTATAAACATCAAAATTCTGTACCATACTCTGAGCAAACAATTTCTTCCGATCCTTCATCTCCTGATTCAGAATCCTGATCAGCTTGGTCATCCGTTCTTTATCATCCATAGTAATGTAATCTGCCGTATGGGGTAAGCGGTTCAACGGAATCAGAGCACTATTTCCAAAATCACAGATATAGAAATTCAGAAAATCTACCGAATTCTTTAATACCAGGTTCAACATAAAGGTTGTCAGGAAGGTGGATTTTCCGTACCCCGGTGCGGTAAAAAAGGCTAAATTGCCGTCCTTCAACAGGTTCAGGCAGTATTCCGTCTGAGCCTGCTCCTGGGGGATATCAACCAGTCCGATTGCGGCCTCCAGATTCAGCGGTATCGCCTCCTCTTCTTTGCTTTTAACCGGTTCCCCGATCAGTGCATGAGGGCTCATCAGCCGGCCTGGCAGCGGCGGCAGCCATGGCCTTTTCACTGCCACAGCGTTTTGACTGCCGAAAATGTCACTGATATGATCTATGGTTAAATCCAATTGGGTGACCTTCAACTGATCACTTTCCTGGGTACTGCTTAAGTCACTGTTAATCAGTTCACCCTGTCCAAGCTCATTGACCAGATATACCAGATTGCTCTTTTCTTCTGCCTCTTCTTTGTGTCCTGCCGCACCGCTCCATGCAGACTGGAACAGCTCGTATATTTCATTATTGCCGACCTGCGGATAAGCCCGGCCCGGCTGGGTGATAAATGCCGCATCCGGGGTTTTGATGATCTCCCGGCTGTCCGATTCATTCTGTACCTTAAGGGCCAGTTTAAAACGGGAGTTGGTCCAGATCTGATCATCCACCACACCGGAGGGCTTCTGAGTGGCCAGAATTAAATGAATTCCCAGGCTTCGGCCGATACGTGCCGCCGATACCAGTTCGGTCATAAAATCCGGCTGCTCTTTTTTCAGTTCCGCAAATTCATCACTGATCAGGAATAAATGCGGCAAAGGTTCCTCTACTTCTTTTAATTTAAAAAGCTTATTATAATCATTGATATGATTGACGTTATTCTGACTGAATATCTTCTGCCGTCTGGCCAGCTCGCTTTTTATGGAGGCCATGGCCCGCATACTTTCACTGCCATCCAGATTGGTGATGGTCCCAAGCAAATGCGGAAGATTTCTGAACAATCCGGCCATACCGCCGCCCTTATAGTCAATCAGCAGAAAACCAACCTCATGGGGATGAAAGTTCACTGCCAGGGAAAGGATATACGACTGGATGATCTCCGACTTACCGGAACCGGTGGTTCCGGCTACCAATCCGTGGGGACCATGGGCCTTTTCATGGAGGTTTAAGTACATATAGTCTTCTACTCCCCGCAATCCCAGGGGAACGGCCAGGGATTTATGAGACTCATTTTTACGCCATCGTTCTTCTATTTTTAACTGTTTGGGATTTTCCACGTGATACATGTCAAAAAAGGTAACACTTTCCGGTATCTGGGAAACAATACCCTTTTCATGAACCAATACACTTAAGTTCCTGGCCATTTGTTCAAAACGGATATCCTCTGCCCGCTGCAATTGTACCCGGCGGTTTACCATTTCCCCCTGATCCAGTACCAGTACTCCCTGTTCTGAATTTTCAAGCTGCAGGATGGTCTTGATATTTTCCGGCAGATTGGCTCGCATATGAGTGGTATAGATAATGGTAAATCCCAGTCCGTCGCCTTCCTTGTCCAGAAACTCCATAATTGCGTGATCGGCAATCAACCGGGGATCATCAATGATAAACAGATAATGGGGCAAAAATCGCGATTCCTTGCGGCTCTCTTCCTTTTTCAGATTCCGGTCCTTGATAATCCGGAACATACTTCCCAGAACATGATCCCGCATTCGCTCACTATTAATACAGCCATATGCATTGATGGCATGGATTCGCAGATGGGGATACCAGTTCATCCATTTAAATGTATCATTATATTTTTCATTAAAAATATTAATAATTTCCAAATCATGATAGCTGTGGAAAAAAGCCAGCTGCGCCACCATCAGCTTTAACTGTTCGTGGATGATTTCTTTTTCTCCCACCAGGCCCAGATGGGCCTGCTTTAAATCAATGCTGACCGGTTTTCCGGCAAGCATCCGGGACTGACGGTAGATTTCTTCGGCTTCCTGCTGTAAGGGGTCTTTATCGGTTTCCATTTCATTGTACTTCATGGATACGGAAAAACTCACCGGTTCATCCGCCGTACCGATGGCAATGCTGAGAAAGTCGCTGTCCCCGGAGCTTCTTTCGTAAATCCGGCTGCTGTATTCATTGACCATTTTTTCGATTTTTTTAATGGGGGGGCTGTTATAGGTTACCGCATCCCATTCGGCTTCTCTGGCATGATATATTTTCTTGCGTATTGACAGCAGATAATTGTCATACATGACCAGCCGCTTTTCCTCAGTGGTTTTATTTTCCTTTTTATCTTTTATAAACTTCACCGTGGAAAAGACAAGGCTCATAACTGTGGACAAAACCGAGACAATGACAAATATCCCTCTTTTCATCATGATACTCACCGCCACGGTAATCCCCATCATCACCAGCGGCGGCAAGATGATCTGAAGCAGACTGCTTTTGGCAATGGCCTTCTTGCCGGGAGGTGTGTTGATTTCTATTCGTTCTGTGGGAACCTTTTTGATCAGTCTCGGGGAACGCTTATATTTGGGAAATCCCTCAAAGGGTATGCTGTCCGGGGCCAGCTCCAGAAGCTCCGCCCGGTAGGCTTCCGGCGGCATCGAAATAAGGAGCTTTTCGTTAAAAATCGTAATTGTTCCGGCTTCAAAAGAAAAGCTGTCCCCCTCTGCAAATCGAATACCTTGTAATAGTGCCTCTTCTGTCACTTCCCTGTCATTGTGATAAACCTTTTCACCGGTCAGTACCCATCGCTCCAGATAGATGATATCCTCCTCAATCCATACTTGAAACGGAAAATGCGGTATCGTGATATCGGCATTTTCTTCGGATATGGTTACTGCCTGTTTTCGTTGATATGCTCTTTCACTTACTTGCGGTATTTTGCATTCCATTGGATCCCCCCTTATTCTTCCGTTACATATTTTTCTGCCAGCTTCTCAATCTTTCCGTTCAGTTCGTCCAGTTTTGCTGCCTTTTCATCCCCCAGCATCTCTGTATCGGTCTCAACCAGATCTTTCTCCTGCATATAGGCATACAAAAGCAGTTCATCGTCTGATTTCTGCATGGCGATATTTTCTGCCTCCAGAGGATTCAAACGGCCGATGTGTATCCAATATTCCATCAGTTTCTCATCCCCGTTAATGGGAAGCTGACTCAATATATTGCTCTTTTGCTCGGCCGTAAGACTTTCCAGATGTACAAAGGATACACTTAAGATGTACTTCTGGTCATATCCCAACTGTTTCATCTCCAGCTCTGACAGGTTATCCACCGTCTGAATATAGTCTCCTTTGAGAAAATTAATCTCCGCCTGCAGCTTTGCAGACAATACCGGTTTTTCCCAAAAGCTGAAATAACTGATATAGGCGGCCCCTGCCAACAAACAGATAATACTCAGAATAATATATACTTTGCCGCTTCGATAGCTCTTCTTATTGACCAGTAATTTATGTGTCCTGATTTCTTCCGTCACCCCATAATATTCCTTTTCCAAGGCGGCTGTCACTTCCTGCAGACTGGTCAGGGCCCGGATACTTTTCAGGAATTTATTTTTCTGGTACAGATCTTTTCCGCCTTCATAATAATCCTGGTAATTATATTTTTTCTGCAGTGCATAACCGATCAGAGCCTTGTATTCCTCCAGAAAATCAGACTGATCACTTTCCCCTCTTTGATAAACATCCCTGTCCATAATATATACTCTGTAGTTTTCATCAAAATAAAGGTTATCCGGCAGAATCTTAAAGTCATAATCTTTTCTCAGTTGTGACAATTCTGCCGCATCCAGCAAAATGCGCAGCCGTTCCTGTCTGCTGCACTTACGAATCTCTGAAAAAGGATTTTTCCCTTCGATTTCATAAATTACTTCCAGCGTCTCTTCCCCTTCTTCAATAGTCATCGGCAGCAGTTTTTCGTTGGGATATTCCAGCTTCATATAATCATATTTACTGACGGCACGAACTGCTGATTTTCTGAATGTTTTGACAATTGTTTTTTCTTCTTTTTTCATTTGCAATCCTCACATTTTTTATTTATTCTATAACAAGTGTATCGCCGTTATATATATTTCCCTCCTGGTACGAACTGCCGATCTGTACTCTTTCTCTGGTCCGCTGTGAGCGTACCGCCTGACAGTCTCTGGCCTGAAAAAGGCCTGATTCCTGAAGCACTTTAAGAGTACTGGATATTTTCTGTTCATTATCAACCATAATATCTATGGTTTTTTCTTCAGATTGCTCTTGCAGGCTGATTGTTAACATCATTTTTTTTACCCCCCCTTTTTCTGAATAAGAAAAATACTCCGGCTGCAAGTACTGCCACAAACATCAACACCGCGCCAACCTCGTATGCGGTTTGTTCATATCCAGCCGTATCATTACGAATTACCAGGCTTTCATCCCTGGTTAAAAAAAGCTTTTCACTTATGACATCTCCCTGTGCGGCAATCACCTGTCCTTCAAAAACAATTCCAGACAGTGCCTCTTTTTCTGCCGCTTGGGCCCTTCCTGCCTGTTCTTTCTTTTCCTGGAACAAATCCGAAAAAACCGGTATTTCATTCATATCTGTTAAAGAGGAACGGATTCCGCTCCGTTCTCTGATTGCATCCGTATTTAAATCCAAATTGGTGTTTTCTTCCACTTTCTGCTCCTCTCAAAGTCCGGAATGTTTTTTCACAGCCGATACTCCATGACCGGAATTCGGCTGTGAACATTCCTTTTCTTTAGGCGTAGCTGTCATCCAGCTGATTCATGTCTGCAGTGTAGCGTTTAATGTTATTTGTCAGTTCACTTACCATTTCGGTCAACTTATCAATGTTGGCACCAACCGACTGAAACTCTTCCTGATGTCTTTCACTTGCTTTTGAATTCCAGGTTTCACAAAGTTCGTTTACTTTGTTGATCATGGTGGTCTTATTGTTTACGATTTCTGATACAATCCTTTCCAAATCGTTGCAGCTTCGCTCCATGTCCTCATATCTCATTTTAATTCCATCTGCCATGTCTCTTCCTCCTCTCCTGTCAGTTTTTTGTTGTTAATAGCTGTATGAATTAATTGCACCATCACATATAAGATGATTTGTGCCATAATTCCGATAAATAAATAGAATAAAATCTGCCTGTCAATGCTGACTGTTGTAGGAGATATTGTCTTCGCATCGGATTGATCATCAAAATTCACTGGTTCCGCAATAAAATCATATACCTGGGTATATTCCAGATTCCCCAGCCTGGTATATGGCAGCTTTGCAATAATATCGCTCAATAAGTCCACATTCTGGGCATTTATATCTGTTCTGGATTCCTGCAATCCGGCCATGGTGACCAAAATATTATTCTGTGTAGTTGCAAAAGCAGCATCCAGACTTTCCTGCAGAGACTGCATATTTTGTTCAGTCGTAGTGGTTACTTCATCTATGTATTCCAGATATGCATCATCATGCTCCATGATTTCCTCCTGCATATCCTCCATAGTGGTAAACAGGGAGGAAAGATATTCGGTTATCTTATCCTGTTCCATATAGGACATGGCATCATATTCGTTCAATTCCTGAAGGTATTCTTCCAATACAGTCTGCATCGCGGCAATAGCTGCCATTACATTTTCAGCTTCGGTATTACACTCTGCCATAATCGGCGCTTCGATTTCCTCAGTGATCGTCTGCTGGATATTGCTGAACAGTGGATCCGGCAGGGTAGGAATGTTCTCTACTGCCTGGATTCCGTTTAGTGAATAATTTTGAATCATTTCTTTTATTTTATCCAAATCTGTGATCATACCCTGCAGCTGACTTGTTAATGCTTCATTATCCAGCCCTCCCTCATTATCCGGCGGAGCTTCATCCTCCGGTGGTTCTCCATTATCCGGCGATTCCTCATTATCCGGCGGTTCCTCTGCAAGTGCTGTCAATAATTCATTAATTACTCCCATCTGGGTATCTATGGCATTTTGAATATCTTCCCTGCTGAAAATTTCCAGCTCCTCAGGAACAGGTCCATCGCTTTCCGACCACCCCATAACCTGTTTTGCATCATGTTTCGTTTCCTTTAGTTCATTTGCAAAGTCCTCTGTATGACTGAAAAGATTTTCAATGCCTGCAGCATAGACACTGTTTCCTTCTGCATCCTCAAGAATATTTACCTGGCCAAAGGTTTCTGCCACTATAACTGCCTGATCACCTATGACCTCACTTTTTTCTTTTATTGCAATAAACTCATCCCTTGCTTCCTGCATATTTTCTTCATAGGTCGTATATATTCCTTCGGTTGCGTTATTCATTTCTTCATAATCATCCATTAAATCCAGATATTCTATTTCTGCATCGGACACTTTTAGCGCTTCATACTCTGCTTCTTCAATCAGTGCCTCTGCCTCTATGGATGTGATCAGCTCCATCTCCGAAATATCATTTTTCATGATTGTCCTGGAGTCGTCCTGTACCGCATGCATTTCTTTCAGAATTGCCTCTACATACAGATAAGAAATATTGGTACTTAAGTTCAAAATAAAGTTATGGATATCATTTACTACCTTTATCCGGGCATCTTCCCGCAGATTCTGGTATACTTCGTAAGTAATCTGGGCCTTCTGCGGTTCTCCGTTAACACTCTCCACCGCTGCGGAAAAACTGCCCGGAATCAGCACATAGGCCGCATACCTGCCGCTTGCCATCCCTTCCCTAGCCTCCAGAAGACCGGAGGACTTAAAATTTGTATCCGGATAGCCCATCATCCGGGATGCATAATTAATCATTTTGCCATCTACCATTACACCATTATCTGCATTTACTACCGCAATGGTGGTGATGGTACTCATATTCTCTTTTTGGTTTCTGCGATATTCGGAAATATAGACACCACTTAAGAAAGTCACTGCTACGACTGTCAGAATCAGCACAATACGCCACATAGATTTGAATATTTTCATAGGCCCCTCCATGAAAAATATTTTTTTAATTAAAAAAGATTTTATTGAAATCATACAACTTCAATAAAATCTTTCCGCTTCTTTTGTGTATAATCCCCCATTTAGCTTGCATATTATTATGTTTTATACACATAATATATTATTTTTTTATAAAAAGCAATTTTTTTTTCATATTTATCTAAAAAAATTAAGAACAGGAATATCTTTACTCACTTTGCTTCTTCCAAAAGCATTTCGTAGCTATATACCGGTATCTTCTTAAGAACCGCTCTGCCTCCCACATATACTTCCGGCTGGCTGCCTTTCCTGACAGCCTTTAAATGAGGTAGTTCTGCTATTATTTCGTTATCCTTAAGTAAGTACCCGTATGATGCCCCTTCCAAAATAACTCTGCTGCCATCTCCAAGATTATAGGCTTTGTCCACCTTTTCATCAAAGGAGTTGTACTTTATCTTCAGGTCCCACATATCATCCTGATTTTCATATACTTCAACACTGTTATCTTTATATACTACATAAAGCATATCGGTATTCTGATCAAAAAACAGTTCTGACACAAACGCTGCATTGATGGATATACTCTGCAGCTTACGGAGATCATCCAATACATACAAAACCAGTTTTCCCATCTCCGGATACGCTGCCGCCAGGTGTCTGGTTTGACCATTGACAGCTATAAACCGGCCGCCATAAAGAGTTTCTTCCGTTTCAGTACGGCTTATTTCCTGTCCTGATGCTGTATCATAGATAATCACCCCGCCTGAATCAACACAGGCTATTTGCTCATTATATTCACCGGCAAAATAAGTCTCATAACCCGCCAATTCATACTCCGCAATCTTTTCTCCGGTAATATTTTTATACAAATGAAGATTTCTGCCCATAACCATTGCAATCATTGCATTTTCTTTTCCCACAAAAACAATTTCACTAGTATATTGCGGCGTCTCCATGGTTCCGGTCTGTGCTCCGGTTACCGCATCATAAATCCCGGTTTCATCCTCACCATCGCTCACCACTAAAACATTGCCATCCGGACTCACTGCTGCTGCCAGAATATAACTATCCCGCTCCACCACCGGCTGTAATTTTTCTCCCTCCTTGGTTTTGAAAACTGTAACATTGGCACTGTTGTAAGGAAGTGTAATAATCATCCCGCCTGCCCCTGTTTCCATCTGCTTGATATTATCAGAATTACATTGAAACCAGTAATTATTGTTAACTGCCTCTACTATGCCCTTATTATTTCTTATATAAAACATTTCTCCGGCTCTAGTATAGACAAAAAAGGTGTCTGCATCTACAACCGTTTTAACATTTATAACACATTCACCCAATTCTATCCTTCCCACGAGACTGCCCTCATTGCGATCTATCAAATATACTCCTGAATAGCTGGCAGCCAAAAGAATATTGCTGTCCTGATCCCCAGCCGGCTTTACAAAGTACATCGCCTTTTCCGGATCATCAAAAATCCACTTAAATTCACTTATGGTTGATAAATCACAGGCATATATCAGCCCCTCCAGCTTTTCATTGAAATAACTGTTATCTGTAGTTGTAAAAAAGTTCTCATAATTGGCTACATATAAAGTGTCCCCGTCAAATGCCATATCAGAAATTTCTTCCTGCCTCAAATCATAGCGATTGGTAATCTCACCGCTCTGGCAGTCCATCACCAGCACCTGGGTTCCTTGCCATATTCTATCGGCTTCCTTACTGACGGAAAAAGCCAGGGCCTTGCCATCATCGGAAAAAACAAATTTACTGTCTGTCTGCCAGTTTTCTTCTGTTACGTACCGGCAAACAATTTCCATGCTCTCCACATCCAGAATACTCACTTCCCGGCCACCCAGTATCGCTATCTGTTGGCCGCTTTTATAAGCCCTCATCCTGCTCCCTGTTTCGATATCATGTTCTGTTACCGTACCTGCCGGAATATCAAAGAAAATACCTTTTTTATTACTCATATAAAAAAATGTATCATTATCTAAAAAACAAATTTCCTGATCCGTAATTGAAAAGTTGCTGCTGTATTCAGCATTTTCCAATAGCAGCTCACCCGTTAATAAATCCCACACATAAATAGTACAGGCATCATCTGTAACCAGCAATCTATCCTTGTCCGGTGATACTTTACACATGTTGACATTAGTGTCATGTTTCAGCATAAAGTCAGCAATAATTGTTTCCCCATCCGCATACACCCCCAAACTCTTGGACAACGCATACTCCGCCTTATAGGTATATGGTTTTTCCGGTTCTCCTAATTTTTCCGGCAACACCGCTTTGGCCGTCCTGATCGCTTCCAGCCGGTCTCCCTGTTCCAGCAATTCCAGGGCATTATCCGCTTCCCCTAAGGCATAATTCTCCAATGCCGTCCAGTATTGTTCCTTAATTTCCTCCGACTGCTCTTCTATCTTCTGGGATTTCTCACTGATTTCAATATTTTGCCCATGGATCTTCAAAGCCATGGTGGTACTGACTGCTCCGAAAATAACACAGATCATGCTGCCAATGGCTGCCCCGGCCAGAATCTTGCGCATCCGCCGTTCCCGATGCCGCTGCTTCAGTTCATCATAGGAACAGTCAAACATCGGTGCTGCCAGACGGATAACCTCTTCCTTAATCTTCTTTTTTACTTCCCTGCGGCTTTTCCCCCGCACATCGGCAGCCAGAGGCTCCACCGGTATCCTCTCGATGGTCACCGTGCCGTCACTGTTTACCCGCTTGTTTTCAGCAAAACGCAGCTCCTCCGGAAAAGAATCACCCGGCTCGCCTTCGATCAAGATTGCCAGTACGTGATCACGGTCGTGCATTTTAATAAAGGTTTCTATCTCCTTTTTACACCACAAAGACTCCGGAAGACGTGGAGAGCAAATCACCAGCAAAAACTCCGAGGCGTCCAGCGCTTCCGTGATGGGATCGGCCAGATTACTGGCAATGGGGAGCTCGTCCCGGTCACGAAACACGCGGTTGATCCGGGTCTTCCCATTATCCGCCATCTTCCTGACCAGATTTCTGGGCAGCTTGAAGCTCTCCATTTCCCGATGCAGTGCCTCTGCCACAAACTTATCCAGCTCCGCATGGCGGTAGCTGATAAACGCATCATACAAATATTCCTTCTTCTCTCCCATACTTCTCATAATAATTACTTTTCCTCATAAGTTTTATAAAAAATATCCCTTTCCACCACATAGATATCATTTCGGTCTTCACATCGTACTGCCAGAAAGTCCCCCGGTTTTCCCAACATATATTTCTCTCTGTCCCAGGCAGTAAACACTTTAACTATCCCAGTAAGCTCAGTTGCGTATATGTGAGTTTCACCCTTCGGTACACAGACCCCCGCATAGGCGGTGATTTCTTTGGCGGAGCCATCAATCCGGCTTCTGATGGTGGGCACATATTCGGTGTTTACTTTGGTTAAAAGATTGCTATACTTTTCTTCGCTGACCAGGTAATTTCGCTCAAATTTTTCTCTTCGGTTGGGATATACCTCTCCCTTAATGCCGATCATGATAATCAGGTCTTCTTCCACCATCATATCAATATCTCCCTCTAAAGTACGGATCGTTATGGGGGTTCCTACCGGCAGTACTTCCCTGGCCACAACGTAGCCCTGAGGGGTTTTCTTTTTCACATAGGTCTTCATTCCGGAAACATCTATATCGCAGTTCGCCGCATCAATGATTTTACAGCTGTTGAAATATTCGTTTAACCGTTCCCCAAAGTAAGCTTCCGAATGCTTTCCGGGATTTTTTTCTTCATATTTCTGTCTTTGGATAAAGCCTCCGGCCTTTTCACTGTGTCCGCCGCCGGAGCCCATTCCTTCGGCCAGAAAAGATGCCAGTTCATTGGCTTTTACTTCTTTTATGCAGCTGCGGACGGAAAACTTCAGGCCCGCTTCGGTTTCATGGTATACCACACAGGTATAAACCGTATCCACCTGCAAAAGAAAATCGCTGATCAGTCCCAGGATATTGGGATCACAGGGATAAGACTTAATAATGGCATAATGATGATCTTCGTTAAAAATATGCTTGATCATGGCTATGCCGGCAATCTCCAATTCTTTCAGGGAAAGATTGGCATTGCGGAAGAGATTGATCAATGATTTCTCACAGGGCACCGAATCCCGCATATCCATATCCAGCGGGTTATAGATTTCCGAAAACTGATTGGTATCAGCATAGAGACCATAGTAAAGGGCGGTTCCCAAGGCTGTTTTCCCGCTTAACGAATATCCTTCATCCACCATCATTTTCCAGACCAGGGTAGAGCAGCTTCCCAGATTAGAACGGATTTCTGCCAGCTTTACATCGGTGATTTCTACTTGATGGTGGTCTATAATAGCCGTTTCCCCGGCTGCAAACCTGGTTACATTTCCTGCCCCATACTGACAGTCCACAGTAATCAAAAGCCCCGACAACCGAACCGAAGTATCTCCTTCATATACAATGGGGATACTCAGTTTATCAATCATCAGGGTCAAATTGGTTTTTTGTATTCGGTCACGGCCGCTATAGATAAACCTGACTTCCTTTCCTTTATCCTGAAAGTAGGTATATAGAGCAAACCCGGATGCAATTGCATCCGCATCCGGGTTATCATGACATTGTATGGTAATGGGATTATAGCTTTCTAACTCTGCCAGCCTCATAACCTTCTCCTTAATGCTTAAAATGTCTCATACCGGTAAAGACCATGGCAATACCATATTCGTTACATTTATCAATGGACATATAATCATTTACGGAACCACCGGGTTGAATGATGGCAGTAATACCGGCTTCATGAGCAGCTTCTACCGAGTCCCCAAAAGGGAAATAAGCATCAGAGGCCAGCACTGCACCCTGGGTCGCACCTTCACCAATTAACTCGGCGGCATGCTCAAAGCATTGTTTAGCCGCCCAGATGCGGTTAACCTGACCGGGACCGATACCGATACTCTGGCCGTCCTTGACCACTGCAATACCATTGGATTTTACAAACTTAACCACTTTCATACCAAATTTCATATCTTCAATCTGCTGAGGGGTGGGTGCAACATTGGTTACCACCTTCCAGTCAGCTTCTTCATAAAGCTTGGAGTCAATAGTCTGAACAATCAGACCGCCATTTACTTTTTTCATATCCAGGGCATGTTCGTTCTGCGGAACGTCGATATCTTTTAACTCTAAGACGCGGATATTCTTCTTGCTGCACAGCAGTTCCATAGCCTCCTTTTCATAAGAAGGAGCCACCACTACTTCCAGGAAAATGGCATGCATTTCTTCCGCCATGGCTTTGGTAACTTCCCGGTTACATACCACGATCCCGCCATAAATGGATGTTTTATCCGCTGCAAAAGCTTTCTTCCAGGCGGTGGTAATATCCTGGGCACTGCCTACCCCGCAGGGATTGCCGTGCTTACAGGCCACGACGGTGGGTTCGGTAAATTCTTTCAGCAGCTCCAGGGCACCATTGGTATCATTAATATTATTAAAGGATAATTCTTTTCCATTGTGCTGTACGGCATCTACCAGGGAGCCGGTCTGCTTTCCGATCTGACGGTAAAAAGCGGCTTTCTGATGAGGGTTTTCACCGTAACGCATATCCTGTACCTTCTCAAAAGTCATGGTCAGGGTTTCCGGCAATTCATGATCCCCTCTCTCCTTTTTCAGGTAATCGGCAATCATGGTGTCATAATTGGAAGTATGCATGAACACCTTCTGCATCAGATAAAATTTAGTTTCCAAAGAAACGCTTCCCTGCTCTTTTAATTCACTCAGCACCTTTTCATAATCAGCAGGGTCGGTTACCACTGCCACATCCTGATAATTTTTGGCAGCACTGCGCAGCATGGTGGGTCCGCCGATATCGATGTTTTCCACCGCTTCCGCTCTGGTTACCCTGTCCTTCAAAATAGTTTGTTTAAAGGGATACAGGTTCACTACCACAAAATCGATAGTATCAATGTTCAGATCAGCCAACTGTTTCATATGGTCAGCATTGGCACGCATAGCCAGAATACCGGCATGTACCATAGGGTGAAGGGTTTTTACCCGGCCATCCAGACACTCCGGAAAACCAGTCAGTTCGGATATTTCCATGGCAGGAACACCTTCCTCCTTTAACTTACTGTAAGTACCGCCGGTGGAGATAATTTCCACACCCTGGGACACCAACGCTTTACAAAAATCCACAATTCCGGTCTTGTCAGACACACTGACCAATGCTCTCATTTCATTTCCTCCTCATTTATCTTTCTGCAACCTTTAGTATCATTCCCATATTAGGGGTATATTTACGTTCAAATTCCACTCCCGGAAGGGGCCGGTCAAAATAATATCCCTGTATCAGTCCCACATTCATATCCGCCAGAATACGATACTGCTCTTTCGTCTCCACCCCTTCTATACAGATATTGACATCAATGGCTTCGGCCAATTGTACCACCATCTTAATGAAGGACCGGGAATAAGCATCGGTTTCCAGATCCTTAATAAAGGTTTGATCAACCTTAATCACATCAAAAGGAATCTCTCTAATATGATTCAGAGAAGAATAACCGGTTCCGAAATCATCCAGGGCAATTCTGACCCCCAGCTTCTTGATATTTCCCAAAATATCTTTCATTCTTTCCATATCATTAATGGCCAGGCTTTCTGTCACCTCTAAGGTCAGATTGGCAGGGTTGATTCCTGTTTCCTTTATGGCCTTCTCCACAATCTGAACAATATCCGGCTGCAGCAGCTGAACCACCGATAGGTTAACATTAACTTTATATTCCGGATAACCGTTTTCGTTCCAATAACGGCAGCTTTTACATGCCTCCAGCAAAACATAGTTGCCAATGGGGTTTATCAAACCCAGATATTCCGCCAAAGGAATAAATTCCGACGGTGGAATAAAGCCCATCTCTTCACTGTTCCACCGGATCAGTGCCTCCGCACCGGTACAGGGCGTTCCCTTTTTATTGAGATCAATAATCGGCTGATAATATATTTCAAATTCCCGATAACCGCTGACAGTGGCATCACGCATATTCTTTTCCATATCCAGACGCTTTCCTGACTTAAAATCCGTCCCGGCAGCATATCTGGCATAGCGGTTTTTACCACTTCTTTTTGCTTCATACATGGCAATATCCGCTTTTTTAATCAAATCATGAACACTGTTGCCATCACTGGGGAAACAGGCCAGGCCCATACTCATGGTACAATAATAATCAGCATCCTTCAAAAACCAAGGTTTTTCAAATATTTCTGCAATTGCCGCCAAAATATCATCCAGCTGTGGATAACTTTCCTCGGGTACAATAATAACAAATTCATCCCCACCCATTCGGTAACAGGTATTTTCAATCCCCGCTATCCGCTGCAAGCCATGGGCGATTGCTTTCAGCAGCACATCTCCATACTGATGTCCCAAGCCGTCATTAATGTGTTTAAAGTCATCCAAATCCAGATATAACAAAGCTCCTTCAGCATTTGCCTTACTTGCCTCATCGATATATTTGGCCAAATCTCTCTCACAACACATGCGGTTATATAATCCGGTGAGAAAATCCGAATAAGCCTGCTGTTCGATTTTTTTCTGATATAGCTTCTTTTCGGTTATATCATAAAGAGCATATAAATAAACCGGCCGGCCGTCTACCCATTTAATACCGGTATAATACAAATCATACCACCGACCGCTGGTTTCATGATATACTTCGCTGTTCCCGCTCCCTGAAAGCCGTTCCTGGGATATAAACTCATGCAGCGTATTATTCTCCAGCTCCGGTCTGAAAATGCTTCGCATATTACGATTCGCAAATAACATTTTCCCCGTCTTTTCATCTTTTACATAAATCGCACTTCCCACATTATCTAAAATGGTTTCCAAAGAAGCATAGGAACTTGCCAATGAATTTTTCTGAATCCGTTTGGTGAGGATACTGTATAAAATCTTCACCGTGTCATTAATAAACCTGATATCCTGAGTACGCCACGCCCGTTCTCCGCCGGCATCCCCAAACAGGGCATACATACTGTTACTGTTTGTTTCTGCCGATAACACCGGCAATACCGTTAAAGCCTTGATCCCCAGTTTCCCTATTTCCTCCCGCTCCGCACTGCCGATCACGGTGTCTGCTGAAATAACCACGGGTTTATCGGTAAATAAGAAGGGCAGGCTTTTTTGATTGGTATTTTGTTCAAGGAGAGGTATCGTTCCTTCTCTTCGCCATTCTGCTACCACATCCATCAATTCATCATTGTGATGAACACTAAAAAGTGCTGCAACGGATATTTTCAGGTATCGGCCTGCCGTTTCCAGCAACTTTTGAATAATCACTTCAATTGAATCATCATTGTCCAAAAGCTGTACAATTTCAGTCATGGCTTCCATCCGGTGTAAGACTTCTTCCGTTTCCCGCTGGGAGAACTGGCTTCTGCGACTTTCTGCCTGGGCATTAACTGCCGCAAACTGATATTCCAATAAGGCTTGCGAATTTTCCCGCATAACATCAACTGCACGACAAAATTCCGCTTCGGTCAGCATCTTCTCGAAACCTTCCAAAGGCGGATCAATATAATCGGTATCATCAGCATCGGAAAGAACCCCGCACATAATCCAGGTCGCCAGCACTTTCCCATTCTTTTTAATTGAAATTGCCGCTAATTTTAAATTAGGTATATTAGTATTTTCCATCGCCTGATCTTCCAGGTCGCTTTCTGACACTCGTGTCACAAGTCCTTGCACCTGTTCTTCCCTGATCGCCTGGCGAATTTTCTTAGCTTCTTCGGTTTTCCCTGACATATCGGTAAGCGGTACCCCTTTACCGTCTACCAAATACACAAAAATTCCGGTCATTTGATGAAAATGACTCTGCCACTTTTTAAGTTCCTCACTGAATTGAAGTTCCTGTAAGTAAATTCCGGTATCCTGCCCCTTGATGTCACCCTTCAAATTCTGCACTTGCCCTCTCCTCTCGCACCTTTATTCTTCCACGCTGTAATTTGGTGCTTCTTTGGTGATATGTATATCATGAGGATGGCTCTCCTTCAGGGAAGCCGCAGAAATCTTCATAAATTTTCCATTTTCCTTCAGTTCTTCAATACTGAATGTTCCGCAATAGCCCATTCCTGAGCGTAGGCCTCCCATCAACTGAAACACAGTATCTTCAACCGTACCTTTGTAAGCAACCCTTCCTTCTACACCTTCCGGTACCAATTTTTTGGCATCCGCTTGAAAATAGCGATCTTTACTGCCATTTTCCATGGCTGATATAGATCCCATACCACGATATACTTTATATTTTCTTCCCTGATACAATTCAAATGTACCGGGGCTTTCATCACATCCTGCAAAAATACTGCCCATCATGCATACATTACCGCCGGCGGCAATGGCCTTGGTCATATCTCCGGAATACTTAATACCACCGTCAGCTATAATGGGAATTCCTGCCTTTTTAGCTACTTCATAGGCATTCATAATGGCAGAAATCTGCGGAACACCAATACCGGCAACAACACGGGTGGTACAGATGGAACCGGGACCGATACCAACCTTAACCGCATCAGCGCCTGCTTCGATCAGGGCTTTGGTTCCTTCGCCGGTTGCCACGTTACCGGCAATGACCTGCACATCCGGATACTTTTCTTTAATCATCCGCAGACACTTCAGGACATTTTCCGAATGGCCATGAGCGGAATCCAGCACAATCACATCTACCTTGGCATCTACCAGCGCTCCCACCCGGTCCAGTACATTGGCGGTAATACCTACGCCTGCTCCGCATAAAAGCCGGCCCTGCTCATCTTTGGCCGCTAAAGGATATTTAATGGTTTTTTCAATATCTTTAATGG
>JAVBUF010000063.1:0-61247 GCA_031555615.1 Lachnospiraceae bacterium | reverse complement strand
CGGCGGTAACACGGGTTCGATTCCCGTAGGAGTCACTTACTGATTATAAATCAGTAAAGGCAGTATTGCCGATATGGCTCAATTGGCAGAGCAGCTGATTTGTAATCAGCAGGTTATCGGTTCGAGTCCGATTATCGGCTTTACGCGAAAGCGTGAGCATTTTGGACCTTTAGCTCAGTTGGTTAGAGCAACCGGCTCATAACCGGTCGGTCCTGGGTTCGAGTCCCCGAAGGTCCATTTAAGCTATTGGCCCAGTGGCTCAGTTGGTTAGAGCGCCGCCCTGTCACGGCGGAGGTCGTGGGTTCGAGTCCCATCTGGGTCGTTTATTACATAATTTTATATCCCATGGGATCTTAGCTCAGCTGGGAGAGCATCTGCCTTACAAGCAGAGGGTCACAGGTTCGAGCCCTGTAGGTCCCACTGAAGTGGACAAGCAATAGTTTGTCCACTTTTTGTAATATATAAATTTCAAATTAACCTTGTTTCAGGAATTGGGAGAAGATACATGAGTGATGTTAATAAGATATTAAAACAGGTAGATGAGCTTTTGGCCCATAACAAGGGATATGAGGCTGAAAAACTGTTACAGGAAGGTCTTCGCCAGGCGGTTGCGGAATCAGATGATAATAGCCTGCTGACCCTACTCAATGAACTCATGGGCTATTACCGGGAAATCAGTGAAGTGGAAGCCTCCTACCGAATGGGAGAACAGGCGAGGGCACTTTTAGAACGTATGAATCTGCAGGGGACCATCCCCTATGCCAATACTATGCTGAATATTGCCAATGCTTACCGAGCCGGCGGCCGGCTGGAGGATTCCATGGAATGTTACCGTAAGGTGATGGAAGTTTACCGGGTGCAGTTGGAGCCGGACGATATGTTGGTTGCCAGTCTGCTAAACAATATCAGTCTGCTTTATCAGGAGATGGGCGAGTTTGACCAGGCACGGGAAAGCCTGCTGAAAGCCTTGGAGATTGTCGAAAAATATCCAAATACCGCTTTTGAAACAGCAGTGACATATGCAAATCTTGCTGCCACCTGTTTGGAACTGAGCCAAGATGAGGAAGCGGCAGAGGCATGCCGACGATCCATTATGATCTTTGAACGGGAAAATATAAGAGATACTCATTATTGTGCAGCATTATCTTCAATGGGGACCTATTATTATAAAAAGAAAAATTTTGTTGCAGCCGCAGATAATTTCCGAAAAGCCATGGACGGAATCAGGAAATCATTGGGTGAAAACGAATTTTATCAACGGGTGTGTGAGAATTTGAAGGCCTGTGAATGTGCCATGCAGGATCATGATGATTTGAGCGCGATAGTGGAACTGTCAGGGCTTGTCTTATGCCAGGCTTATTATGAGACTTATGGAAAAAACATGATCCATGAGCAATTTCCGGATTTTGAAAATAAGATTGCCGTAGGATTGGTTGGCGAAGGTTCGGATTGTTTTGGATTTGATGATGATTTATCCCGGGATCATGACTGGGGCCCCGGTTTTTGCATGTGGTTATCGGAAGAAACCTTTGAACAGATTGGAAGGGAACTTCAAAGTGCATATGATCAAATGCCACGAGAATTCAGGGGATATCAGAGAAACACCAGCTGGTACGGTAAAGAGCGTATGGGAGTAATGACTATTTCTTCATTTTATCAGCGGCTGTTAGGCAGAACGGTGGGAGGTGAGATCAATTGGAGCGAGGCATCTGACAGTGCATTGGCGGCAGCCGTAAACGGAAAAGTTTTCCGGGACGATGAAGGAATCTTTACAGCATTTCGAAGCAAACTAAAAAAAGGGTATCCGGAACCGGTGCTTTACCTGAAGATAGCGGAAAGTGTTGCCCGGTTTTCTCAAACTGGTCAATATAATTACAGCAGGATGCTGGAAAGGGGTGAAAAGACCGCCGCACAGATTATGATTGCAGATTGTCTTCGTGAAGCCATGAAGCTATGCTACTATACTGAAGGCTGTTATCCGCCCCATGATAAATGGCTGCACAAAGGACTGCTGGAACTGTCGAATTGTGAAGAGATATATGGAATTCTTACAGATCTGACCGGCCGGATGGATTCCGACAGTATCGCTGAGCAGGTGGAAAAGGCTGCCCGGTGGCTGGCCCACAGGCTTTATACTGCCGGATTTATCAGCGATACTGAGCCTTATCTGGACACTCACACTCAGGAGCTTCTTATGAAATCCGCTTATGCCCAAAAAGAAAATGAAGAACTGGTGGATGATATTGCCAAAATAGAATTTGAAGCCTTTGATAAAGTCAGGAATGTGGAAGGCCGTGCCAGCTGCCAAAATGACTGGCCAACTTTTTCAATTATGCGAAAAAGCCAGTATTTGACCTGGAACCGCCCGATGTTGCTGCAATATCTGTATGACTTCCAAAGAGAATATAATCTTGGACATAATCTGATCGAAGAAAAATACGGACGTATGATGGCAAGTACGGCACCGGAGGAATATGCCGGGATAGCTCACCGCTTTCCGGAAATAAGTGATCACAAAGGAAGCATTATCGAGTCCATTGTCCGGATGCAGGTAGACTGGATGGAAGAATTTGCTGTGGAATATCCGTCTCTTGCTGAAAATGCCCGAAGTATCCACACCCGGGAAGATAATCTTTATAATACTTCTTATGAGACTTACCTTCGGGGAGAAATCAGTACTTATTCTGATAAAATGCTGGAGCTTTACGGCCGGTATGTGGTAGAGTATGCGAAAAAGAAAAAGAACCTTACGGCTGATATTATGTTAAATAGTGTAAAAATGTATGGTTATGGAAGCCTTGAAGAGGCCTGTCTGGCCAATTAATATTTGTCGAAGCAAAATGCGAAGCAGAATCATTAAAAATATTGTTGACAACTAGATGGGAATTAGTTATACTTACTAAGGTAAATCCGATATGTAAGGTTTTAACAAAGCTCATATATTGGAATTACAGAAATAATAAAGCCTATAGGGAGCTTTATTATATTGAGTTTGTGCCGCAGTGGCGGAACTGGCAGACGCACAGGACTTAAAATCCTGCGGGACTAATCTCCCGTACCGGTTCGATTCCGGTTTGCGGCACTTGTAAAGTGACTTAAATTCATGGAATTTAAGTCACTTTTTTTGCGGAAATAATGGAATACATAGAAAAAATAATATCAATATGCTATAATTTTATCGATAAATAATATACAAAGAAGGTGGATACTTCATGTCGCTTAAAAAGATATATTTGCTATTTTTAGTGGTGGTTCTGGTAATCAGTTCATCTATCACGGTATTAGCTTCGGATTCGGAGGAAGAGCAGTCCCTGAGTGTTGCAGTTTCAATGGACTATCCGGCGTCTTTGGATCGTATTTTATATGCCATGCTTTCAGAGATGGGTTACAGCATAAATATTAACTCACAGGAGATGGCATCTGCTGTTGAGATAGTGAACAACGGGGAAGCGGATATCCTTGAGGTGCAGCTTGACGGCATCAATAGGGATTATCCCAACCTTGTAAAGGTGGAAGTACCAATCGGACGCATTTCTTTTAATGTATATGCCAGAAAAGGACAGCATAAACAAATTAAGGCATGGGAAGATTTTTCCGGTAAATCCATTGGTATTTTATACGAAAAACCACATATACAGGCCAAACTTCCCAGCGGAGTAGGTTCGGTTATGTATGAAACAAACCTGGTGCGGCTGCAAACAGCCCTTTCTGATTCGGAGATCGACTATGTTGTGACCCCGGTTTTCAGCGGTGCGACGATTTGGGTACCCGAAAATGTCGAGCTTATCCGAACATTGGATGCATCAGATGCTTATATATATGTAAACAAGAAACACAGCTATTTAGTGCCGGAAATGGAAAAAATCTTAAGGCAGATGAATGAGGAAGGATTGACCGAACGCATATTGTCAAGCGAAGTGATACCACGGGGAGAAGGGATTGACCCGGATGCAGCAGGTAATACTGAGCCGGATGGCAAACTGCGTATAATGCACATTACCTCCTACAATGCAGATACTGATTGGGTGCAGTCTTTCCGGGATGGATTGCATGCAGAACTGGAAGAGGATTCTTATGTTTTTCAATGGGTTAGCTTAAATCAAAGTAATTTTAGTAAAGATGGAAGTCGCGTTGATTTTTTTACCGATTTGATTCGCAGCGAATATTACAACAATATGCCAAACTATATTATCGTATCGGATGAAATTGCGTTCGATTTTGTACGTCAGAATTATTACACTTTATTTGAAAATATTCCCGTTGCTGTATTTGGAATAACAGAATGTCCTCCCGAAAAAATGCACCAGTTTGTCCAAACCTTTGTTGGGTATACGGAACAGTATCCGGTTCAGGAAACAATTACCGAGGCATTGAAAATGTTCCCCGATACAAAACGTATTTTTGTAATTAATGACCACACGGAACCTGGTATGACGGTCCGCTCGATTATGAGTGAAAAGCTTTCGGAGCTGGACTTGACTGTTGACATTTACTATAACGAGAAGACAAGCGTTAACGAGCTTTTGAACACAGTGAAGAATTTGCCTAAGGATACGATTATTGTTTGCGGCAAGTATATGATGGATTATACAGACAGACATTTTTCGGAGGAGGAATTTCAGACACTATTGTCGGAAGCTGCCGAAGTGCCGATTTTTGGATTGGTGTCCACAAGTATCGGATACGGACAGCTTGGCGGCAAATACATAGACGTTAATGCAGAGGGAAAAAAAGCAGGGGAATTGATTAATCAGATTTTCTATGACCCTAATTTTGTAAAAATGCAGATTATATCGGATACAAACTCATATCAATGGATGTTTGATCAAGCGGTGATGGAGCACTACGGAATTCAGACCAGACAGCTTCCCGAAGACTCTATATTACTCAATCCTAACCTGAGTATAATTGAAAAATATCCCGCTGAGTTTAAGCTGATTTTTTTACTGGCATTGTTATTGTTTGTTGTTGCCGGTATAACGATATGGTCTTTTCATTCTGTCCGCAAACGCACACAAGCATTAAGAGAGACACAAAAAAATCTCCACAGTGCGGAAGAACTTTTAGCCAGGGAGCGGGAAATTGATGAAGTTAAGGCCCGGCTTGAAAAGACTATTGCAAGCGCACCCATTGGATATGTACGCTCAAAGGATGGAATTTGTGTTGAATCAAACGAATATGCAGCAACGACATGTGATATGACCCCGGGAATAGCAATAGAAACACTTTATGCAGATCCCCAGGAACGCAGTAAGAACATGGAGTATATTCGTGAAAATCATATTCTGCTGGGACGCCTGGTCACCATCAGGCGGCTTTCCGGCGAAACGAAACGCATTCTTGCTAACTTTGTGGTTTACAATGAGAATATTCCGGATGATATGTTTGTCTGGTTTATTGATGTGGAGGAAGGCGAAAGGGCCAAGGATTCTTTACAGCTTGTGCAGGATGAATTGCAGGAGCTGCTTTCTGTACTTCCGATACCGATCATGATTGTTGATGATGCAGTAAAAGAGGTTTTGTATGCAAACGATGAAATGTTCCAACTGAACAATGTTGGGAGTATGGAGGAGCTTGAACACGAGAAGGTACTTAAGCGTTTTAGAAAAAGACATGAGGAGGATGAAGATTTACTCCTGCGGGTAGATAATTTGCCTCAAAGAGTAGCCGAAGAAGGGCAGGTGATCTCAGAATATTTCTATAGTAAGCCCGGGCAGGAGGAACCGATTTCCATCAGAGCAATTACCAGTCCCATTGTATACCGTGGAAAATCAGCATATATGCTTATTATTCAAGATATTGATGCAGAAGAGAAACAGAAGGAATTGTTATATAATGCGGCTGAAAGAGAAAAGTACGCCAACGAGATGAAGAGCAGATTCCTCATCAATATGAGCCATGAGATTCGGACACCCATGAATGCCATTGTCAGTCTTGCAGAAATAGAACTTACCAAATTGCATACAAGAGATATGGTGGATTTGTTCCAAAAAATTAAATTGTCCAGTAAGAACTTACTGACGATTATCGATGATATTTTGGACTTCTCCAAAATCGAGGCGGAAGAGCTTGTTATTTATATAGAGGAAATAGAATTAGAGGAAGTGTTGTCAGGTGCGCTTCTGATGGCGTCACAGCGTGTTGGAAGTAAAATGGTAGAAATTCTTTTGAAGGTTGATACGGAGGTACCCAACAGAATTTATGCCGATCAGACCAGGTTGTGGCAGATATTGAAAAACCTGTTGGATAACTCTGCAAAATATACTCAGGCCGGTATTATTGAGCTGGAGGTAAAGCAAGTGGAGCGGCATGGTGACATTGGTACTTTTGCATTTATCATCAGCGATACCGGATATGGAATGACACAGGAGCAGGTTGACCGATTGTTTTTACCTTATGAACAGTTCCACAATGTAGTTGAGTATCAGGTTGGTTCGGGTATTGGTATGACCATTACCAAACAATTAATTGATTTAATGAATGGCCGTATTGAAGTGTCAAGTAAAATCGGTGCGGGTACCAAAAGTACAGTGACCATTCCCTTTAGGATTCCGCCTGCAGCGCAAAAAATAACCGATACATTTACCAATGCCTGGCTTTCTCAGAAACGCGTTTTAATTGTTGACGATGAACCTATTTCGGTAGAAATTATGACCCATATTCTGAATTCCGTGGGAATTGATCCGGTTGCGGTACAAAGCGGTGATGAAGCTATTAGGCTGGCAGAGGAATACGCCGCAAATAATCAATATTTTAATATTATTATTGTTGATTATATGATGCAGGAAAAAAATGGAATTGATACAGCCAGGGAGCTGAAAAACATATTAGGAGGCAGTTCCACAAAGCTGCTGATGGTATCGGCGTATGTGAAGCAGTTGATCAGTTCCGAAATCAGAGATGCCGGCTTTGATGATATTATTGAAAAACCTTTCTGCCCATCTGAATTTATCCGCAAGCTGTGTGATGCTATGGAAGCACCTTTAACAGGCAGCCAGGAGCATATTCAGTTCAAGGATGCCCGGATACTTCTCTGTGAGGATAATATTATCAATCAAGAGGTAGCGGTCAGTGTGTTGGAGATATTTGGCATTGAGCCGGTAGTGGCAAACAACGGACAGGAAGGCATTGATCTGCTTGAGCAGCAGGTGTTTGACCTTGTCTTAATGGATATTTTGATGCCGGTAATGGATGGTCATGAAGCTACGCAGATCATCCGGGCAAGCAATAAACCATATGCCAACATCCCCATCATTGCCGTTACAGCCAATGTCATGCAGGATGAAGTGCAGAAATGTATAGATGAAGGTATGAATGCCCATGTTGGCAAGCCCATCAGCATTGAGCGTTTGCAGCAGCAATTGGTCAAATGGCTGCCGCAGGAGAAACTTGTCAGGGGTAGTAAGCATGACGCAGATCTAAAACCAATGAGCGAAAGACTTTCGTTGCTGGGTACGGAAATAGACATCATCAGCGGGCGCGGTCGGTTTATTAACAAGGATGAGCGGTATGTGCTGGCGTTGTTAAACTTTGCCGGACACTATCACTTTACAGACTATGAGCTTTGCGATGAGGAGCAGCTTCGCCGGACGGTTCATGACCTGAAAGGTATTGCCGGTAATTTGGGCATTATGACGGTCCACCATTTGGCAAAGCGATATGAAGATAATCCGATTCAGGCCAGCTACGATGTATTGGTTAAGGAATATGAGCGGATAAGCAACCTGATTCGCAAACAACTGAACTAAGTGAGGAAAACTTTATGCCAACAGGAAAATATAAATTGAAAGCAGCGATAATCATATTCTTATGTGTGATTGGTATAGGATGGCCGGCAAAGATGTTTGTATCTGCAAGCGAGCTGCCGACGCTGCAGATGGTTTCTGCAAACGACTTTCCCAATACGCTTGACAATGTGGCATATGAGGTTTTTAGACAAATCGGTTATGACATTACGATTACGGCGCGCAGCAGTAATGTTGGTATGAATAAGGTTAACAGCGGCGAAAAGGACGGTCATACCGGCAGAGTTTTCGGTCTGGAGGAAGCTTATCCGAATATCGTCTGTGTACCTGAACCTGTTGCAGAGATTATGCTGACTGCCTATACAAGAGAGTCCGAGACAAGGGTCATTCAAACATGGGATGACCTTGCGGGTCTTACTGTCGGGCATTTGGCTCAAAAGCCATATATTGATTCCCATGTTCCGACAACGGTCAATGACCGGATTCAGTTTACAAGCCAGAAAAAAATGCTGGAGGCACTTAAAGAAGGTAAAATAGATGTTGTCGTATCCATAACCATTACCGGTCAGGTTTCACCGATTATTCCCGGTATAAAGGAGCAAGGTGTTCTTGACAGAGTGCCGGCCTATATGTATTTGAATAAAAAATATGAATCGCTGGTGCCCCAGGTAGGGGAGGTACTGGCGGAGATGCGTGCCAACGGAACACTATTAAAAATACTAAAAAATGAAAGTATCGAGGATACATCTGGCTTCCAACAGAAAAAAGACAGCATCCTGCTGATTTGTTCCAATAATGCTGAAACAGCATGGGATTCAGGTTTTGTAAGTGCGGTTGAGCAGGGACTTGAGGAATTGGGTGAGTATGATTTGTACACCGCCTATCTGGATGCCACGCAAGTGGCAGACCACCAAACAAAAATTCGCAATGTTCAGGCTCTTTTGCGGACTGATTTTGTCGGAACCATTCCGAAATTGATTATTGTTGCTGATAATCAGGCATATCAATTGATGATTGATCAATATGGCTATTTGTTTCCGAATATTCCCACTGTATTTTGTGGTATAAATAATTATGAACCCGAGCAAACACAAGGTATGGATCAAATAGCCGCGGTGGTTCCGGAAACGATTTCGTCAGTAGAAACCGTACAAACGGCCCTGCAGCTTTTTCCGAAAACGCGCAAGGTATTTGTTATTAATGACTATACCGAGTCAGGTAATGCCTGGCGCAAGGATATGCAGAAGCAATTGTCAGTCATCAATGAAAAAGTTGAAGTTATATATAATGAAGATGTGCCGATGGAGGAGCTTTTGAATACCCTGCAGGCATTACCGTCAGATTCTGTTGTGTTGTGCGGGGAATATTTGAATGACCAGACCGGGCGTTATTATTCTGAGCGGGAAAGTCAGTCGTTGTTCTGTGAAGTCTGTCCGGTGCCAATCTTCGGACTGGAAAAAACATCCTTTGGTTATGGTCAGATCGGCGGAAAATATGTTGATCCTTACGAGCAGGGCAAACGTGCTGTTTCTGTTGCGGAGCAGATACTATCCGGAATGCAGGCTGAAAATATTCTGGTGCAATGGGATGGAGGCAACAGCAATGCCTGGTATTTTGATGTAAGTGTTATGGAAAAGTGGCAAATAAGTGAGAGACAGGTTTCGGCCCTGACTGATGCTGTATTTGTTAATCATTCATTAAAATTTTATCAAGCCAACCCACTGCAGTTCTGGTTGTTGGTGCTGCTGGGCAGTTTGGGGCTTTGCGGTGTTGCCGGTATATTGACATTCACCTATATTATGGGCAGGCGAAATAAGGAGCTGGAACAACTGCAGAAGAATCTGGTAGAAACGGATGCACTGCTGGAGAAGGATGATGAAATACGTGCCTTAAAGGAGCATCTGGAAAAAATACTGCAAATGGCACCAATTGGATATGCATTGGTATCCGAAGAGAAGATCAGAGAATGCAATGTGTATTTAAGTGAGAAGTTTGGACTTGAAAGGGGGATGGGTATTGCTGACCATCCACTGTTTACAAAGCTAAAAGATGCCCAGGCACCGGATGTTGTATATTGCCAGGTATGTCCGGCGGAGAATGAAGAACAGGAAATCGAGCAGGAGGCGCGGCGCTTTTATACAAGTGTAACCCGGATTCCTTATACCGGTGGCTCAGCCCATGTGGTTTGGTGTGTGGACATAGAGGAAAGCGAGTATCAAAGTGATCAGCTTAAGAATTATGAAATTGAATTGAATGAAATGATGAATGGACTGCCATTGCCACTGATTATTTCTCAGGAAAGCAGTAGATCTATTCTGTATGTCAATGAAGCTTTTGTAAAGTTGTTTGAACTTCCTTCAAAAGAGACGGCGATGAATCGAAAAATACGCGATTTTTACGCAGATGTTCAAGCGGATGGACAGCCCCCTGAAGATTTTATCCTGCCTTATTTTGAAAAGCTGAAGGAAACAGGTGAGACACAGCACCGGCAATGGCGCCACAAGTCTGATAAAGGCCGTATTTTTGAAAGTGACGTTTTTGACATTATGAGTTATTATCAGGGTCAGCGGGTGATTATTACTATTTTGAAGGATATTAGTGCCGAAATACAATATTCGGAGCTTTTGCGTCTGGCGGCAGAAAAAGAAAAAGATGCGAATCAGATGAAGAGCAAATTTCTTGTAAATATGAGCCACGAAATCCGCACGCCGATGAATGCCATAATCGGTTTGTCGGAATTACATATCATGCAGCAAAAAGGAGATTTAAGCCGACCCGGTTTTGCATCGCTTATGAGAATTAATGAATCGGCTCATGTACTGCTGAACATTATTAATGATATCCTGGACTTTTCAAGACTGGAAGCGCAGCGAATGGAGCTGGTGGAGTCTGAATTTAATCTGGAAGAACTGATTGTGGAGGTAATGGAGGCGGTTGAGCCCCGTTTAGAGGATCGTGATGTTGAGATGGTCTACTCCTTGGATGCTCAAATACCCCAGCGGGTTCGGGCTGACCGAAACAGAGTCCGTCAATTGTTGTATAACCTGATTGATAATGCTGCGAAGTTTACCGATACCGGCAGCATCAACCTTGATGTATCGCTGAAAGCCAGAAGGCGCGGCGGGATGATGGTGACCTTTTATTTATGCGATACCGGTATCGGCATGACACCCGAACAAGTTGAAAAGATTACCCAGCCTTTTGAACAGTTTCATTTAGATTCCCATATGCGCTATGGCGGAACAGGTCTGGGCATCTCGATTGTAAAGAATCTGGTTGACCTTATGGGCGGTACTTTTTCGGTTCAAAGTGAGGTCGGCATTGGGACGGAAAGCGAGTTTGTGATCCCACTTAAAAAAGCCACCGCTTCCTATAAATATTTCAGGTCCGGACTGCAAGGACAAAGAGAGATTGACGAGACGAAAACGAAAAAAAGTCTGAATGGTGCAAGGGTGCTTTTATGTGAGGACGTAGAGGTAAATCAGGAAATTGCCAGGGGGATTTTGGAATATTTTCATTCCCAGGTGGTGCTGGCCGAAAACGGGCAGGAAGCACTTGATATTTTGGCGCAGCAGCAATTTGATCTTATTTTAATGGATATTAATATGCCGGTAATGGATGGGTTTGAAGCAACCATTCAAATCAGAAAGCAAGGCATTCAGACACCCATCATTGCCATGACCGGCAATACCGACAGAAAGGATATTGCGCTATGTCTGGAAGCAGGTATGAACGCACATATTGAAAAACCAATCAGCCTGAAGGACTTTGAAGAACGGGTTTCTTGCTGGCTACAATAATAGTGCATAAGTACTATAAAATAAAAAGAGGTTAAATGTTTTTTTGGCCATAAGGTTGAATTATATATTTAACAAATGATTTGGATTGACCCATATTGAAATAAAGAATATATTAGACTTACAAATATATCAAGGAGAACAACCATGAAAATAAGTGATATTATTAAGGTCATTGTAAAAGTTTTTGCAATCTCAATGATTGCAATTGTTTTAATGATTATTTCTTTTTTCTATGAAAGAAGTACATTAAAAAATAAAGAAGCACTAAGAGCTGCGGGTATACAGCTTTCGGATGCATCCGATCTGCTCACTAACGAAGCACGCTGTTATGTTCAATATGGAGATAAGACTTATCTTAATAATTATAACAGGGAAATCGAAACCGACAAAAACCGGGAAAAAGCAGTAGAGATTCTCAAAAAATACCATGCTACCAAGAGTGAACTGGCACTGGTTCAGCAAGCGGCGGACTACTCAAATACTCTGGCTGAGTTAGAGACAGAAGCGTTTGCAGCAGTTGATGCAGGGGACTTTGAAAAGGCACGGGAATTGATGTTTGGAGATGCCTATGAAAAAGGGAAAAAACCCATTACCGAAACCATGAATCAATTTCAGCAGAAACTGGATGCAAGGACCTCCAGGCAGGCTCTCATTGCAACGGTGATAACGTCGATTATGATCTTGTTATCTTTGATCAGTCTGGCAACAATGATGCTGACAATTATCAAGTGCCTCAAGCAAATAGGCGTGAAGCTTGAACTGGTGGGCCGGCTGGCCGATGATGCCTCTCAAATTGCAAAAGGCGAAATAGAGATTCAGCTGCCGGAGCATACGGATGATGAAATAGGTGTTTTAGCTGATGCCTTCCGGAATATGGTTGAGGGTATCCAGACCCAGGCTGCCTTTCTGGATCGTCTGGCCGGTGGAGATTATACTGCTAATATCTCCATCAGATCGGAACAGGATTCCATGAACCATGCGATTAATCGTCTGGTTGATTCCTATAATAACCTGATGTCTGAGATACGCAATGCTACTTCCGGTGTCGCCAATGGTTCCAAGACGATTGCCGATGGCAGTCAGATGCTGGCGGAAGCAGCCGTTGAACAGACCAGTCAGATCGAACAATTATCGTCTTCCGTCGAGGAAGTTTCGGATAAGACAGCAACCAATGTCAGCATGGCTTCACAAGCAGCAACCCTGGCCACCACCATTCAATTGAATGCCGAAAAGGGTTCCGATCAAATGATGGATATGATGGAAGCGGTAAAGGAAATGAATGCTGCCAGCCAAAATATTCAGGCGGTTATTAAGACCATTGATGATATTGCCTCCAAGACCAATCTTCTTTCCCTCAATGCGGCTATAGAGGCGGCACGAGCCGGAGAACACGGAAAAGGATTTGCTGTTGTTGCCGGAGAAGTAAGAGAACTTGCCGCAAAAAGTGCTGCCGCTGCAAAAGATACAGGACTGCTTATCGCCGATTCCATTGAAAAAGCCAAATTGAGTGCAGAGATTGCCGATAAAACTTCAGAATCTTTTTTACATATTGTGGAGGGAATCAAAGAATCAGCTCAAATTGCTGCAAATATAGCAACTGCATCAGAAGAACAGGCTGAAGCAATCAAACAGATTACTTTTGGTATCGACCATGTTGCCCAGGTAATTCAGCAGAATAGTGCCGCTGCGGAAGAAAGTGCCGCAACCGCCCAGGAAATGAATGCACAGTCAGAAAATCTGGATGGTCTGGTGGGAAGATTTAAACTAAAATCGTAATGATATGCATTATGCAGGATAATAGACAAAATCCGAGGTAAAAGCCTCGGTTTTTTGTTATAAAAGTATTACAGGGGATGTAGCATTAATTTATACAAGACTTTAAATAATTTATTTGGTACAATAGAAATATTAAGGAGGAGTATAACAGATGAAGGAAAAGATCAAACAAGAAATTTTAGTTTACGGAGCAGATGTATGCGGGGTTGCGAATATTGAAAGATTTGCCGATGCTCCGGAAGGATTTTCACCGAAGGATATCTACGGAGAATGTAAATCGGTTATTGTATTTGGGAAGTCTTTGTCAAAAGGTTTGATGAAGGTTGACTCCCGCTTAATCTATGGGCATTTCAATTCTTTTATTTGCTCCGAAGTAGACAGGATTGCATTAGAGGGGGCCAGGTTTATTGAAAAGTGTTTTGATGCAATGGCGATACCGCTTCCCTGTGATGCACCCTATGAGTATTGGGAGCAAGAGACCATGACCGGAAAAGGGTTAATTTCCATGAGGCATGCAGCGGTACAGAGCGGTTTGGGGCAGTTGGGCAAAAATGGTTTGCTGCTGAATCCCCAGTATGGGAATTTGCTGATCATTGGTGCGATTCTGACAGATATGGACCTGGAATCGGATGAATTTTGTGCGGATATCTGTATAGCCGGCTGCCGGAAGTGCATGGATTCCTGCCCGGTACAGGCCATTGCAGACGGAATGGTGAATCAGAGCTTATGCCGGCCGAATGCCTTCGGAAAGAATGCAAGAGGATTTGGTACTGTAGACTGCAATCGTTGCAGAGTGGTTTGTCCTAGAAAATTTGGATGTGGAGAGTGAAAATGAGTTCGCCAATTATAGAAATGGATGTTCATGGACTGACGGCCCAGGAAGCAGTTAATAAAATCGCTAAAATTGTAAGCAGTGCAGAGAAAAGTGTCTATCGTATTCGAATCATACATGGTTATAATCGCGGTACCAATATCAAGGATGCTGTCAGCCGTGAATTTGGTTACGGCTTAGAACCAAAGGTTCTTCGAATTGAAGGCGGGCAGAACGAAGGTATTACAGAACTGATTCTGCGTGAGTATTTTAAATGAAAAACAGATGATTTAAGAGGTCGGAAAATGGTAAGAAGATATTTAGATAGTGATTTGGAAAAGGCAGCAAAGTGCTATATGGAAACCTTTGCAGAAGAGCCCTGGAACGAAGAGTGGAGCATGGAATTGGCAATGACAAGAATAAGGGAGCTGATGTCCGGGCCCATATCCATCGGTTATGTGTATGAAGAGGATACGCATATTTCAGGTGTGATGATTGGCAGAAAAAACACATATTTGCATGGGAGTGAGTATTTTATTGATGAATTTTGCATAGTCCCCTCGTCACAAGGAAAAGGCATTGGTACCAAAATGATTAACTATGCCAAGGAGGAATTAGGTGCTATGGGATATGTTGGTATTGTGCTTAATACCGAAAAAGGGTATCCAAGTGAACTTTTTTACAAGAAGAATGGATTCGTCCAAAAGGAGGACCTGATTTTTATGTATCTCAACTTTTAGTTATGCAGAACTTGTACTTCCATGAATAGCGAATGAAGGAGGGCCGGAGGAAGTTAAATTTGTAAAAGATTATATGCTGGACAACACTTTGCGTCATGCATTAAACCTGTTGACGAGGGAAACCTTCGGATTTGATTTTGAGGATTGGACAAAGAATGGATATTTTGAGGGGGATTACATACCGTATTCTTATGAAAAAGACGGTAAGATAATCGCCAATGTATCTGTCAACCGAATGGAGTTTATCCAGAATGGGCAGGAAAAGCATTTCATTCAACTGGGAACGGTTATGACCGGAAAAGAATACAGAAACCAGGGATATGCAAGGGAATTGATGGAGAAGGTGTTAGCCGATTATGCAGGGAAATGTGATGGTATCTATCTATTCGGCAATCTCGGGGCGTTGGAGTTTTATGATAAGCTGGGTTTTTCCCGGGGAATGCAATATCAGTACACTTTAAAAGATAACGTAAAGGTGATGATCCAGAAAAAAGCAGGAGAAGTGGATGCGAAAGAGTGCTTCCATCCGGTTGAACCAAAAGAACAGACACAAAAGAACAGGTATATCCAGGCGGTGAGAGACAGTGCTGTCAATGCTGCCCTGGAACAGAAAAATAAATTTGCGCTTCAAATGTTTTACACATCGGCGATGAAAGAGGTCTATTACAGCAGTAAGTTGGATTGTTATATCGTTATGAACCGGCAGGACGGCATACTGCATCTGCAAAGTGTAATTTGCAAAGAACGCATACGGTTAGAACAGGTATTGGCACATATCAGCGGAGAGTTTGACCGTGTCATTCTCGGATTTGCACCTTGTGCAGAGGAGGCGGAGCTGTTTGAGACGCAGATTTATGATGGTGCAGAGGGTTACAGGTTTTTTTATTATGGCGAAGCATTGACCCAGATTGAAAAGGAAAAGCTGTATTTCCCGGAATTTTCTCATGCATAAGGTTAGGGAGAAGATTTAATGAAGATAGCGGTTCTGTCGGATATACATGGAAATTACGTTGCGCTGGAAGAATGTATCAGGTATGCATTATCGAGAAAGGTCAGTTTGTTTATTTTTTTAGGGGACTATGTTGGTGAACTTGCCTATCCGGAAAAGACAATGGAAATCATCGTTAATATCATTAATGAGTACCCTTGCCATTTTATCAGAGGTAATAAGGAAGACTATTGGCTTAATTATCAAATTCAAGGTGAAAAGGGGTGGAAAGATCAAGATTCCACCACCGGTTCATTGTTATATACATATAATCATCTGGCAGAAACAGATATGAGTTTTTTTAGAGGAATGCCCATCAGTGGCGAGATCCGGGTGAAAGATATGCCATATATAACTATTTGTCACGGTTCTCCTGCGAGGAACAATGAAAAAATGCTTCCTGAGAATGAAAAGACATTTGAAATAGTTAAGAAAGACAAAAATTCTATTATTTTGTGCGGACATACGCATATTCAAGAAAAGATGGAACATAACGGCAAGGTTGTATTAAACCCGGGGGCAGCAGGGGTATCATTGCGAAGCGCCGGAAAGGCGCAGCTTATGATATTGCATGCTCAGAACAATCAGTGGAAAGAGGAATTTATTAGTCTTGATTACGATGTCGAAAAAGTGGTGTCTGACCTCTATGAATCAGGACTGGCAGCAGCGGCGCCACAGTGGTGTAAAGTATCAGAAAATCTGTTGCGTACCGGTGAGATATCTCACAGCAGCGTATTGGCCAGAGCAATGATACTTTGTGAAGAAGAGAAAGGATTTTGTACCTGGCCGGACATTCCGGAAAAATATTGGGAGCAGGCTGTTAGGGAAATGATAATAGATTGATACCATTTATAGGGTAAAGGAGATTGGAAAATGGCAAAGGACAGAGAAACACCATGTTTATACTATGTTTGTGTTGGGACATGTACCAAGGGCAGGGAGGCCGATCATGCCCATTACTGCCAGAAGTGTGATAAGTATAAACCGAGAGTAAAAGAACGGCATTTAAACAGGAAAAAGCAGGAATTGGAAAAGGTGCGGAAAAATGAAAAGTATTGATGTGGATTATAAAGAAATCAGAAAAAATTTTGAAAATCATGGATTCAGAACACAGCTATTTGCCACCAGGGAAGAAGCAAGAGATTACCTTTTTAATCAGTTACAAGGCCGGACGATTGGTTTTGGCGGAAGTGTAACCCTGCGGGAAATGGGATTATATGAGGCACTGCAGCAAAATAATGCGGTGATTTGGCATAATAAGATAGCTTCCCCCGAGGTGCGGCGTCTGGCCGGACATGCCGGTGTTTATATAACCAGTGCAAACGCGGTAACGGAATCCGGGGAGATTGTCAATATTGATGGAACCGGTAATCGTGTTGCAATGACCTCTTTTGGTCCGGAGACTTGCTATTATGTGGTGGGAAAAAATAAGATTACAGAGAATATCGAACAGGCAATATATCGAAGTAAAAATATTGCATCACCGCTAAATGCCAAACGTATAGGTGCTAAAACACCATGTGCCGTAAAAGGCGATAAGTGTTATGACTGCAACAGTCCCGGCCGAATCTGCCGGATTACCACGATAATAGAACGTCCGCCTATGGGAATGAATTGTGAGATTATCTTTATAGATGAAGAATTAGGTTACTGATTGGGAAAGGTTAAAAATGCATATAAAATCAGAGCGGTTACTAATAACAGATTTAACACCGGAAATGAGTGGTGATATCCAAAGAAATTCTTTGGATGAGGATAATCGGCGATTTGTCCCGGACGAAGTATTTGAAACGCTGGAAGAAGCTGAGAAAACGGTAAACTGGCTAATAAATTCTTACCAGTCTCCTGAGGGACCGTTTGTTTATCCTATTATTTTCAAAGATAATATAAACATTGGATATGTTCAAGCGTGCAGCATAGAAGAAGGTTGGGAAATAGGTTATCATATTGCCGGGGAATATACCGGAAATGGTTACGCAACAGAAGCTGTCAAAGCATTTTTACCGGTGATTATGTCAGCACTTGAAATTGACATTATCTACGGAATTGCTTTGGAAGAAAATGAGGCTTCGCATAAAGTGCTGGAAAAATGTGGCTTTGAGTTAACATATAAAGGTATCGGAAAGTATCAGGAAAGAGAACGGGAGTTAAGAAAATATAGATTGGGTAAAAAGTGATGTGCATAGCGGAGGATGTCATATGAATAAGGAATGGTCCGAGCAGAATAAAACAATGCAGTCACAAATAAAGAAGAAAGAAACATTTTCTTCCGGAATTGAGGCATTGATTATTTTGCGAAAAGAATTAATGCAGGAAATGCTTGCATTCAAAGATACGTTGAGCAGAGAAGATTTCTGTTCGACGCCCTTTATAAATGCTGATGGTTATCATAGTAAAACCATCGCCTACTCCTTGTTTCATGTATTCAGGATTGAAGATATTGTTGTGCAGTCTTTAATTAGGAAGGACCCACAAATTTTTCTGGCCAATGATTATCAGGGCAGAATGAATTCACCGATCATAACCACCGGAAATGAATTGGTAAAGCAGGAAATAGCAGAGTTTTCATCCAGGCTGAATCTTGATGAATTGTATCAGTATGTGATTGCGGTTGACCAGTCAACGGAACAATTATTGCGGCAGTTGACTTATCAGGATATGAAAATCAAAATGACAGACCAGGACAAAGTAACGCTGCGTTTACTGGGAACCGTAAGCGAAGACGAGAGGGCAATCTGGCTAATTGATTATTGGTGCGGCAAGGATATTCAAGGGCTGATCAGAATGCCCTTATCGCGCCATTGGATTATGCATATTGAAGCTTGTCTACGTATTAAATCAAAGCTGGGCAGGTGAGGAAGGATGATGGAAAGACTGGAATTAGATAAAAGTTTAGATGGGGATACATTTCGTAGTTTTTATAATAAAATCAGAGGAATTTATGGGAAGAAGAAAAGCACTTTCGATTTATTTGTCAGGAACATTAGGGCAAATTATATTGGTTTGTATTGCAGTCTTTATATTGCGCAGCAACAGAATAAAAACAGACTACACAACAATAACCGGAATGCTGGCCGTTGGAGTAGGGGGGATTTCGGCGGCTCTTTGGGGAATTGTCATTTCAATCAAATATAAAAAAATTTCTCTGAAGGAAATAATTTTTGCCTTTATAGATGTCAGAAAATCTTATTTGTGTTATGCACTTGTCTTTGTTTTTTTAGTATTGAATTTTGCATTTGTTCTGGTTGGCGGAAAGTTTGAAGTAAGCAGCTGTTATATACCGATAATTCTGTTTTTGAAAGCAATTATTTTCGGCGGTATAGAAGAGATTGGGTGGCGATATACTTTTCAGCCCATTTTACAGGAAAAGATGAATTACATATACGCAACAATTATTACATTTGTTTCCTGGGGAATCTGGCATATTATATATTTTTATGTTGAGGGCAGCCTATACCAAGTTCAAATGTTCTCATTTTTTGCTGGGCTCTTAACGAACTGTTTTATATTATCAGCCTTATATATAAAAACCAAAAGTTTGTGGATATGTGTAATGACACATGCTTTAATCAATATGTTTTCGCAAATATCAAGTGGCGGCAATTTATATGTGTCAATAATATGTAAGACCGCGATTATTATACTAGCATTTATGATTTCAAAAAGACAGCTGGAGAAGGGAAATAATGCATGAAAGTTTTAGGTATAATGATATTATTGGTATTTTATTCTTTTTATCTTGGGAAGATGATATTACAAAGGCGAAAAGGGATAAAAACGGATCAGATTGCCAAAGGGAAGCAAAAAGACAAGGTTTTTTACATAGAGTTTATTATGAAAATAGCCACATATGCAGTAGTGCTGGTTGAAGTGATCAGCATTTTTTCCGTATCGCCACAATTACCCAAAGTGATGATTACTATAAGTGTGATTATCGGTATTCTGGGTGACGTAATTTTTGGAATGGCAATCATAACAATGAAGGATAACTGGCGGGCAGGTCTTGCCGAAGAAGACAGAACGGAAATGGTGACCGGGGGTATTTATACAATCAGCCGGAATCCGGCCTTTTTAGGATTTGATTGTGTCTATATCGGATTGCTGCTGATGTTTTTTAATTGGGTACTATTGCTATTTTCTGTTTTTGCGATTGTTATGCTGCATCTGCAGATTTTACAGGAAGAAAGCTATTTATCTGATGTATTTGGGGAGGAATATATTCAGTATAAAAGCCGGGTTGGCAGATATATTGGTATAAGGAAGCAGTAAAGGCGAAAGTCCGTGGAAATCCATAATGTAAATTTGAAGAAAAGCTGAAGAAAGACATCAATTCAGTTACGCTGCTGTTACCTGAGAAAAGGCTAAAAAATCTATCTAAGGAGGAAGCATGAAAAAATCAGCCCAATCAGTTTCAATTATTGGTGGTGCCGACGGGCCAACATCTATCTTTTTGGTTGGTTCAAAATATAAGGATAAGAATATTTTCAGAAGAATCAAACAGGAATTTTTAAACCGCAAGTTTAAGAAAAAAAGAAAATTTGCTGAAAAGTCCATTGTACCGGACGGGCATACGCTGGAAGAAACGATACAGTATATGAAACAGCATTATGCAGCAGTTGAAGCGGATTCGTCTTATCCATATTATGAAAAATGCAAGAGCAGTATGAAGTATGCACTTATTCAGAGAGAGAAGCCGGAATTACTTGGGGAAAATGTTGAAATTCCGCCGCCGGAAGATTTCAGTGATGTACAAGCGGTGAAAGAATGGCAAAGATTGCTTACGGAACAAATAAGCCAATATGAAAGAAAAGTGGATATGATTTCTGATGTAGTATATCCGACAGATTATCACCTTTTTCTGATAAGCAATGGTGAGAATGAAACAATGGAAATAGAAGTTGATATGCTTTATCCGGGTATTTCTATTTCCTATTGTGGTGCAAAAGAAGTCATGGAGCCTATTTTAAAGGATATTCATTTGTATTACGGGGTTTCGCAAGAGGATATTGAACAAAAGACCGATAGATACAAGTCGCTGGTCAATGTATTGAGTTTTTATTAAACAGGAGGATTACTGTTATGGATGAACTGAAAATCAAAATGAGTGCCTTTACACTGGACTGCAAGGAACCCCATGAACTGGCCAATTTTTATGCAGCGCTGCTGAAGTGGGAAATCCCGTACTTTGATGATGAATATGTAATCGTGAGTGCACCGGGGGTTAATCAGGGAGCCTATCCCGGGATAACGTTTCAGCGAAACCCTGAGTATAAACCACCGGTGTGGCCGGAAGAGCCGGAAGCGCAGCAGCAAATGGCCCATCTTGACTTGGCCGTTAACGATTTGGAAAAAGCGGTTCAATATGCTATCCAATGCGGGGCAACGGTGGCAGATAAACAATTTTCCAATGAGTGGACAGTTATGATTGACCCTGCCGGTCACCCTTTTTGCTTATGCCAAATGAAGCATATTTTTGAGAGCCCACATTTTGCATTGCTCTAGAAGGCAGCAAGGGAAAGTGATATAAAAGGAGATTATAGATGGCAAATACATACAAAGTTATAGATGAAACCACCTGGAAACGTGCCACGCACTGTATGGTCTTCCGCAATAGTATCGAACCGGCATTTTGTGTGACCTTCGAACTGGATGTCACCAATTTTCTTAAAAAAGTAAAAGAAAACCATTCCTCTTTTAGCATTGCGATGGTTTATGCGGTATGCAAATGTGCCAATGAAATAGAAGAATTCAGGTATCGTTTTTTAGAAGGAAAGGTAGTCCTGTTTGATCAGATAGATACGGCATTTACTTATCTGAATAAGGAAACAGAATTGTTCAAGGTAATTAATATTCCGATGCAGGACAATATGACAGACTATGTAGTGGCAGCAACCAAAGCAGCCAGAGAACAGGAAGAATATTTTACCGGACCCCTGGGAAATGATGTATTTCAATGTTCGCCTATGCCATGGATTTCTTATTGCCACATATCCCATACCAATTCCGGCAGGAAAGATAATGCTACGCCGCTTTTTGGTTGGGGGAAATATTATGAAAAAGATGGGAAGATGGTAATGCCAATTTCGGTGCAAGCACATCATTCGTTCGTAGATGGCTTGCACGTCGGAAGATTTGCAGACAAATTACAAGTATTTCTGAATGAGGTTTGATTTTCAAAAAAGCTTGAACTCCGGATAATATTCCAGTGATGCTTTTCCGATAATGGTATTGCCATCAACAAACTTATTTTTCCAATAACGGGAATCCCAGGAGTTGTTTCGATTATCGCCCATCATAAAATAACAGTTCTGCGGCACGGTGTAAGGGCCGAAATCAGTCAGGAAGAGTTCTTTAACGTAGGGTTCCTCCAGAGCATTTCCGTTGATGTAAACAATACCGCTGATTCCCTGAATGGTTTCCCCCGGCAGGGCAATAATTCTTTTTAACAGCGGAATGGAATCTTTATCATCGGGATGTGGGAAGGAAACAATATCCCCCCGCTCCGGCAGGGCAGAGTGATAGGCAAGCCGGTTAATGATGATGCGGCTGTCGGTCATAATCGTAGTTTCCATGGAACCGGTAGGTACCTGCGCATTGGCGATTAATTTACTGCTGATAAAATAAGCAAGGATCATGGAAAACAATATTGTTTTTGAGTAACTGAGAAGTTCCTTTAATATTTTTTGTTTATTCATTTGGTTATATCCCCCGGATTTTGTTAAATGTTTTTAAGTTATTTACTGCATTTATACAATCTTTCGCCCATATTAGCAAAAGATTATAGCAACTATAACATAAGTATACTGAAAAGTCCATGGGAGTAAAGGTGTAAAGGATAATCACTTTTGTATGAAGTAAAGGAGCAGCTTGTGGAAAAACAGGGAAAGATAAGGAGCATTATTACCGGTGGGACGATACTGCTGATTGCAGTTATTGCCGGAATCAGTTTAAGAAAAGAATTATTCTGGGAGGATGCAGAGCCTGAGCAGGCGCAGCAGGAAGTGAAAGAACAAGAGGAAGAAAACCTGGCAGAGGAGCCTTACAGAGAAGAAAAAACCATCGATATTTCCGCCCAACCGACAGATTTTTATGGAAAACCGGCAGCAGAGTTTTATGAAGAGGCATTCCACTGTACCCGCAGTGAAACAGAGTTTGTGACATTTTATATTGAAGACGGCACGCTGTATCTGGATGAATATGCCGATACCGGAAAGTACGATCAGGAGGGCATCGCAGTTTATCAGTGGCAGAGCGGCACAAAGGTTGCGGAACAGGTAAGATATGTAGATTATAATGGATATGGTTATGGCAATAATGCATTATATATAACGGAAGATGATGTGCTGCACGGAACCGGCGACTATCAGGATGCTTATATGGAGGATGTGAAGTTTGCCCGCTGCTATGCCGGCCAGATGCTGGCCTTGAAAAGCGATGGTACGGTCTGGTGCAAAGGTTTGTCTTATTCCCTCAGTGACGGCCGGGAACTGAAATATAAAAACTGGCAGCCGGTGCTGTTTGATGTAAAGTATGCAACCATTGGTCATTATCTTTATATGGCCATTACTCAGGATGGTTCGCTGTATATGTGGGGAGATAATTCTCAGGGGCAGTTTGGTGACGGTTCCTTGCTGACAGGAGAAAACGGGTTTAAGACCGAAACTTATTTTTATCCGGAGCCGGTTAAGGTTGCCGATGGCATTAAAATGGTTTGGCATGGAGATTTGGGAGAGCAGTTTAAGGTAAAAGAGGGAGGACACAAGCTGCAGACTTTTATGCTGACAGAGGATGATCAGATGTATGTTTGCGGTGCGGATGTGGGAGATGAAGAACGGCATTTTAATTATTACGGAGAACTGGGTGATGATGCCAATGGATTAGGAATTAAGTGTACCAGTGAATTGTACAAGGTTCATATTCAGGAATAAGGAAAGTGAAGTAATACACTAAAAAGACGGACAGGAAATTGCTGATTAGGCATTCCAGCCCGTTTTTTATTTTTACAAAATAATACAAGTAAGTTTTTCAATTCTGTCCTAACGGGTCCCGGTAGTAAAACGGTATGATCAGTATAACAAATACATCACTGAAGGCAGTGGAAACGGAGGAAATATGAAAAGAAAAAGTTTGATCTCGATGGGGCTGATTGTTTGTATGCTGGCCATGGCAGTAGCAGGCTGTGGTGGAAAAGCGGACACAGCTTCCCCGGAAAGCACCGGCAATGACACCACAACAACAGCGGCAGCACCGGCCAAAGAAGAAAGCAAAGCAGCAGAGTCTTCGGATGCACCGATTACGCTGACGGTACTGGCAGGACAGTCCACAACAGATGCCGGTATTGAAGAATTTATTGATGAAGCATTGGCCGAGAAATATCCCAATATTACATTGGAGTGGGAGTGCGTAGGCTGGAATGACCTGGCCGCCAAAATGCAGTTGTACCGTCAGTCAGGAATGCCGGATATCATTATCGGCAAGGCACAGGATGTAGGAATGTATGCGCCCATGGGAATTCTGGGTGAGATTGACAGCGAAATTTTGGACAGAGGTCTGGATGCTGCCAGAGAAAATGTAACCATTGAAGGAAGCACCTATGGATTGGTATATAATGCTTTATACCAGGGGGTTTATTACAACAAAGATATGTTTGCTGAAAACGGCTGGGAAATTCCCAAAACACAGGCAGACCTGCAAAAGATTATTGATGACTGCCAGGCTAAGGGAATCACCCCTTTTGCAAGCCACATGGTAGATACCTGGTCCATCGGTAACGTAACGATGCAGTTTGCAATGAACGATGTCTTTAATAAGACACCCGATTGGGGCGATCAGTTCCGGGCAGGCAAAACATCCTATACAGACAGCAAGGAAATGCAGACCGCTTATCAGTACAATAAGCTGATTTATGACAATACTTATGCCGATACCTTTTCCACTGAGCAGACCGAGTGTGATGCGAGAATGGTAAACGGTGAAGCGGCAATGAAGGTTTCCGGCTCCTGGTCCATTCAGAACTTCCTGGATATTGACGAGAATTTCAACTTCGGTATCTTCCCGTTCCCCAACCAGACCGGTGATTCCATGCTGATTTTCGAGCCCAACATTACCTTTATGAGCAGTGCCGATACGAAACAGCAGGATGCAATCAATAAAGTATTTGAAGTGCTTACCACCGATAAGGAACTTGCTGTCAAGATTTATGACTATACCAAGACAGCACCCATGATCAAGGATGTAACACCCACTTACCCGAATCCCAGTCAGGCGGACATTGACAAGTATGCGGCGGACGGAATGATCGTTGACGTAACTTTGGGAAATAACCAGCTTGTATGGGGTGGTTTCCAGGAGGAGAATGCCAAGGATATTGCTGCATGGCTGATTGGAGATGCCACTTTTGAAGCGGCTCTGGAAGCATCCGATGCCCGTGTGGATGCCAGTACCACCAATTAAGAAAGCAAACCGATAAGTAACAGCAAGACAGAATGAAAAGGGGTATGCCATTGCCCCTTTTTTGGTCTTGACAGAAAGGAGATCCCCATGGAAAAAAAGTTGTTTCGGCAATATTTGATCATCGTCATCCCCGGATTGGTTATCTTTACGGTGGGGTTGATTATCCCGTTATTTTTGTCTGTCCGTTACTCACTGACGGACTGGAACGGAATGGATCTGGAGAAAAATTTTGTTGGATTGAAAAATTATCTTAAAATGTTTAAAGATGCGGAGTTTAAAGATGCCTGGAGTTTTACGCTGCGCTTTACTGTTTATAACACCATCATCCAGAATATCGGTGCCTTGCTGCTGGCCTTGGCTTTAGACAGCGGGATCAAGGCACAGAAGGTTTATCGGACGATTTTTTTTGTTCCCTGTCTGATCAGTGCCCTGGTAGTGGGCTTTATTTGGCTGAAGCTGTTTTCCAACGTCCTTCCGGAAGTAAACGAATGGCTGGGAACCGGTATGAACTTCATGCTGTTTGGCAGTAAAAAGACAGTACTGTCAGGTTTGCTGATTGCCAATAACTGGCAGTGGATCGGCTATTGGAGCCTGATTTACCTGGCCGGCTTACAGGGGGTTCCCACAGAGCTTTACGAAGCGGCCAAAGTGGATGGAGCAGGTGCCATCAGGCGCTTCTTTAACATCACCATTCCGATGCTGGCACCGGCTATTACCATCTGCGTGGTGGGCATTACCACCGGTTCCTTAAAGGTATATGATCTGCTGTTGTCTTCTACCAACGGAGGGCCGGGCCGGGCTTCCACGTCAGTTATCCTGAAGACCTATGCGACAGCTATCAATGGCCGCCAATACGGCTATGGTTCGGCCATGACGGTGACATTAGTGATTGCTTTGCTTTTGGTTGCGCTGATTCAGGTAAAAGGACTGAAGAGCAGGGAGGTACAGGCATGAGAAAGCATAAGAAAATGGAAGAAATCCCGGTAAAGTATACCCGGGGAACGCTGCTTGTTCAAATCGTTATGACCCTGCTGGCAGCACTTTTTGCGGCTCCGCTTTTTATTATCATTAATTATTCCTTTAAAACCAAAAAGGAGCTTTACATCAATAGTCCATTGTCCCTGCCCGCATCTTTAAATTTTGAAAATTATCAAAAAGCTTATACAAAACTGGATATGGGGACTACTTTTTTTAATACGATGTTGTATACTGTTCTTAGTGTTTTGATTTTAACTGCGCTGTGCGGTATTACGGCATGGGCCATCGCCCGCTGCAAGACCCGGCTGTTTCAGCTCATCTATGTTTATTTTATTATTGGCATACTGATTCCGGCACAGGCACTGTTCCTGCCCATATATACGGTGGGCTATAAACTGAACCTGGTGAATACCAGATATGGGATTATCTTTATCTATGTGGCAACAGGCATGTCCTTCGGGGTGTTTTTGATGACAAGCTTTATGTCCACGGTGCCCATCGAACTGGAAGAATCCGCCCGGATCGACGGATGTTCGGTATTTAAAACATATTTTCTGATTGTGATGCCGCTGCTGAAGCCGGCAATGGCAACATTGGTCATTATGCAGGCTTTCCAGATCTGGAACGACTATTTGATGGCCAGCCTTTATGTAAGTAAAAAGCAGCTAAAGACACTGATTGTCGCGATGCAGGCCCTTTTTTCGGCCCAGGCCAGTGATTATACCACAGCCATGGCGGCAATTGTGATATCGGTATTGCCCATTGCGATTTTGTTTATCTTCCTGCAAAAATATTTCATTAAGGGAATGACGGTGGGTGCGGTCAAAGGCTAGTATGAAGAGAAGCTCTTCCCAATGATGGAGGTGGAAGTATTCAATGTATTCAAAGAAGAGACATCAATCAGGTATGAGAAATAAGATACTTCTTGTGTGTGTCAGCATTATGATGATCACGCTGCTGGGGCTGACAGCATTGTTTCAGAATACTTCGACAAGAACCATTTACCAGCAGTCAAAGGATTCCATGTATCATTCCATGGAAAATATGCAGGATGATATGGATGAAATTTTTCAGCGGATTGAATACGACCTGATTGGTGTTTACAGCCAAAAAGACCTGTTTGAAGATCTGAAGAGCAACAGAGAGATTGCCGACCTGCGGGGGCAGCACTATTTTGTGGCACAGGAGATGGTATCAGATAACTTTAAGGCGGAGGACTCGGTAGTGGCGCTTTATGTGTATGACAGGAACAATGACCTGATCAGTAATTACCGCCATGCGGTGACACCGGCCTATGATTATCCCGAGGATTTGTTTGGGACCATGGAATGTAATGCAAACCCCCTTGCGGATTATATGCAGTCAGAGTCTGTAGATATGTTTATATCCAGCTATTTAAACAGATCAAGAAGCAAACAGATTGTGCGGTTTGCGTTGAATCTCTTCAGTGGCAGCAGCCGCATCGGCTGTATTGTCTGTGATGTGGACAGCAAGATTTTTGTGGACGTCATGAAGCGGTATGCCGCGGAGGAAAATAATATTATCTGGATGCAGCCGGTGGGGGATATTCCGGCAGTGTCTTATGGAGAAATTACGGATAACTATCAGCAAAGCTATGAAGCCATAGTGCAAAGAGTGCAGGAAGCAGGAAGTGCCGGGGAGGTAACGCTGCAAATAAAAGATGGTGTTCTTTTTCGCTTTCCGGAAAACCATTACAATCTGGAACTCTATTCTTTTATGCCCTCCTCGCTGTTGATCCATAATCAGAAAATGCTGATGCGGAACTTAATTATCATAGCTCTTGCAGCAATGTTTTTTTCCATTTGCCTGTCTATGGTGATGGCGGAATATATGGTCCGGCCGCTGAAGAAGCTGACGGAAACCATGCGCCGCATCCGGGAGGGGGATACCAGGCTGCGGGTGGAGAATCTGGGAACGGATGAGATAGAGGAAATGGGAGATACTTTTAACAAAATGTTAGATGAGATGGAGGGATTGATTGCCAGAGAATACCGGACTGAGCTTTTGCTCAATCAAATGGAATATAAGGCCTTACAGTCTCAGATCAACCCCCATTTTCTATATAATACACTGGATACCATGAGCTCCATCGCCGAGCTGCAGAACTGTCCGGTAGTGAGTAATTTAAGTCAGGCACTGTCCCATGTATTCCGATACAGCCTGGATATGAAGCACCCCATGTCAACTGTGGAAAAGGAAATCCTGCATCTGAAGAGTTATCTTTATGTAATGAATGTACGGATGAGCAATCAGGTTCAATATAAGATGCATATGGAGCCGGAAACTCTGAAAATGCATTTGCCCCGGCTGACCATTCAGCCATTGGTGGAAAATGCCATTAAGCATGGGATTCGCAATGCCCGGGGAGAAAAGATTATCCGGGTGCAGGTGGAGACAGAAGAAGGGATACTCAAAATCCAGGTGAGGGACAGCGGAGAAGGATTTGATGCCCGGGAATTAAATGCGCAATTAATGAAAAATGAATTGAATCATGTTGAAGAGGGAAGCTCCATCGGGCTGCATAATATCAATGCCAGAATCAGATTGCTCTATGGGGATAATTATGGGGTGCAGGTGGAAAGCGCACCGGGAAGGGGAACCTGCGTCTCTGTGACCATGCCGCAGATGGGAGAAGAGGTAACAAATGAATGGAGAAACGTATAAGGTTTTAATAGCCGATGATGAATACTGGAGCCGGGAAAAGCTGGTCAGGATGATTGACTGGGGAGAGTATGGATTAAAGCTTTTAAAACCCGCCGAAGATGGGGAAGAGGTTTTGCGGCGGGTGGAAGAGGAGCAGCCGGACATCCTGATTACGGACATCAATATGCCTTTTGTGGATGGCGTGGAACTGGTTCGGAGACTAAAGATAAGTCATCCGGAGATTCAGGTTTTTGTAGTCAGCGGCTATGATGATTTCGATTATGTCAAGTCCACCCTGAAGTCAGGGGCTATCAATTATCTGCTTAAGCCGGTATCCAAAATGGAATTAGTGAAAGCAGTATCCGAAACCCTGGACTTGCTTTACCGGAAAAAACAGACCCATCAGTTACAGGAAGAACAGCAAAGGAAACTGAAGCTGGCATCCTCCTGGCTGCAGGACAGAGAATTCAGCTATCTGATTGACAATACAGATACCCTGTATACTGCCGGCGTATCCATGGAATTGAATCTGGATATCACCGGCTATACGCTAATGCTGATCAAGATTCATGATTTGCAGCATATACCGGAGGGCTTCGATAAAGATATGCAGGGTTTTTCCTATTCGCTGAAAAAGAAGATTCAGGAAATCATCCGGAATCCCGCGGAACGGATTTTTAATCATGTCTCCAAACCCAATGAATTCCTCATCATATCCAACCGGGACAACAGGGTACTTCACAAAGAAGCCCTTGCCTGTATGAATGAGTTGGAAAAACTGCTGAATTCGCCCATATCGGTAGTATTAAGCGATCATAATTACACCATGGAAAGCATTTACTCTGCCTATGTGCAGGACATTTCCCTGCTGATGCTTAGAAGCTATGAGAGAAAGAGTGTTACAGTTGTCTATAACAGAGAGGAAGAAAAGCAGCAGAAAGAGCGTATCGAGCATATTTTTGACAATGCCATGGAAAGCCGGTTACTTTCGCTTTTGGAACATGGAAACAAAAAACAGGTTAAAGGACTTGTCTTTGAAAAATTGTGCATGGAGGACGAAAAACACCTTCGTACTTATTTGGCAGTCAAACAGACCCTGAAGCAGATTAATAATATTCTGCTGCGCTTTTACAGTAAAGGAGCCGAGCCGAAAGATATCATCGATATGGAGAATATGAACGATTATGTGGAACAGTCGGTAGAACGTTTGCATTGGGAAACTCTTTGTGAGCTGGAGGAGGATTTCATCGACACGGTGATGCAAATGACGGACAGTGAGGAAGCCGACTCCATGGAGGCGGTGGCAAAGCAGGTAAGAAGCTATATTGATGAGCATTATGACCAGGAACTGACCCTGACCGGACTGGCCCGGAGGTATAATGTGGAAAAATCCTACTTGTCCCGGGTATTCAAACAGGCGGCAGGAAAGAATCTGATGCCCTATATTGCCGAAAAGAGGATTGAGAGAGGGCGGGAACTGATTCGTCAAAACCGCCTGAGCCTGACGGAAATTTCTTATCTGGTGGGATATGAGGACTATACCTATTTCAACCGTGTGTTCCGCAAAATTGCCGGAATCAGCCCCAGCGAATACCGCAGCAGCCTGCAGGAGGAAAACGATGAATAAAAGATTTATGCTGATCCTCTTCCTGATTGTATTTGCCCTGGCAATCAGCAGTTTTATTTTTTCGGTACCGGATGGAGAGGTGATTGAAAAGAAAAAAAGCGGCAATCCCACAATTACCATTTTGGCAGGACAATCCACTTCGGATGCGGGTACGGAAGAAATGATCCAGAAAGTACTGGAGGAAAAATTCCCGGATGTCAATTTTGAATGGATTTGCGTGGGATGGGCAGATGATAATTACCGGCTGCGCCTGACGGGAAAATATGCCATCGGTAATCCCCCGGATATTATTATCGGGAAAAGCCAGGATGCGGTGGTCTATGCCGAAAGCAGTGTATTGCTTCCCATTCCGCCGGAATGTGCAGCCCGGATCAGAGAGGAAGAAAAGCAGGCCGTTACCTCTAACGGACAGCTCTACGGCCTTCCCTACACCTGCCAATACCAGGGGGTGCTTTATAACAAAAGTATCTTTGCCCAATATGGACTGCAGCCACCGGAAACCAAAGAGGAGCTGGCGGGTATCGTAACAAGACTGGAGGCCGCAGGGGTAGTGCCCTTTGCAAGTCATTATAAAGAGGCATGGCAGGTGGGAAACAATACCATGCAGTTTTTAATGAATGAAATATTCCAGTATAATCCGGTCTGGGGGGATGAGCTGCGCAGCGGAAAAAGCAGCTTTGGACAGAATGAGGTGGTTGCGGGCTGCTTTATGAACAGTGGGGATATCATCAGTCATTCATGGGAAGACGCGTTACAGATCGACCAGTTTGAATGTGATGAGCGTTTCGGGCAGGGGAATGCGGCCATGTATCTCACCGGCTGCTGGTCCCTGCAGCATATCAGCCAGGTCACACAGGATATCAATATCGGGATTTTTCCTTATCCCAATACCAATGGCGATGCAAAGCTGATCAAAGAAATCAATCTTTCCTTTATGAAAGGAGCGGGCACCAGGGAGAGCGATCTTGTGGATCAAATCCTGCTGGAGCTTGGCACCAACCAGGAGCTGGCGAAGGAAATTGCCGATTTTACCAAAGGGGAATCCACCCTGAAGGAATTGGCGGATTACCGGATTACAGAGGTCCAGGAAGAAATCAGCCAATATGGGAAGGAAAATAAGGTAATTGATGTTACCATCGGAAATATGCAGCTGATATGGGATTATCAGTCGGATGTGGCGGAGGAAGAATTACTGTGGCTGCAGGGAAAGAAAACGCTGACGGAAGTGCTGCGCTATGCGGACGATAATATTCAGAACAGTATTGCTGAAAAATAAGAAAGGGAAAAAAGATGGCTATTCAAACGATTCAAAATTATACACTGGGGGATATGACAGCCCACTACCTGTTAGAGGAGGAAAGCGGCATGGTGGAGCTGATGCTTTTGCCCGCCGGCAAAGAGCCTCTGGCCTGGGAAAGCAAACGGCAGAACATCGATCCGCTGATGGGGCTGAAGCTGACAGGAGATGTTTACACCGGCTCCTATGCCGGAGGATGCACCATGCACCAGAGCGGCAGCTGCTATCAGATGAAATACCATTCCCAAAAGACAACCGAAGAGGAGAAAAGCCTGACCATTCAGACTATCTGTAAGGATCAACGGGGTTACGAAGGCATCCATACGCTGATTTGGGAAAAAGGGGAACAGACAGTCAGAAGCTTTGTGACTTTTATCAATCACAGCAGCGATGCCGTGACTTTGGAAAAATTGGACAGCTTTTGCCTGGGCGGCATCACGCCCTATCTGGAAGGGGATGCTTATGACCGTCTATCCCTCTACCGCATTCGCGGTGTGTGGAGCATGGAGGGCAGACTGGAGGAAGTACCACTGGAGGATTTACAACTGGAGCCTTCCTGGGCAATCGGACATGCGGTGCGTTGCGAACGTTTCGGCGGGATCGGTTCCCTGCCGGTAAACCGGTTCTTTCCCTTTTTTGCCCTTGAAGATAAGGAAAACCATATTTTCTGGGGAGCCCAGCTGGCTCATAACGCTTCCTGGCAAATGGAGATATTCCGGCGGGACGAAGCGGTGAGCGTCAGCGGCGGTCTGGCCGACCGGGATTTTGGACACTGGTATAAGAACATCAAACCCCAGGAGGCGTTTACCACACCGGAAGCAATTCTGACGGTAGCAGCCGATATGACCATTGATACCTTTTCCCAGCGGCTGACAGCAGCGGGGCAAAAGGCAGCGGACCGGGCACCGGCCTGTGAACAGGAGCTGCCGATTATTTTTAATGAATATTGTACCACTTGGGGATGTCCTTCCCATGAAAATATCAAAGGTATTCTGGCAGCCATCAAGGACAGGGGCTTTTCTTATTTTGTCATTGACTGCGGCTGGTTCAAGGCGGATGGTGTGCCCTGGGATATTTCCATGGGCGATTACATACCTTCCCACACCTTGTTTCCCGAAGGGCTGGAAAAGACGGTGGCAGCCATCCGGGAAGCAGGATTAAAGCCGGGCATCTGGTTTGAAATCGATAATGTCGGTTCCGCCGCTCATGCCTATCAGGAAACCGAAAAATTGCTGACCAGGGACGGACAGGTGCTGACCACCCAGATGCGCCGGTTCTGGGATATGAGAAACCCGGAGGTTATCGCCGACTTGACTGAGAAAGTCATCGGTACCCTGAGGAAATATGGCTTTGAATATATGAAAATGGATTATAACGATACCATCGGTATCGGCTGTGACGGTGCCGAATCTCTGGGCGAGGGATTGCGGCAGAATATGGATGCTTCCTTTGCTTTTGTTGAAAAGATTAAACAGGAGCTGCCGGATATTATTCTGGAAAACTGTGCTTCCGGCGGACATAAGCTGGAACCCAGGATGATGGGCATCACTGCCATGGCCTCTTTTTCCGATGCTCATGAATGCCCGGAAATCCCCATTGTGGCAGCCAATCTCCACCGGGTCATTTTACCCCGGCAAAGCCAGATCTGGGCAGTCATCAGAGAGACCGACAGCTTAAAGCGGATTGCCTATTCCATGGCGGCCACATTTCTGGGACGGATGTGCCTTTCCGGTGATGTAACCAGACTGACGACAGAGCAATGGGAAGTGATCGACAAAGGAATGGCTTTTTACCGCAAGATAGCCCCGGTTATTAAAGACGGACTTTCCTATCTGGATAGCAGCCTGGGGAAAAGCTGGCGTCACCCCATGGGCTGGCAGAGTGTACTGCGGGAGGGAAAGGATGCAGCCTTTGTGGTGCTCCATATTTTTGATGGAACTCTTCCGGAAGAGATTTCGGTGGCTTTATATGAAAGCAAAGGATACCGCATTTCAGAGATTTATTCGGATAAGGATGACAGTGCCATAATAGAGAATGACCGGCTGATTTACAGGCCACAGGAAAACCAGAAAGCAGTTGTTTTTTATATGGAAAGAATGTGATGAAATTTGATGGGCAGGGAATCCCGATTTGGGGTTACCTGCTCACTTTGCAGTGAGTATACAGTAATTGGTGTGTCAACATTGGTATTCCAATGGAGAAATACATTATTGTTGACTCTATACAGCCGTCACTATAGAATGAAAAGGGATTAGTCTGAACAAATGAAAGGAATTATAATATATGAAAATATCAGAAGCATGCCAACAAAACTTTCATAATTTTGTTGAAAAAGAAATAGCTGACGGCAAGCTGGCCGGTGCCAATATTGCCCTGATTAAGGACGGGGAAGAAATTTTCTACGGAGAATACGGTTATGCGGATTTGGAAAACCGGATTCCCATCCGCAGGGATACCATCTTTAAAATGTATTCCATGACCAAGCCTATCACCGCGGTGGCGGTGATGATACTGTTTGAACGGGGAATGCTTTGTCTCAGTGACCCGGTTTCCCTGTATCTGCCCGGATTTCAAAACCAGCAGGTAATGGAAAATGGTCTTCTTACGCCGGTTCACAGAGAGGTAACAATCCGGGATTTACTGAACATGACTTCCGGTCTGGTGTATCCCGATGTGGATGAGGCCGGTGTGCTGATGGGCGATGTTTTTGAGAAGGCTGTTGCAGCAGATGAAGCCGGGCAGCCTTTTGGAACAGTGGAATTTGCCAATATGATGGGAGTCGTACCGCTGGCTTTTCAGCCTGGGACGAAATGGCGCTATGGTGCCAATACGGATATTCTGGGAGCTTTGGTGGAGGTCATATCGGGCCAGCGTTTTGGGGATTTCCTGCAGGAGGAACTGTTTGGGCCTTTAGGGATGACAGACACGGATTTTTATGTACCGGAAGAAAAGTGGGAGCGGTTTGCCAAATGCTATGAAATGGACTGGGAAAAGAAAACAGCCATTCCCTACAAGGATAAAAATCTGATGATTCTGGACTTTAAGAAAATGCCGGCCTTTCAGTCAGGCGGCGCCGGATTGGCATCAACCCTCACAGACTATGCCAGATTTACCCAAATGCTGTTATCCGGCGGGACGGTAAACGGCAGAAGGTATCTGAGCCGTAAAACCATAGAGTTTATGACCGGCAACCAACTGACACCGGAGCAGATGGCCTTTCTGGATTGGGATGAATTGCAGGGGTATGGCTATGGCTGCTGCATGCGTGTTCTGACCGATGCGGCAAAATCCTGTTATAACGGAACGGTGGGAGAGTTTGGCTGGGGTGGCTGGATGGGTACCTATGTAGCTATGGACCCGGTGGAAAATATGACACTGCTTCTGGGTATCCAGCGATTGGGTGTTGATAATGCCAGATTTACCCGGGTACTGAAGACTCTGGCTTACAGTTCCCTTTAAAAATACATAAGGTATAGTGAGAATCATGCAAAATAAAAACAGATTTTATAATGATATATTTAAGCTGGTACTGCCCATCGTTCTCCAGAATCTGCTTAGTGCGGCAGTGGGTTCGGCGGATGTCATCATGCTCAATTACGTGGGCCAGTCATCCATATCGGCGGTATCTCTGGCGGCGCAGTATACAAGTGTGTTGTTTATGGTATATTACGGACTGGGTACCGGAGCCACGATGCTGTGTGCGCAGTATTTCGGCAAAGGGGATATGCGGGCCATCGAGGCGGTGGAGGGCATTGCCCTGCGTTTTTCGGTGGTAATATCGGCTGTCATTTCAATCCTGGCATTTTCCATACCGCACCTGATGATGCGGGTATTTACCAATGATCCGGAGCTCATCGCCCTGGGGACAACTTATCTGAGGTATATCAGCGTCAGTTATTTATGCTGGGGTGTGATTGAAATATATCTTTCGGTGCTGAGAAGTATCGGCCGGGTGGTAATCAGCACGGCCTTAAATTTTATGGCTCTTTTCCTGAATATTTTCCTCAATGCGGTCTTTATTTTCGGATTATTCGGCGCTCCCAGGCTGGGGGTCATGGGTGTGGCAATTGCAACCTCCATATCCCGGGTGGCAGAGCTGATTGGCTGTTTTATTGTCTCGGCACTTAGTAAAGATGTCCGCCTCAGCTTTAAATTCATGTTTATTCGCAATAAACTGTTGTTTAAGGATTTCCTTCGTCTGTCCCTGCCGGCGCTGGGCAATGACGTTTCTTGGGGGGTGGCATTTTCCATGTATTCGGTGATTATCGGGCATCTTGGCAGTGATGCCGTGGCGGCCAATTCTTTTGTTATTGTGGTCCGTAATTTCGGAACCGTGCTCTGTTTTGGTATGGCCAGTGCCGGGGGCATTCTGTTAGGGAAAAAAATCGGTGAAAATCATCTGGAGGAAGCCAGAGAGGATGCCGGAAAGCTGATGAAGCTGACCATTTTAAGCGGAGCCATCGGCGGCCTGATTATCTTGGCGGCGACGCCGCTGGTATTAAAGTATGCCACTCTTTCTGAGGAAGCCATGCATTATTTGAAGTATATGCTTTTGATCAATACCTATTATGTCATGGGGGCTGCGGTAAATACCACCTTAATCGCCGGTGTTTTCCGGGCCGGTGGTGACAGCCGCTTTGGTTTTATCTGTGATACCATCGATATGTGGTGCTATGCGGTACCCCTGGGTTTTCTGGCAGCCTTTGTGTTTAAACTGCCGGTGATGTGGGTTTACTTTTTGCTTTGTACCGATGAATTTGTGAAATGGCCGTGGGTCATCAGGCATTACAAAAGCGGAAAATGGCTGAAGAATATTACCAGGGAACATCTATTTGATGAGGAGGCATAAAGCGGAGGTTTGGGTGAAGAATGAATCTATATGAACCAGTTGAAATGAATGAAAAAGAGAAAAGGATTCCGACAGCATTACGGATCAGTCTTGGGGCGGTAATCTTTTGCCTGCTGTTTTTAGTCTTTTTTCTTTTAGTCAATTACATTATGAATTCAGGAGAAATCTATTTTCGGACCTGGGCACAGCAGTTAGGCAGGGGAATTTGCTGTCTGGGACTGCCTACAGCGATAGTGATCTGTATTTGGCAGGTATTGCAGCAGAGGAAGAAAAGTCCGGCGGTGGTAGTAGGAAAGGTCAGTTTACTGGTGGCTTATGTCATTATCATTTGCGCAATGTCTCTTTTTATGCTTGTGTCGGTATTGCTGTCGGAAACAGAAACAAAAATGGAGAACGGATTTCTTGGCGGTGAGGCAGTCTGTTATGAAGAGTATACATGGTTGCTGAAAAAGCGGTATATCGCTACTTTTGATTGGGTCAGCAAAGAGATGGAGAAACAGTATCAGATAAAAGTGGTACATACCGAAAAGCTTGCTGAACAAACAGGATTCGGGAGGTATACCTTAGTGACGGCAACGGATACCCCCCTGACGTTTCATGTGTTTCCCGGACTTTATTTTGATTTTCCAAATGATTATATACAGGTAAAAGCCAATCGGATTATTCGGGCCAAAGCTGCTAAAATATGTCCGGACAGACCCCTTACCGATCTGCATGAAGAAGGCCTCATCCGCCCGGAGAGGGTTACAGGTATTTCCCTCCCCTGCTATGGCCGTGAAGATGCAGAGGAATGTTCCCGGATTGCCTCGGAGCTGATCAAAGAAGTGCTGAAAGATCCTTTGTGTAAGGAGGAGGGGGCCCAACTCGTATTGGAATGCCAGGGGGTTGATGACCGTGTAAAGAATATCGTTCTTCCCCTGGGGGAATACCGGTTTGATTCGGGAGTAAAGGAAAATGATGGCGATAAGTATACCGATTGGAGTGTTATTTGCTTCAGGCTGCTGGAAAATTATGAGCGGAATGAAAATGCGGAGATAGATGAAGATATTTCTCCAGATACAGAAGAGACGTTAGGTGAGGAAAATTATGAAGATTCCACTTTTTATATCGAGGGGGCATATAAAGCCTTATTTGAAAAACTTTTTGCACCGGAGGATTATCCTTACGATACAAGATACAATGCCAAAGGCAATTTTTATGCATATTTAGCCGAAGGAAACGAATCGCTGGAAAGTGTTGATGGCATCTTTCGGACGGTGGAAACGGTAGTTTATGACCGGGTATCTAAAAATGAGAAATGTCATTTGTTTGTCCATTATAAGGATTACTATAGGGGCAGTGACCAAAGCCCTTACACTACCGGAATTGTCAATATGTATGCCGTTGATATGGAAACCGGTGAAGTGTATATAGCGGACCGGCATGCCTGGGCGGATGTGGGAACAGAAGAATACTGTGAGGCAACCGGTGAACCCTGAAATATCAGGCTGCATACCGGAATAATTAACGGCAAAGAGAGCAGAACCGCGGGATAGTTCTGCTCTCTTTGGCCGTTTAAAGATCTTTGGCCTTGAAGATACGCCATATTGATTTGATGATTTCCGACAACAGGATAACACTGATGGATACTCCGAATATTTTCAGCCACATGGATAACGGCAGCGTGATGGTGCCAAAAAAGGCTCCGGCAAATTGAATAATAATAATCTGCAAAAGGAAGGTAATGGAGATAACAATCAGCATCAATTTATTTTTTAAAAGATTTTTAAAAATGCTGACCGCGTGCAGTTCCCGGCAGTTAAAGGCATTGAAAAGCTGGAATAAGGCAAACAGCGTAAACAGCACCGTGGGAACCTGTTCTGCGGTAGCACCCAGAAAATTCATTGTGTACTGCAGCAGGAAGACGATGGAAATATACAGGCCGGTTATGCCGATTTTGATCAGCATCGCTTTGGAAAGGATATTATCACTCCGTTTTACCGGCTGTTGTTTCATCAAATCATCGGTAATCGGTTCCAACCCCAGAGTCAGGGCCGGAGGTCCGTCCATAATGATGTTGATCCACAATAACTGCAGGGCGGTAAAGGGGGCTTTCAAACCCAGCAAAATAGAGGTTAGCACCACGATAACGGAGGAAACATTGACCGTCAGCTGGAAGCTGATAAAACGCTTAAAATTTTCGTAGATACCCCTTCCCCAACGGACGGCACTAACAATGGTAGAAAAGGAGTCATCCAATAATACCATGTCACTGGCTTCCTTGGAGACTTCCGTACCGGAAATACCCATGGCAATACCCACATCGGCATTTTTTAAGGCCGGGGCATCGTTGATTCCGTCACCGGTTACCGCCACCACATTCCCTTGTAATTTTAACAGCTTAACCACCCGCATTTTAACGGTTGGCGTGCTGCGGGCAATGACACTGATCCGGGGGAGCATTTCTAATAATTCTTCATCGGAAAGATGTTCAATTTCTTTTGCTTCTACCGCCAGATGTTTTTCATCAAGCAGATGCAGCTGATTGGCAATGGCAGTAGCGGTGTTAATATTATCGCCGGTCAGAATCTTCAGGGAAACGCCGGCAATCCGACAGCTTTCCACAGCTTCATAGACATCCCCCCGGAGGGGGTCGGCAATGGCAACAAAGCCGTCAAAATGCATATGACTTTCTACTTCCTCTTCAACCAGGGAAGGACACTGATCACAACCGGGGCATTGCTCCAGCGGACGATGGGCAAAGGCAATGACACGGCAGGCTTGTTTTTGATATTCCTCCATCTGGGCCTCAATAGCCTTTTGTTCAGCCTCGCTTAAATCACAGGACCGGAATATTTTTTCCGGGCTGCCCTTGGTATAGGCAATACAGCTGCCGGTGTCCCGGGTAATGGTAGTCATATCCTTTTCTTCCGAAGAAAAGGGAAAAACACTTCTCAAATCTGCTTCATGGCGGTAGTTGCGATAATCAAATCCGGCCTTTCCTGCTGCAATCAGCAGGGCACATTCAGTGGGATTGCCGATAAAGCTGCCGTCAGCGCCCAGGTCGGCAGTGCTGTTGATGCAAATATTATACAAAATAGCCGGATCCTTAATATCGCTGATGACGGTCATTTTATTTTCTGTCAGGGTGCCGGTTTTATCAGAGCAGATGACATTGATACAGCCTACTGTTTCGGAAGCGATCATTTTCTTCACCAATGCATTGTGCCTGGACAATTTTATGATATTAATGGACAGCGAAACTGCAACGATGGTAGGCAGTCCTTCCGGCACAGCGGCCACGATCAATACGATGCTGGTGACAAAAGCTTCCATGATTTCTTCCATTATCAGGCCGTCATGAAGGGCAAAGGATATTAACTGGATAATAAAGACAATAGCAGCGGCAATAACACCGAAAACAGTAATGGTTTTACCCAGACGCGACAGTTTTTCCTGCAAAGGAGTAGAAGTCCGGTCAGTACTGTTAAGTTCCTGGGCAACCTGACCGAACTCGGTTTGACTGCCTACGGCGGTAACCACCATTTTTCCGAAGCCGCTGGTAATATAGGTGCCGGAATACAGCATGTTGTGTCGCTCGGCAACAGGGGTTTTTTCATCGGTAATTTCATAAGCAGCATCCTTTTCAGCCGGAAGACTTTCACCGGTAAGAGCTGATTCATCAGCCGCAATCCCCATACCTTCCAGCAACCGCCCATCGGCAGGAATCTTATCACCGGTGGCAAGCAGCAGAATATCCCCCACTACGATATCTTTTTGGTTCAGCATCACCGTGCTTCCATCACGCAATACCTTAACGGTTATATCCTGATTGATCCGGTTTAATGCTTCAAAGGCTTTGGCACTTTTACCTTCCATTACCACCGTGATGATGACAGACAGCGAAATAGCGGCAAAAATGCCGATGCATTCCAGAAAATCTGCTTCACCGCCGGTGGCGGAGCGGATAATATTTACCGTCAGGGCGATAAATCCGGCAGCAATCAGCATAATAATCATGGGTTCGGTGGCAGCATTCCAAAGGCGCTTGGGTAAAGATTCCGATTTGGCTTTGCGCAAAGTATTGGTGCCGTGTTCTTTGGCACTTTCATCGGCTTTTGATGAAGTTAACCCATTTTCAGAATCGGTATGCAGCCTGTTGATCAGATTTTGTCTTGTTTCCAGAAATTCTTTCATTTTAGTTCCTCCTTAATTTAAATAACAGAAAAACTCAGGTACGACTAAAGCGTTGTACCTGAGTTTTTGTTAAAATAAAAAACACATGTACGACCACTTCAGCCATACATGAGTCTCATTATTTAAGGCAAGCCAGATTACTAAATAATCATATATAGTAACCAGTATGTTGACTTGTCACGCAAATGCGCCAATTACTCCCTCACGAGTTGTTCTATTGAAATATGAGCATAGCATAGTGCCGATAGAATGTCAAACAAAAAATAAATAGTATATTGACATCCTTGAGTCTTTCTTTTGCTTTACAAAGGAAAGGCTCATTTGTATAATAAAGAAAATTAAAGTTGGAGGCTGATCATGGAATTGAAAAGAATCGCACAGGAATTTACGGTATGTAAAATCGCGGATATTGGGGGAGTGGATTTTGGCAGAGAGTTTGTATTTTTGTCCAAAACCGACGAAGAGCTGTCTCTGGTCTGCGAAACAGTCTGTGTGCCGGCTAATGTGCTGATTGCCGAAGATGGCTGGAAAGGACTGAAAATAACCGGTATTCTGGATTTCGGCATGGTGGGAGTGATTGCGGAAATATCCCGCCACCTGGCAGCGGCGGGAATCAGTCTATTCGTGGTTTCTACTTATAATACCGATTATATCCTGCTCAAAGCAGATCGCTATGAAGAAGGCATAAAAGTATTACAGAAGCAGGGGTATACTATTGGGTGACAGTCGTGATTAAATCCCATAAGGAACAATCCCTGGCGTAAGGAGTAAGAGATTCCGTTGGAAAAGGGGCATTTACCCAACCCCTGGTTATGAAATGTTCCTCATCCCGATAGTGATAAACCAGTTCCATGTGAACACCATCTGCACTGACGAAGAAATTGGTATAGTAGCGGCCGTCTACCCAGTCACCGGAAAGAAGCATTTCGGTAAAATACTCCGATTTCAGATTAAGCAAAGGAGTGCAGTCCGGTTCTTCTTCCAGCATGATTTCAATCCACATATCGGTAAAATCCTCGTCAACATTGATAAAATCTGCTATTTCATAGACGGTTCCGTCTTTCAGATTTATGTTTAAAGTATACATATCTTCAAATTCGCCAAAAATACTGCCCCAAAAATAATGATCCCGCATGACAATGCTGACAAAATCTTCATCCATATAGGCAATTTGATAATCCACCAGACTGCTTAGGTAAAGATAATCATTGTCTGCCCACTGCTCCTTGTTGTATTCGGTAGGATGCAGGTAAAAATCCTCTGTGTTCTGCATGGCGCGATTTCTGATCAGGAAGTTGATTTGGCCTTCAAAATCGCTTCCGGTTCCGATTAGCTGGGGATAATATACTTCAAAATCAATATAGGTCTCGTCATCGTGGTAATAATCGGTGAAGGAAGATTCTTCAATGTGATAAGGAATATCATCATCAACATAAGGGTTGAGTACTAAAGGCTCCTCTTCCTCCGGCTCATTCGCCCAAAAATCATCATCATTATCCCGAAAAGGACTAAAATAATCATAATTGAAAAAGGGTTCGGTATCGTAATCGTCATAATCGCCATAGTTGTAATCATCGTAACCATAGTCGTAGTTGTAATCATAGTCGTAGTCACCATAATCATAGTCACCATAATCGTGGTCGCCATAATCGTAGTCGTCGTAATCATAATCGTCCCAGGAATCATAGTCATAAATGTCATCATAGTAACTCGTATTATTTATAATTGTATGCGAAAAGGCTACAATAAAAATAATTATAAAAATTAAAATAAAGCATCCCCCGGCTATAGATAAACCGATAATCAGACCGTTGTTCCTGGAAGCTGGCCTGATATCGCTGGGACTGATAAAAAACTGCATGGAAATAGCAGAAGAGAGTTCGGTGGCAGCTGCCGGTTCAAAAATGCGAAAGCCCAGATAACTGAACATGGCTATATCCTGCTTAGAGGGGGAGGCGGTGATACGGGTCAGCCGTAATTGAGAGGTACATATATGGTAGATTTCCTGGAAAAGGAGTTTTTCCAAGCCTTTGTTTTTCCATAATTCCCGGATATGCAGACAGGCAATATGACCATGATTAGTCAGTATAGAGATACCCAGGAGGTCCGAATCATCATAACAGCCCAAAACAAAAAACTCCCCGGAGCGTATTTTATGAAGCAAAAAATCCTTTTCAATTAATGTTTTGTAATAATTGAGATAAGTAACAGCATCGGTGATATTTACTTCTGTTATTATTTTTACCTGCATAGGGCCTCCATACATACGTGAACAAGCTTTAGTCTAAAACAGCTGAGCGTTTACCGCTCAGCCGTTAAGATGGCAGAATTATTGGTTACTGTTAGCCATGGCTGATAACTCAGCCAGCATTTTAGGCAGTTCAATTTCCATATTTTCTTCGCTGAATTGACAGGTTCCTACGGCTTTATGACCGCCGCCGTTATATTTCAGCATCAAACTGCCGACGTTGACATCGGAAGTGCGGTTTAAGATACTGTAGCCTACGGCCGCTGAGCAGCCAAGTCCGCCTCTGCCGCTGACAATCCAGGCAGAAATATTCTGTTGGGGATACATGCTGTATATCATAAAACGGTTGCAGGTATAAATGGGATCAACACCGCGTAAATCGGTTATAATAACATTACCGTCGGTTGTGGTATATTTGCTGACCATTTCCTTAAATCGCGCAGTTTGTTCAAAGTAAACTTCAATTCTTTCTTTTACATCCGGAAGATCCAAAATTTCCTCGGTACTCAGAACCCGGCAGGCATCAATCAGCTTTTCCATCAACTGATAATTGGAAATGGTGAAATTACGCCAACGGCCCAGTCCGGTCCGGGGGTCCATCAGGTATCCCACCAGCACCCAGCCTTTGGGATTTTGAACATCTTCTAAAGTCAATTGGCCGGAATCCACTTTATCAACGGCCTCCATCAAATCATCAAACTGGGGAAAACGTTCGCGGCCGCCGTAGTATTCATATATAATCCGGGCACAGGAAGGAGTAATGCGGCTTTCGCCCTTATACTGCCCCTTTAATTCATTTCTTTCGTGTTCACTGGAATGATGGTCGAACCACAAACCACAGCCCTTAACATAAGGAACATTGGCAAGACAGTCATCTTCATTTACTTCTACAAGCCCGTCTTGCAAATCCTTCGGATGGGCAAATTTCCAGTGATCGATGATTCCAGCCTCTTTCAATAATGCGCCACAGGCTAATCCATCAAAATCAGAACGCGTAATTAATCTCATGTAACATTCCTCCTACTGCATAATAAATATGTCCTTGTAAAAGCTATTATAGCAAATATTTTGCAAAAGTACATCTAAAGAAAATAAAATTTGTAAAAACCGTCATACTAACCTTTGTCAGGAGGGATTAATTATGGCAAATATTAATGTGTATCTAAAAGCAGAGCAAAATGTAGAACTGACCGAACCGGAAGTTTTTGTTAAGGATATTGCGAAAGTCTATACGTCTGATGTACATTTGGCAGCAAAGATTAAAGCGATTAAAGTATTTACCTTCCATCAGGGGGAGCAGAAAAGACAGGTTGTCAGTATTTTAAAACTGATTGAAATGATTGAAGCCATCTGTCCCGGAGTTTCGGTAAACAGTCTGGGTGAGGCGGATACTTTGATTGAATGGATACAAGTGCATAAACATAAAAAGCCCATTCAGATATTTAAGATCATTATAGCCAGCGGAGTCAGTTTTTTCGGGACGGGATTTACGATTATGGCTTTTCATAATGATATAGCTATTAATAAAGTATTCGGTAAAATATATGAAATGGTTATGGGACAGCCCTCTAACGGTTACACTATTTTGGAAATTTCTTATTCCATCGGACTGGCATTGGGAATCATTGTTTTCTTTAACCATATCGGCGGCAGGCGGATTACCAAAGATCCCACCCCTATCGAAGTAGCCATGAGAAATTATGAAGACGATGTTAATAAGGCATTGGTGGCAACCGCTGACAGGGAAGGAGGAACCATTGATGTTCCTTAAACAGGTTTTTATGGCAATATGTGCTTTTAGTTTTGGAACCATTTCCTCAGCCGGGGTTTTCACAGTATTGGTATCGGTTGGGCTGATTCCCCGTTTTGCGGGAAGATTCCATGTGGCAAAGTATATTTTGTATTTGGAAGAGATGGTGGTTTTCGGGACTTTAATAGGTGGCTTCATAAGTGTATTTTCGGAATATTGTCAGATTGGAGATGCGGTTATGGAGAATCAGCTTTTGGGCATCCACACCGGTGATATTTGGAATATACTGGGGAAAATCTTTTGTATGACTTTTGGGATTTTTGCCGGGATGTTTGTGGGGTGCTTGGCTTTGGCAATTGCGGAAATGCTGGACTCCATACCAATATTTGCCAGAAGGTCAGGTTTTCGTGAGGGCATCGGAATTGTTATTTTGCTGATGGCATTGGGTAAGGTTACAGGAAGCCTGCTTTATTTTGCCAAAGCAGTTTTTGCTTACTAGACTTGAAATCAGGATTGAAATTGTTTACAATAAAAAGACGAGAAGAAACACTAAGGCATTATGGGACTATGCCTAAGTGTTGCTATGTCCAGGCTGGTATGGATGGGAAAGGAATATGAGAAAGATGCGGGAAATGGAGTTTAAAATGGAGCGGCAGGGATTGCTGAAGGAGGGAGATTCTGTTACAGTAACAGAAGGACTTTTGCCCAGTAATTACTATTATACCATTGATCCGTCTCTGGCCATGTCGGGCAATATTCCGTTTTCAAACAGAATGCTGGCAAGAGAAGGCGTTGTTACCAAAATCGTCGAGAATGAACGGGGCTTTTATGTGACAGCAGAATTTTCAGAATAAATTTCAGTTCAGGAGGAAAGTATAGTTATGTTACAAAAAATAAGCACAGACAAGGCTCCGGCAGCAATCGGGCCTTATTCACAGGCAATTATCGTGGGCGGAATGCTTTATACATCGGGTCAGGTGCCGATTATTCCAGCCACCGGAGAAGTAATTCAGGGAGATATTACCGTACAGGCCAAGCTGGTGATGGAAAATATCGGTGCCATTTTAAACGAAGCAGGCTGTGATTTCAGCAAAGTTATAAAGACCACCTGTTTTTTGGATGATATGGCTGATTTTGCTGCATTTAACAGTGTGTATGAAAAGTACTTTACCGAAAAGCCGGCAAGGAGCTGTGTGGCAGCAAAGCAGCTGCCCAGAAATGTTTTGTGTGAAGTGGAAGTGATTGCCTATCTTGGTTGACATAATATTTTGACATTGAAGGGAACCGGATATGAACAACAGTAATAATATTATCTTGATTGGCATGCCCGGTGCGGGAAAAAGTACCGTGGGTGCGGCACTTGCCAAAAAATTGGGATATGGATTTGTAGATTCCGATAACGTAATTGAAGAAAGCTGTGGAAAAAAGCTTCATGAAATCCTCTCCGAGACTGGTCAGGAGGGCTTTTTGGAGATTGAAAATTTTATTAATGCCACCTTTGAGGTGAAAAACCGGGTTATCGCTACCGGCGGAAGTGCGGTTTATGGAAAAGAAGCCATGGAGCACTTCGCAAAGATCGGAGATATTGTTTATTTGAAGCTGTCTTTTAAAGAAATTTCCGCCCGATTAGGGGATTTGGAGAAGCGTGGGGTGGCATTTAAAGCGGGGCAGACCCTGGAAGATATTTATGCAAAGAGGGTACCGCTTTATGAGAAATATGCCCAGATTACCATTGATTGTGAGAATAAGGGCATAAGAGAAATTGTATTGGAGATTGTGAAAAGCATATGAAAAGAATACCACTATCCAGCGGTATTCTTCTGTTTACCGCAGCGATCATATGGGGATTTGCCTTTGTCGCCCAGCGAGAAGGCATGGATTATCTGGGGCCGTTTACTTTTAACGGCACCAGATATTTATTGGGAAGTGCAGTGCTTTTACCGTTGGTGCTGATGAGAAAAAAAGCCGCCGAAAGGCGCGGAATTGTCAGAGGAAAAAGAAAAGACATATGGCTGGGTGGTATGTGCTGCGGATTGGCCCTCTGTACGGCATCCATGTTTCAACAACTGGGACTGTTATATACGACAGTTGGAAAAGCCGGGTTTATTACCACCCTTTACATAATTTTGGTTCCCCTGCTGGGGATTTTTTTAAAAAAGAAGATTCCCCATATTATTTGGGTGGGAGCATTGATGTCGGCCATTGGGATGTATCTTCTTTGCATCAATGAACAGTTTACCATTGGCCGTGGAGACGGCTTACTGCTTGTGTGTGCTCTTTTGTTTTCCATCCATATCATGGTGATCTCTCATTTTTCACCAAAGGTAGACGGAGTGGAATTATCCTGCCTGCAATTTTTAATAGCGGGCGTTATTTGTATTACTGTAGGGCTTTTGCGAGAGCATCCCAGGCCGTCAGATTTTCTGGCGGGAATCCTTCCTCTGGCTTATACCGGTATATTGTCAAGCGGGGTCGCCTATACCTTTCAGATTGTAGGGCAGCGGGATGCCGATCCGGCGGTGGCAGCATTGATTCTCAGTTTGGAGTCGGTAATTTCGGTGCTGGCTGGATGGCTGCTGCTGGGACAACGGTTAACCGGCCGTGAACTAATCGGATGTGCCATTGTATTTGCAGCAGTGATTTTGGTACAGTTGCCGTTTAAACGATTCTCCCAGAATGAACATATTGAATATAAATGAAAAAAATGGCCATAATATCCTTAAATGAAGACAAGAAAAAGAAAGAAATAAAATCTTGATTTAATAAGGAGGCTTATATGGAGTATGAAGATGTTCCCTTGGGGTTGAGTTTTGGTTTGGCAACCAATGTGAAAGCATCGGCAGCTTATGGGCAGATGAGCGACGGCGAAAGAAAGCAGGTCATTGAGGAAGCGAAGAATGTGAGTTCCAAAGCAGAGATGGAGCAGTTGGTAAACAGGATCGGAAGGGGGATTTGACAGGATGGACTATATTAATGCCTTTTGGGTGGGCGGATTGATCTGCGCATTGGTTCAGATTCTCATGGAGAAAACAAAATTAATGCCCGGGCGGATTATGGTACTGTTGGTATGCACCGGTGCGGTCCTTGGTTTTTTCAATTGGTATCAGCCGCTGGTGGAGTATGCCGGAGCCGGAGCATCGGTGCCTTTGCTGGGATTTGGCAATGTATTGATGAAGGGTGTAAAAGAAGCTGTTGACAGTGATGGCTTCATGGGATTGTTTTCCGGCGGTTTTAAGGCCGGTGCGGTAGGCTGTTCGGCAGCACTGATATTTGGGTATCTGGCGAGTTTGATATTTAAGCCCAAAATGAAGGGCTAGAACCGTCGAATTCAACGCAGAATTGAATGAAATACTTCTTGACGAACAATTGCTTTTTCTATACTATAAGTGGTAGAGGTTTTGCCAAACAATACATATAGGAGGAGAGAGTGAATGAGTAAAGAAGTACAAGCTTCTAAAGCGGCCGATGGTTCTGAGGGAGGAATCATGGATGCCAGAGCATTGGGAACCCCCAAGATGCTGCTATTAGGATTACAACACATGTTTGCAATGTTTGGAGCAACAGTTCTTGTTCCCGCATTAACCGGTCTTGATGTTTCCACGACTTTGTTATTTGCCGGATTAGGTACACTGTTGTTCCATTTTTTAGCCAAAGGAAAGGTACCGGCATTTTTAGGTTCTTCTTTTGCGTTTCTGGCCGGCTATTGGGCCATTGCACCGGGAGGAGATAAAGCATTGCTTCCCTATGCCTGCTTCGGCGTAATGTTTGCAGCTTTGTTATATTTTGTACTGGCCGCTTTTATTAAGATATTCGGAGTAGCCAGAGTAATGAAATATTTTCCCCCCATCGTAACCGGACCGATTATTATCGCAATCGGTTTGAACCTTTCTCAAACAGCTATTGACAGCTGCTCGGCAAATTGGCTGATCGCAGCAGTAGCGATTGTGATCGTGATTGTCTGCAATATCTGGGGAAAGGGCATGATCAAAATCATTCCCATTATTTTAGGAGTTGTAGGTTCCTATCTGGTGGCAGCCGTGACCGGAAATGTGGATTGGCAGCCGGTAGCGGATGCGGCATGGTTTGGAGTTCCCATACATTGGGATCACACCGTATTTTCTTTGATCGGAAAGGGCGACACATCATTATTGATAACATCTGTTATCACAATAATGCCCATTGCACTGGCAACAATGATTGAGCATATCGGTGATGTTTCAGCCATTTCTTCAACAGTCGGTAAAAATTATATGAAAGATCCCGGACTGCACAGAACATTGACCGGAGATGGTGCGGCTACTTTGCTGGCATCCCTGTTCGGAGCACCGGCCAATACGACTTACGGTGAAAATACCGGTGTATTGAATTTAACCAAGGTATTTGATCCGCGAGTTATCCGGATCGCTGCGGTTCTGGCATGTCTGTTTTCCTTTTCACCCAAGCTGGGCAGTGTGATTTCCTGTATGCCAGTAGCAACCATGGGCGGGGTATCACTGGTACTTTACGGTATGATATCAGCAGTAGGCGTGCGTAATGTGGTAGAAAATAAAGTTGATTTCGGAAAGAGCCGGAATGTTATCATTGCCGCATTGATTCTGGTATTATCCATCGGTATCAATTACAGTACGGCAGGAGCCATAGCTTTCAGCATCGGCTCGATAACCATTAGCCTTTCAGGGCTGGCGGTAGGATCTCTGGTAGGCATAATCTTAAATGCCATACTGCCCGGAAAAGATTATAATTTTGATGATGAAAAGCCGGATGATACCAAGGTAAACTTCCAGGTATAAAAGTTAGAGGCGGCAGCGATGCCAAAGGCGGCAGAAATGCCGCCTTGTTTTTTCATTTCACGGCACTGCGGCTGCAGAGCAGGACAGGAGAGCAGATGAGCGGAAAATTAAGAGAAATAGATTGCTTTGCACTAGATATGGATGGTACTATTTATTTGGGGGAACAGTGGATAGAGGGGGCTTTGGACTTTCTGAAAGCAGTGGAAGAGAAGGGGAAGCGGTATGTGTTCCTGACCAACAATTCCTCCAAAAACGCTGAAGTATATGTTGAGAAACTGTGTCGCATGGGTTTGACGGTAGATAAGGAAAAAATTATTACCTCCGGACAGGCGACAATCGGATATTTAAAAAAAGAATTTGCCGGGAAAAAAGTATTTTTATTGGGGAATGAGCTTTTGAAAAAGGAGTTTTCAGAAGCTGGTATCCAATTGGAGGAGAAGCAGCCGGAAGTGGTGGTAGTGGGATTTGATACCACTCTGGATTATGAAAAGATGTGCCGGGTATGTGACTTTGTCCGGGCCGGACTGCCTTACATATCTACCCACCCGGACTATAATTGTCCCACCGAAACCGGATTTATACCCGATGCCGGTGCGATTCATGCATTTATCCATGCATCAGCCTTTCGCTATCCCGACCACATTATCGGGAAACCCAATCGGGACATCATGGATTATCTGCTGGAGCGTACCGGTGCGGACAGCCGCCGGACCGCCATGGTTGGGGACCGGCTCTATACCGATGTGGCGGCCGGAGTAAATAATGGATTGACGGGAATTTTGGTTCTCAGCGGTGAAGCGGACATGAAGGATGTGGCGGAATCGGCGGTGAAGCCTCATTTCATATTTCCGTCAGTAAAAGAGATGATAGAAGAACTATAGGAGAAAACCGGTATGGGACTGCAATTTTATTTTGGCGGCTCAGGCGCAGGAAAAAGCCATCAATTGCATAAAGATATTGTCCGATGGTCCATCCGTGAGCCGGGTACGCAGTTTCTATTTGTGGTACCGGATCAGTTTACGATGCATACCCAGATGGAATTGGTCAAAGCACATCCGAAGCGGGGAATTCTGAATATCGATGTCCTCAGCTTCGGTCGTTTGTCCCATCGTATTTTTGAAGAGGTGGGGGGCAGTCAGCAGCCGGTGCTGGATGATACGGGTAAGAGTCTGGTTCTGCGCAAGGTTGCGGCAGATATTCGGGAGGAACTCCCGGTAATCGGAAAAAACCTCACCAAATTAGGATATATTCATGAAGTGAAGTCGGCTGTTTCGGAGTTTATGCAGTATGGGATCGGCCCCGATGAATTGAAGCAGCTGACAGATTTTGCCGGAAAGAGAGGCGCCCTTTCTTCTAAACTCAAGGATTTGCAAAAGCTTTATGGCGCATTTTTGGACTATATCAAGGATCAATTTATTACTACGGAAGAGACCCTGGACCTGCTGAAAAACTCCCTGTGTAAGTCGGAAATCATAAAAGACAATGTTGTCATATTTGATGGGTTTACAGGGTTTACGCCCATACAATACCGGGTAATTCAGGAATTGATGAGATTGACTGAAAGGGTCATCGTGTCGGTAACCATCGGTTCGGAGGCTTCCCCATTCGGAAAGAATAAAGAACATGAGTTATTTTATCTCAGTAAAAAAACGGTTGGAGATTTATGCCATTTAGCTCAAGAGGTACATATAGAACGGGTGGAAGATGTATATCTGCGGGAAGAACCTCTGATCCGGTTTAGGAACAATGAGGAAATGGCGCATTTGGAAAAAAATCTGTTTCGTTATTCCCAACAGGTTTATGAAAAAGAAAACAGGGCAATTGTTTTGGCAGAGGCTGCTACAGTGGACCAGGAAGTACAGCAGGTTTGTATACGGATTAAGGAATTGGTTCTGGCAGAAGGCTATCAATATCGGGACATTGCAGTGATAACGGGTGATATGGTTACCTATGCGGGCTATATGGAAAGGGAGGCGGCGAAATATGAAATCCCGCTGTTTATGGACCAGACCAGCGGAATCTTACTGAATCCTTTTACAGAATTTATCCGCAGTGCATTAAAGATAGTTATTAATAATTTTTCTTATGAAACTGTATTTCATTATCTGCGCAGCGGGTTTACTGATTTCGACCCGGAGGAAATAGATATTCTGGAAAATTATGTAATTGGTTTTGGAATCAGGGGAAAGAAAAAATGGAGTACCGGGTTTACCAGGCGAAGCCGGCAGTGGGGAGAGGAGCAACAGCTGGAATATCTGGCACAGCTGAACAGCACCCGGGAACGAATGATGAAGCAATTGGAACCATTAACCGGTAAATTTGCCAATGTTGGGGAAGTGATCCATGCTCTGTACGACTTTATCATCGCCAGCAGAATGCAGCAGAAGCTGGCTGTCTATGAAGAGTATTTTAAGAACCGGGAGGAATGGGCTCGAGCCAGAGAATATGGACAAATCTACCGGCTGGTAATGGAGCTTTTGGATCAGATCTACAGTTTGTTAGCAAAAGAGGAGATGTCCCTGGGCGAGTTTGCGGATATTCTGGATGCCGGTCTTGGAGAGATTGAAGTAGGAACGATACCTCAGAATGTGGACCGCATTATCGTAGGGGATATGGAGCGTACCCGGCTGAATCGGATCAAGGTGCTGTTTTTTCTGGGGGTGAATGATGGAAATATTCCCAGAGGCAGTCAAAAGGGCGGGATTATTTCTGATTTGGACAGAGAATTTCTGAAAGGTTCCCAGTGGGAACTTGCCCCCACACCGCGACAGCAGATGTATATACAGCGGCTTTATTTGTACATGAATATGACCAAGCCTTCGGAGCGTTTGTACTTATCCTATGCTAAGGTAAACCAGGAAGGAAAGAGTCTGCGGCCTTCTTATCTGATTGATACCATGGAGAAGATTTTTCCCTGTCTCAAGATAGAAACAGGGATGGGAAATGAAACATTTAAACAGATTGTAGGGATAGCCGACAGTTTGGATGTCTTTACCGTCTGTCTGCGTGATTTTGCTTCCGGAAGAGAAACAGATAATGAGGGAAATCTGGAAAAATTAGCTGTTTTATGCGACTTTTACCAACAGTCGGAAGAGTATCGGAGCAAAGTTGCCGGATTGATTGATTCGGCATTCACCAGATATACCCCTCATCCATTAGGAAAGATGGTAGCAGATGCGCTGTATGGGAGCCTGCTGGAACACAGTGTCAGCCGCCTGGAAAAGTATGCTTCCTGTGCCTATGCTCATTTTTTGCAATATGGACTTGCATTACGGGAACGGGAAGAATATAGCTTTGAAACAGTGGATTTGGGGAATGTGTTCCATGGAGTCCTGGAATTGTTTGCAGGAAAACTTGCAGAAAATCATTTTAACTGGTTTGATTTTCCCGATGAGGAGGGCCGTCGTCTGTTACGGGAGGCACTGGATGCCTATGCGGCAGAGTATGGAGAAACGGTTTTGTTCAGCAGTGCCCGAAACCAGCAGATGATAGGCCGGATCTACCGTATTTTGGCTAGAACGGTAAAAACCCTGAAGCAGCAGCTGCAAAAGGGTGCATTTGTACCCCAGGCATTTGAGGTTTCCTTTTCCCAGGCCGATAGTCTTGACGCAGTGAATATCGCCCTTTCCCAGCAGGAAAAAATGCGGCTGCGGGGACGGATCGACCGAATCGATACCTATGAGGACGAAGAACATGTTTATGTGAAGGTGATTGATTATAAATCCGGAAATAAAAAATTTGATTTGGCAGCACTTTACTACGGTTTACAGCTGCAATTGGTGGTATACATGAATGTGGCCATGGAAATGCAGAGAAAGGCTCATCCCGAAAAAACGGTAGTGCCGGCAGCTCTGCTGTATTATCATGTGTCCGATCCGATGATCAAGGCCGAAGATAATCCCACGCCCGAAGAAATCAACCAGCGTCTGCTGCAGGAGCTGCGGATGAAAGGGCTGGTGAATGCGGATGATAGCGTGATCGGTCTGCTGGACAGTGATTTTGCCGGAAAGTCGTTGATTGTCCCGGTAGAACGCAATAAAGACGGAAGTTTCAGTAAAAAATCAAGTGTTATTGATGAAAAAGATTTTACCCTGGTTTCAAATTATGTAAACCATAAAATCAAGTCCTTCGGTCAGGAGATCAAAGCCGGAAACATTGCCGTCAATCCTTATGAGGGGAATGGCGGACAGGCTTGTACCTATTGCGAATATCGTTCCATCTGCGGTTACGATATTAAAATTCCAGGCTATCAAAACCGGAAATTAGATAAGTTGTCCACCGAAGCAGCGATGGAACGGATGCGCCGGGAGTTAGACGAAACGGAAAATGGGAGGTAGCAGGGTGGCCATAGTTTATACAGAGGATCAACAGCGGGTAATTGATCTGCATGGTAAAAATATACTGGTATCAGCGGCAGCCGGTTCGGGAAAGACGGCGGTATTGGTGGAGCGGATTGTGAAGATGGTAGCGGATGGGGATCATCCGGTAGATATCGACCGCCTGCTGGTAGTGACTTTTACCAATATGGCGGCTGCCGAAATGCGGGAGCGGATCGGCCAGGCCATCGGAAAACGGCTGGAGAAAGAGCCGGAAAATGAGCATTTGCAAAGACAGATGACGCTGATTCATAATGCCCAGATTACCACTATTGACAGTTTTTGCTTGTTTGTGCTGAGAAATAATTTTCATATGATCGGTCTGGACCCTGGATTCCGGGTAGCAGATGAAGGGGAATTGAAGCTGCTAGCCCAGGATGTAATGGCGGAATTACTGGAAGAATGGTATGAAGAAGCCAGTCCGGCCTTTTGTCATTGTGTGGAATACTTTACTACCGGAAGCCGGGATAAGATACTGGAGGAGTATATCAGCAAGCTTTATACCTTTGCAATGAGCTTTCCCTGGCCGGAAAAGTGGCTTTTGGAGAGAAAGACGGATTATGCGGTTGAGACCGTGGCGGAACTGGAACAAAGTGGTTGGGGACAGTTTTTGTCAGGTTATGCAAGTGACGTAATCAACGGCTGTACGGAAGAGATAAAACAGTGTATCAGCATTTGTGAACAGCCGGATGGTCCCTATATGTATGGAGAAGTGCTGGAAAAAGAATTACACATGTTATCTCAGGTTCAAAATATTGAACGGCTCCAGGATTATGCGGAAGTCTGGGAAAAGCTGGTTTTTGGCCGCCTGCCCTCCAAAAAGGATGACAGTGTATCGGCTCGGAAACGGGAATTTGTTCAGAATATTCGAAAAAGAGTTAAGGAAATCTTAAAAGAAACCGGTGAACGCTTTTTTAATCTGACCCTGGAGCAGACCGTGGCCCGGATGGGTAAAATGAAGGAAGCGGCAGATGTCCTGGTGGATTTGGCTTTGGATTATAAAAAACGGCTTGATGATGCCAAAAAAGATAAAAACATAATCGACTTTGGCGATATGGAGCATTTTGCCCTGTCCATTCTTTTGGAGAAAAGCCCGGAAGGGTATACACCTACGGCAGTGGCGGAAGAACTTCGGGAGCACTTCGTGGAGGTCCTGACGGATGAGTATCAGGATAGCAATATGGTCCAGGAGCTGCTGCTGGAAAGTATATCCGGTCTGAAGGATGAATGTTTTAACCGGTTTATGGTGGGGGATGTAAAGCAGAGCATCTACAAATTCCGCCTGGCGAGACCGGAAATTTTCATGGAAAAATACGATAGTTATTCCTTAACAGCAGAAGGCGATACCTGTCAGAGAATTGATCTGCGCCAGAATTTCCGCAGCCGGACGGAAATCCTGGATAGTGTTAATTTTGTGTTCCAAAGAATCATGCAGAAATCCCTGGGGGGCGTGGAATATGACAGTCACGCGGCGCTTTATCCGGGAGCAGCTTATCCGGAAAAGGCAGCGGCGGAGAACAATGAAAATAAAACCGAGATGTTGCTGTTAAATATCGGTGAAGAAGGCGCGGAGGAATTGCTGGCTGAGGAAACACCCAAAGAGATGGAGGCCCGGATGATCGCCCGCCGGATCAAAGAACTGGTGGGCAGGTTTCAGGTTACCGATAAAAAGAGCGGGATGCTGCGGCCGGCCGGTTATCGGGATATGGTCATCCTGCTGCGTACCAATGCCGGTTGGGATGAGGTGTTTAAAAAGGTTCTGGAGGAAGAGGGGGTACCCATCTATATCTCCTCCAAAACCGGTTATTTTGCTGCGGCTGAAATTCAAACAGTATTACAGGTAATCCGGATACTGGACAATCCTTTGCAGGATATTCCTCTGGTGGGGGTTATGAAGTCGTTTTTCGGCGGTTTTTCGGAAGAGGAGATTGCCAGGATTCAGGCGGAATACAAGGGGAAGGAGCCTTTTTTTCAAAAGCTTAAATGGATGGCCGAAAACCATCCGGCGGAGAAGATCCGGGTATTTTTAGATTTTATCGAGGAATATCGTCATAAATCTCTGTATACACCGATTCAGGAGTTACTGCAGGAATTGATTATAGAAAGCGGTTATTATCATGATGCTGCCGTTCGGCCGGCGGGTGAACAACGGGCTGCCAATCTGGAGATGCTGCTGACTAAGGCCGCTTCTTTTGCAGAAACCAGCTATTATGGGCTGTTTCATTTCGTGCGTTATATTCAGCAGTTGGAAAAATACGATGTGGATTACGGCGAGGCCAATATCCTGGATGAGCAGGCGGATGTAATCCGGCTGATGAGCATCCATAAGAGCAAGGGCCTGGAATTCCCCATTTGTTTTGTGGCCGGTCTGAGTAAGGGATTTAATATGCAGGATACTTACAGCGGGATGATTGCCGATGTGGATTTGGGGATTGGTGTGGATTATGTGGATACTGAGCTGCGGGTGCAAAGCCGAAGCCTGCGAAAAAGTGTCATCAGTCAGAAAATGAAGTTGGATAATCTGGGGGAGGAACTGCGGATTCTTTATGTGGCAATGACCAGAGCCAAAGAAAAATTAATCCTGTCCGCTTCTGTTAAAAAGATGGAAGCGGTGCAGCATGCGGCGGACCAGAGAAGCCAGGGAAAATTGTCTTTTTTGGAGATGACGGAAGCTGCTAATTATTCGGAGCTGCTTTTGCCGGTTATCATGGGGGAAGGCGCGGAGGATTACTTTGATATTTTGGTTCGCACTCCGGAAGATTTATTTGCTGATGAAGTAGTGGAAAGCGTAAAGCGATCGGCAAGGTATAAAGACTTGGTCAATCAGGCATATGCCGGAGATATCACCCTTTCTGAACAGGGAAAAGAATATATGGCAATGCTGTCACAAAAATTTGAACGAAGCTATTCCAGGCCGGACTTGGCAGCACTTTACACCAAAACTACGGTATCGGAATTAAAAAAGGACGGCCAGAAGGAGAGCGGAGAGGTATTTGTGAAGCATCTCTTTGAAGAACCGGAGATTATACCTTACATTCCTCTTTTTATGAAGGAACAGGAGGATATCACCGGAACAGTCAGGGGCAGCGCATACCACCGGGTAATGGAACTGCTCAGTTACCGGGATATTTCCGCAGAAGATGAAAAAACAGATGTTATCTTAAGCCAGATCAAAGAGCAAACCAGACAGGCATTCGAAGAAGGAAAATTGTCTGAAGAATACCGGGCGGCAGTGCGGGATATAAAAGTAGCGGATTTTCTGCAGACTTCTCTGGCAGCCAGAATGATCGCCGCCGACCGACAGGGCAAGCTATTTAAGGAACAGCCTTTTGTCATCGGCCTGGGCGCTGACCGGCTGGGGGAAGGTTTTTCCCCGGAAGAGACTATTTTGATCCAGGGAATCATTGATGTTTTTTTTGAAGAAGACGGACAGCTGGTGGTGATGGATTATAAGACTGATGCGGTGAAAACTCCCGCGGAACTGCTGGACAGATACCGGAAGCAGCTGGACTATTATGAAGAAGCACTGGAGCAGTTGACGGGGAAGCGGGTAAAGGAGAAAATAATCTATTCCTTTGCTCTTAACAAAGAAATACAAGTATGATATACTATAAAAATGTTAAATTATTTTTATCAAAACGAATGAGGAGGGCATATCAATGAGAACAAAATTTGGTATCAAAGAAGTAGTAGCAATCGGTATTGGAACAGCATTATTTATAGCTTTGACGCAGGTACAGATTCCAATCGGAATCCCCAACACTTATTTACAACCCCGGATGGCGGTTCTGGCATTTTTAGCCGCAGTATTTGGCCCAATCGTAGGAGCTGTGGTAGGATTGGTGGGACATACCCTGGGAGATGCATTTTTCTATGGAGGTATCTGGTGGAGCTGGGTAATTCCGGAATTGGTAGTAGGCGTGGGAATCGGCTGGTATGTCGGGAAATTTGCCGTAAAGGAAGGCGACTTCGGCGGTAAGATGATTGTTTTATTTAATGTGGTTCAGGTAGTGTCTAATGCTATTGCCTGGGTTCTGGTAGCACCGCTCCTGGATATCCTAATCTACAGTGAACCGGCAAATAAAGTGTTTGCTCAGGGCGCAACAGCATGTCTGGGCAACGTCCTTATTATTGGTATATTGGGAACCCTTTTGTTGGTTGGTTACAGTAAAGTAGGTGCCAAGTCTTCCAGTTTAAGCAAAGAAGATTAAGGTCATGCAGCCCATTATTGAATTTAAAAATTACACATTTAAATACCGGGCTCAGATAGAACCTACTCTCCGTGATATTAATCTTTCCATATATCCCGGAGAGAAGGTTTTGATCGTGGGACCTTCCGGCTCTGGAAAATCAACTATTGCCCATTGTATCAATGGATTGATTCCGGGTTCTTTTGCCGGTGATATAACGGGAACACTCACCATAGCAGAAAAAGATCCTGCTAAGCTGGGTGTTTTTGGTATGTCTAAAATCGTGGGAACGGTTCTGCAGGATACCGATGGACAGTTCATCGGTTTGACCGTGGGGGAAGATATTGCATTTGCTCTGGAAAACGATTGTATCGGGCAGAGTGATATGACTGGACGGGTCAATAATGTTGCCGAAATGGTGGAAGTAAAAGAACTGCTGAAGCATGCGCCGGGATCATTGTCCGGCGGCCAAAAGCAAAGAGTATCCATGGCTGGAGTGATGGTTGATGATGTGGAAATTCTTCTTTTTGATGAGCCTCTGGCCAATTTGGATCCGGCAACCGGTAAAAATGCCATTGCATTGATTGATCAGATTGCGAAAGATCGTAATGCTACAGTGATTATCATAGAACATCGTCTGGAAGATGCGCTCTACCGGGAGGTGGATCGCATTGTGGTGATGGGAGAAGGCCGGATTATAGCCGATACTACACCAGATGAGCTGCTGGCAGGAAATATTCTTGACCAACAGGGAATCAGAGAACCGTTATACATAACGGCCTTAAAACATATCGGCGTAAAGATATTGGCATCTGACCGGCCTCATAGTATTGAAAAAATGAACTTGGAGCCTTATCGGGTACTGGTACAGGAATGGTTTCAACAGGTTTCAACGCCGCCGGAAAGAGAACAAAGGGAATCGGTTCTGCAAGTAAACGATATATTTTTTTCCTACGAAAAGGGCCGGCAGATTTTAAAGCATATTCATTTTGATATCAGGCAAGGTGAGATAGTCAGCATTGTGGGAAAAAACGGTGCGGGAAAGTCTACGTTGGCTAATATTATTTGTGGCTTTTACCAACCAACCGAAGGAAGCATATTTTTAAATGGAAAGGATATCAGCGGACTGTCCATCAAAGAGCGCGGGGAAAAGATTGGTTTGGTTATGCAAAGCCCCAATCAGATGATCAGCAAGCCGATGATTTACGATGAAGTGGCTTTAGGGCTGACAGTGCGTGGAACTCCGGAAGAAGAGATTAAAGAAAGAGTGTATGAAACCCTAAAAATCTGTGGTTTATATCCCTTCCGTAACTGGCCGGTGTCGGCGCTCAGTTATGGACAGAAAAAGCGGGTAACAATTGCAGCTATTTTGGTTATGAATCCGCAGATATTAATTCTGGATGAACCCACAGCCGGACAGGATTACCGCCATTACACGGAAATTATGGAGTTTTTGGAGGAGATAAATACAAGTCTGGGCATTACAATTATTATGATAACACATGATATGCATTTGATGTTAGAGTACACAGACAGAGCTATTGTCATAGCGGATGGCCATATGATCGCTGATAATATACCGGCAGCTATTCTGACTGATGATGTGATTGCCGGAAAGGCATATTTGAAAAAAACATCCCTTTATGATTTGGCAGTTAAATGTGATATTGATGATCCAACAGGGTTTGCAGAGCGGTTTATTTATTATGAACGCACAAGAAAATCTTAAGCGGAAAACGGCAAGGAGGCCAAAGTGGCAAGAATTTTATCATATGTGGAAAAAGATACATGGATTCACCGTTTGAGCGGTGTCAGTAAACTGATTTTTTTTCTGGTGTGGTCATTGGTGAGCATGCTTACTTATGATACTCGGGTTTTACTGATTATGGTGGCGGTCAGCCTGGTTATCTTTATGATGTCAAAAACCGAGTGGAAACAGGTTGGGGCAGTTTTTAAACTAATAATGGTCTTCTTAATGTTAAACATCGTTTTTATTTTTATTTTTGCACCTTATCAGGGTACCGCGATTTATGGGACGCGGACGGAAGTATTTCACATTGCCGGTAATTATTATATGACCTGGGAACAGCTTTTTTATGAATTCAATGTAATGATTAAATATTTTACCGTGGTGCCCACAGTGTTTATGTTTTTGGTGACCACCAATCCCAGTGAGTTTGCAGCCTCCATGAACAAATTAGGAGTTAGCTATAATATTGGATATGCGATAGCAATAGCCTTACGTTATGTGCCTGATGTACAAAATGATTTTACTAAGATCAAACATGCTCAGGAGGCAAGAGGGATAGAGATGTCCGCTAAAGCTTCCATCGGAGGTCGAATTAAGAGCATGGCCGCCATTATTTTCCCCCTGATCTTTACCAGCATGGATCGGATCGATGTGGTCAGTAATGCCATGGAACTGCGGGGATTTGGGAAACATAAGAAAAGAACCTGGTACTCTGCCAGACCATTGCTTAAGAATGATTATCTGACTATTGCATTTGCAGTAATTTTTGCTGTGGCAGCATTGACGATTACTTTTTGGGATGGGAATCGGTTTTATAACCCGTTTGTTTAGGTAATTACTTGAGGAAAAAGATAAAAAAATTCTTGTTTTTTCCAAAAAAATATTATACGATAAAGAAAAAAAGTGTACTTTGGGGAAAGATACAGAAGAGGGGGAAAAAAGTTTTTTGATTTCAGTTCCATTGAAACTGTATTGTTTCAATGGATTTTTTTGTATTCTTCCAAAGTTCAGCAAACTACGTTACGAAGGAGGAAAAAAATGACAGGAATAGGAAAGAACAGAGTTTTTGATAAAGCCGCTTTAGCAGAGCTTAAAACCCAGGCTATAGAGTTGATGGCCTGTGCCGAAGAAGTCACCGGGGAATTAACGGATGAAATGACCCAGCTGATGACCATCGCCGAAGAAGTACCCCCCGGGGCCAGACATGGGATGTTAGCCACGGCTGCTGCTGCCCTCAGA
>JAVBUF010000031.1:0-2927 GCA_031555615.1 Lachnospiraceae bacterium | reverse complement strand
TGGCGGCAGCCGGCATGATTGAAACACCGTTCCTGGACAATCGGCCGGAAGATCAGGAAGACGGGCCGGAAAAAGAAGATTTGTACCTGGTGCTGGCGGCTGATAAAGGAATGGCAGGCGGATATAATAACAATCTTTTGCATATGTTAAGGGCGCAGGTTAATAACAAACATAAAAATATGTTTTTGGTTGCCGGTATGATGGGACGCACCCAGATGAAAAAGCAGGGCTATCCCACCCAGGCAGATTTCAAGTATCCGGTGATGAACCCCAGTGTATACAGAGCAAGGGAAATGGCCGACCTGGTAGTTGAAAAATATCTTTCCGGCGAGTACCGTAATGTTTATCTGGTATATACGTCAATGGTTTCTCCGATTAAGCAGGAACCTGTTTATATTCAATTACTGCCGCTGAAACCGGAGAAAATTTTATCTGAAAAGGATATGACACATAATGGGGAGGAACAGGGTGAGATTATTGTGCCCACCGAAGAAATCGACTATGAACCCAGTCCGGCGGTCGTTTTTGATACATTGGTTCCCCATTACTTAAAAGGCGTTATATATTGTGCTCTTGTAGAGGCTTTTACCAGTGAACAGAATGCCAGGATGTTTGCCATGGATAATGCAACATCTGCCGCCAATGATATGATCGCCCATCTGAATTTGAGTTACAATCGTGAAAGACAGGCACAGATTACACAGGAAATTAATGAAATAACCGGTGGTATTTCCGCCGAGTAGAACTAGGAGAATAGATTATGTCAGACAATGTCGGAAAAGTAGTTCAGATTATCGGTCCGGTTATTGATATTAAGTTTGAGGAAAATTGTCTTCCGGATATGAATCATGCCGTTAAGATACAGCTTGAAGATAGTGAAATAACTACAGAAGTTATGCAGCATCTGGGAAATAATACCGTGCGGTGTATATCCATGTCATCAACTGACGGGTTGGTGCGAGGAACGAGGGCCATCGATACCAAAGCGCCGATTATGATTCCGGTGGGAAAAGCAACTTTAGGCCGGGTTATGAATGTAATCGGTCAGCCTCTTGATGACAGCGGAGCCATTGCATCAGAAGAAATGCTGCCAATACACAGAAGACCGCCCAGATTTGATGAACAAAAGCCGGCGACAGAGATTTTGGAAACCGGTATCAAAGTAGTGGATCTGTTGGCACCTTATCCCAAAGGTGGAAAAATCGGTCTTTTTGGTGGTGCCGGTGTTGGCAAGACCGTTTTGATTTTGGAACTGATCAGAAATATTGCGACTGAGCATGGCGGATATTCTGTTTTTACAGGTGTCGGAGAGCGTTCCCGTGAAGGAAATGATTTGATTCATGAAATGCGGGATTCAGGTGTTATCGAGAAAACCGCTTTGGTTTTCGGTCAGATGAACGAACCCCCCGGAGCACGTATGCGAGTGGGCCTTACCGGTCTTACTTTGGCAGAATATTTCAGAGATACTGCCGGTCAGGACGTATTGTTTTTTGTTGATAATATTTTCCGTTTTATTCAGGCCGGTTCGGAAGTTTCGGCATTGATGGGAAGAACCTCTTCAGCGGTTGGATATCAGCCGACACTGGCTAATGAAGTGGGTGCTTTGCAGGAACGGATCACTTCCACTCAGACCGGTTCCATTACTTCCGTCCAGGCAGTATATGTTCCGGCTGATGACTATACCGATCCGGCACCGGCAACCACCTTTGCCCATTTGGATGCCACAACAGCGCTTTCCCGAGCCATTGTTGAAGCAGGAATTTATCCGGCGGTTGATCCTCTGCAGTCCAGTTCCCGCATTCTGACCCCTCAGATTGTCGGATCGGAGCATTATGAAATCGCCCAGCAGGTAAAAGAAATACTGCAGCGTTATAAAGAACTTCAGGATATCATTGCTATTTTGGGAATGGATGATCTGTCGGATGAGGATAAGTTAATCGTATACCGGGCCCGTAAAATTCAGCGCTATTTGTCTCAGCCTTTCTATGTTGCGGAAGCATATAGTTCATATGAAGGTAAGTATGTTCCCCTGAAGGAGACGATTCGTGGCTTTAAAGAGATTATTGACGGTAAGATGGACCATATATCCGAAACCCATTTTTATATGAAGGGTACTATTGACGAGGTATATCAAAGTGCTAAGGATGCCGGAGAATTGGAATCATAATAAGAGATTAAGAAGGGGGCAATACAATGTCTGATTATATACTCTTAAATATTTCTACTCCGGAGAAGCTTTTTTTTCAGGGAGAAATTAAAAGCCTTGTAATTTCTTCCAGTATTGGAAAAATGGGTATTTTACCGGGACATAAACCGATGGTGGTAGCACTGGATACGGCACCGATTGAGATAGAAACAGATGAGGGTGCCAGAGAAGCGGCAATTGTCGGCGGTTATGCCCAAATCAAAAATAATCAGGTGACAATCCTGGCAGATACTGCCGAGTGGCCGGAGGATATTGAAATCAGCAGGGCGGTAGAAGCGAAAAAGCGGGCTGAAGAAAGGCTCCAGTCGCATCTGAGCGAGGTCGAGTTTATGCGGTCACAGGCAGCATTACGGAGAGCACTTCTTCGACTTTCTTTAACAAGACGTAATTAAATTTGCAAAAGGGAGAATTATATGCAGATAAATGAAAAGCGGGCTTACCAACGGGGGGATCATTTTCAGTGTACGGCCAGAATCAGCGAGGATGGTACCCACTGGTATGAGACGATGATTGAAGATTTATCCTCGGGCGGACTTTTATTTAAGAATCATAAGGAATATCGGGTCGGAGATACCCTCTGGTTTGATGTCCTGGTGGAAGGCTTTCTCGCGGAGTTTAGTGTTAAAGTACAGGGTAAAGTATGCAGGGTTCAGCATACCGGCTCTCAGTATGCCCATGGAATCGCTTTTTTGGGATTGAATAATGATATTAAAATCCGAAT
>JAVBUF010000113.1:0-9818 GCA_031555615.1 Lachnospiraceae bacterium | reverse complement strand
CAATTTTTTATTTTTCTTTTTATCTTTGCGTTCTTATCTATTGCGGTCTTATTTCATCTTTTTGTTTTTTTTTTTTTCTTTCCGTGCGCCCGACCCCCCCCCCCCCCCCCCCCCCCCCCCCGCCCCAGTCCCTCACAACCTACCTGACAGCAGCCTTTATTACATCATCCCCATTCCACCGCCTGCGGGCATGGGAGGCATATCTTCCTTGATGTTGGCCACTACAGATTCGGTGGTCAGCAAGGTGGAAGCTACGCTGGTTGCATTTTGCAATGCACTTCTGGTTACCTTGGCAGGATCCAGAATACCGGCTGTAATCATGTCTACGTATTCTTCTTTTAAGACGTCAAATCCTACTCCAACGTTGGATTCCATTACTTTGTTGATGATAACATCTCCGCCCAAACCGGCATTAGCAGCGATATGGTATAAAGGAGATTCCAGAGCCTTAAGAACGATCTGGGCACCGGTCTTTTCATCACCTTCCATGGTTTCGATAAGTTTCTCTACATCCTTGGAAGCATGAATATATGCGGAACCGCCGCCGGCAATAATACCTTCTTCTACGGCTGCTCTGGTAGCTGCCAAAGCATCTTCCATGCGGAGTTTTGCTTCTTTCATCTCGGTTTCAGTAGCTGCACCGACACGGATAACCGCTACGCCGCCGGACAATTTAGCCAGTCTTTCCTGTAATTTTTCTTTATCGAATTCGGATGTGGTTTCTTCAATCTGGGCTTTGATCTGGTTGATTCTGGCCGCAATGGCTTCTTTTGAACCTTCACCGTCAACAATAACTGTATTTTCTTTTTGAACTTTAACGGATTTTGCACGTCCAAGCTGTTCAAGAGTTGCTTCCTTTAAGTCAAGACCCAGTTCGTCACTGATTACCTGACCGCCGGTAAGGATAGCGATATCTTCCAACATGGCTTTTCTTCTGTCACCATATCCAGGTGCTTTGACAGCTACGACACTGAAGGTACCACGAAGTTTGTTAACAATCAAAGTAGTAAGGGCTTCCCCTTCCACGTCTTCGGCTACAATCAAAAGCTTAGCTCCTGACTGCACTACCTGCTCCAATAAAGGAAGGATTTCCTGAATATTGGTAATCTTTTTATCCGTTAACAGGATATAAGGATTTTCCAGGGTAGCTTCCATCTTATCCATATCAGTTGCCATATAAGCGGAGATATATCCTCTGTCAAACTGCATACCTTCCACCAGGTCCAGCTCGGTCAGCATGGTCTTGCTTTCTTCAATAGTAATAACGCCGTCATTGGAAACCTTTTCCATGGCATCTGCTACTAACTGTCCAACTTCGTCATCACCTGAGGAGACCGCTGCTACTCTGGCAATATGTTCTTTCCCGTTTACCTTGGAACTCATTTTGGCAATGGCCTCCACGGCACACTCGGTAGCTTTACGCATTCCTTTTCTTAAGATCATTGGATTGGCTCCGGCAGCCAGATTCTTCATTCCGGCATTGATCATTGCCTGAGCCAGAACTGTTGCGGTGGTGGTACCGTCACCGGCCACGTCATTGGTTTTGGTAGCTACTTCCTTAACCAACTGGGCACCCATATTTTCAAAAGCGTCTTCCAATTCAATTTCTTTGGCAATGGTTACGCCGTCGTTGGTAATCAACGGAGCACCAAAGGACTTATCCAATACCACATTTCTTCCCTTCGGGCCTAAAGTTACCCGTACGGTATCTGCTAACTGATTTACACCTGATTCTAATGCTGCACGTGCCTCGGCACCATGCTTTAATTCTTTTGCCATATCAATTCTCCTCCTTTACTTATTCAATTACTGCTAAAATATCATTTTGTTTTACAATAATATATTCTTCTTCCTCAATCTTCACTTCGGTGCCGGCATATTTGGAATAAATAACCTGATCCCCAACCTTCACTTCCATTTTGATTTCCTTGCCATCTACCACTCCGCCGGGGCCTACGGCAATTACTTCCGCCTGCTGAGGTTTCTCTTTGTTCTGTCCGGGTAATACAATACCTGACTTAGTAGTTTCTTCCGCTACTAACTGCTTTAATACAACTCTGTCGCCTAATGGTACTAATTTCATACAAAAGCCTCCTTACTCAATATGGTATATTCCTTTTTGTTTGTTAGCACTCGTTTTGATTGAGTGCTAATATTAACATATATTATATTATATCTTTCTTTCTATAATTGCAATACGGTTTTTTGAATTTAATAAAAATTTTAGATTCCTTTTATTAATCGTTCCCGATAACCGGGAGCCCTTTTCATTTCCAACTTATTCTGAAGCATTTCGTATTCCGCATCAGACATCAGTGCTTCCAGCTTTTCTTCGATATTGGTTTTGATCACCATTCCCACCGCAACCGATGGCGCCAGACAGGAATCTTCAAATGCATCACACTGCGCTTTAATCCGTCTTCCGTAGTCCTCAGCCTCCAGATCATGTACCATCGGAATCAACACAGCAAATACATCTCCGTCAATTCTTCCGATGACATAATCAGCCTTTGCTTCTTTTTGTAAAATAGCGGCAACAATCTGGATCAGTCGATCACTTTCTTCATATCCAAAATGCTCGTTCACATACTTCCAGTCATTGATATTCACATGCATCAGAGCCACCGGAACGATTTCCGCCCGGTCAATTACATTCATCCGATTCTCAAAATATGTTTTATTCAGCAATCCGGTGAGACGGTCTTCCCGACTGTCTGTATCCGCTTTGCAAAGGGAATCCAAATATCGTACCATCAGGTCAGACAGCTCTTCAACCTGCTTCCTTTGTTCTTTTGTAAGCTGATGACCGGTATTGCTGCCTGCGTCTTTATCTGATCCCAAATAATCAGCCAGTGTTTCAACGGCTGCCGCCAGTACCTCCTGGCCAAAACATTCTATTATTTTTTCTCTGACATAATCCATTTGCCGTTCTCCCTGTTTTACATATTTGGATTTATCTAAATTTTTATTGAATCAAACCCAGAATTAACAACACTACTATCAGAAGCGGTAATACAAACTGTACATAGCCTTTTATCCAGCGAGGCATTTTTACCCCTTTTCCCTGGTTAACTTCTGCCATATAGCGATCAAATCCCCAGCCCCGTTTAGTAACACAAAACAACAAAATGATCAGTGCTCCGATGGGTAACAGCAAATTACTGACAATAAAATCTTCTAAGTCCAGTATATTAGAGCCTGCTCCCAGCGGTTGAAACCCGGAAAGTAAATTAAAGCCGAGTACACAAGGTACCGACCCCACCAATAAAATAAATCCGTTAATAATCGCTGCTTTGGTGCGACTGATGTTAAAACCATCCATACAGCATGCCATAATATTCTCAAACACTGCGATTACTGTGGACAATGCCGCAAAGGACATAAACAGAAAGAATAATGCCCCCCAAATCCGACCTCCTGGCATTGCCTCAAAAATATTAGGCAAAGTAATAAAAATCAAACCAGGACCACTGTCCGGTTTAACCCCAAAGGCAAAGCATGCCGGAAAAATAATCAAACCTGACATAATTGCTACAAAAGTATCCAGTATTGTTATCCGTATGGATTCACCAAAAAGGGTATGCTGTTTTCCCAGATAACTACCAAAAATCTCCATCGAACCGATTCCCAGACTCAATGTAAAAAATGCCTGATTCATGGCCGCAACAATAACATTGATTACACCTATTTCTTTCATTTTATTAAAATCCGGTTTCAAATAAAAAGTAAGTCCTTCCATTCCCCCTTTTAATGCAACACTATTCACAGCCAGCACCGTAATCAGCACCAACAAGGCAACCATCATGACCTTGGACACCTTTTCCACACCGTTTTGCAATCCCATAGCACAGACTACACATCCCAGCACTACCGAAATCAACATCCAAAATCCCATCTCTGTGGGTGCACCCAATAACTCCCCAAATGCTTCTGCTGTGGCCTGAGTACTTCCAGCCGTTATCGTCCCCGTTAAGAACTTAAAGAAATAGCAAATCATCCAGCCACACACTGTGGTATAAAACATCATCAGTAAATAATTTCCAAGCATTGCCGGAATCCGATGCCAATGCCATTTTTGTCCCGGTTTTTCCAGCTCCTGATAACATCGCATAATGCTTTTCCTGCTGCTTCTGCCGACTGCAAATTCCATCGTCAGAACCGGAACTCCCATGATCAATAAAAATACTATATAAAAAAAAACAAATATGCCTCCACCATTATTGCCGGCAACATAAGGAAACCTCCATACATTTCCGATACCGACAGCACATCCTGCCGATACTAAAATAAACCCTAATCGGGACTTAAAATTTTCTCTTTCCATTCTGCCTCTCCTTTTATCCTAATGCGGATAACAGCCTGTATAGCGCTGTTTCCAATGTTTTTCTGGGACAGGCAATATTTATACGTTCAAATCCTTCGCCGCCTTTACCGAACATATTTCCGCTGTCCAGCCAAAGTCCTGCCTTCTTCACGATTAGCTCTTCCCGCTCTTCTTCGCTTAAGGAAAGCCCTCTGCAATCCAGCCAAATCAGATACGTTCCCTCCGGCTCCACCAATCTGATCTGAGGCAATCGCTTTTGTAAAAAAGTTCTGACAAAATCCAGATTACCTTTTAAATATTCCTTGAGCTGCTGCAGCCATTCCTCACCGCCTTCGTAAGCCGCCTGACATGCCACCAGGCCAAACATATTCAATTCACAGTATCCGGTCTTGGCAATTTCCTTATGGAACTTTCCACGAATATCCTGATTGGCAATAAAAATATTAGCCACCTGCAGGCCTGCCAGATTAAAGGTTTTACTTGGTGCTGTACAGGTAATGGTCATCTGTTCAAATTCACTTCCCAAGCTGGCAAATGCCAGGTGATCATGATCCGGATAGGTGAAATCACTGTGAACTTCGTCGCTGACCACTATAACACCATGTTTCCGGCAGATTTCTCCCATCTTTCTCAGTTCCCATTCCTTGTAGACCCGACCTACCGGATTATGGGGATTGCATAAAATAAAAATCTTTACCTTATTTTTCTGTATTTTCTTTTCAAAATCAGCATAATCCACTTCGTAGTGTCCGTTGCGGTAAATCAATTCATTATTTACCAGCTTACGTTCGTTATGTAAAATTTCATCGCAAAAGGGATAATAAACCGGCTGCTGAATCAATATTCCGTCACCTTTTTTTGAAAATGCCCTGATAGCCGTTGAAATGGCAAACACCACGCCGGGCGTCTTGACCAGCCATTCTTCCTGCAGCTGATAGGAAAAGTGCTTCAGGTACCATTTTTCAATGGCTGTAAAGTATTCTTTTTTCACATCAGAATAACCGAAAATGCCCAGTTCCGCACTTTCCTTTATTTTATCCTGAACACAGGGGGGAACTCGAAAATCCATGTCGGCTACCCAAAGCGGCAGTACACCCTCCGGTTTTCCCCTTTCGCTGGCAAAATCATACTTTAATGAATTGGTGTTCTTCCGGTCAATGATTTCATCAAAATCATAAATCATTTCAGTCCTCCTCTTATCCGATTGCCTGCTCCAAATCTTTGATCAAATCTTCTGCATTTTCAATTCCCACGGACATGCGGAGCAGCGTCTCGTCCACTCCTAATGCTTCTCTTACCGGCGCGGGCACATCGGCATGGGTCTGCAGCATTGGGTAAGTGATCAAACTCTCCACACCCCCCAGGCTTTCTGCAAAATAAATCAATTTGACTTGTTCTAAAATTTGTCTGGCGGTTTTTTCACTATCTACTCGAAATGATACCATACCTCCATATCCTTTGCACTGTTTTTTTATAATTTCTTTTGACCGATGATTCTCCAAGCCAATATAATATACTTCTTTTATTTTGGGGTTTGTCTGCAGATATGCCGCAATACGCAGCGCATTCTCCTGATGCCTTTCCATCCGGATCGCCAGCGTTTTTATTCCTCGCAAAATCAGCCAACTGTCCATCGGTGACAGCCCCGCTCCGGTGGTTTTGATAATATATCTCAGCCGCTCCGAAAGATCACGCCTGTCCGTCACCAAAAAACCGGCCAAGGTGTCATTATGTCCGCCCAAATATTTGGTTCCGCTATGTAACACCAGATCCGCCCCCAAAACCAACGGATTTTGAAAATAGGGACTAAGGAAAGTATTGTCAACGATTAACAGACAATCCTTTTCTCCTGCAAGTTCTGCTGCCGCCTGAATATCCGTTATATTCATCATGGGGTTGGTGGGTGTTTCAATGTATATTGCTTTGGTATTGGCCTTAACGGCAGCACGGATATTGGCAATATCACTACTGTCTACAAAAGTAACCTCCAATCCGTTCTTGACGCTGATGTTCTGAAAAAGGCGGGTTGTTCCCCCATATAAATCATCGGTTACCACTAAATGATCTCCTGGCCGGAACAATTCCATCATGGCATTCACTGCTGCCATGCCTGATGAAAATGCCAATGCATCAATTCCTTTTTCCAAATCGGCCACAATCCTTTCCACCTCTTCTCTGGTGGGATTCTGCAGCCGGGAATAATCATACCCTGTACTCTGTTCCACTCCCGGATGAGCGTAGGCCGCAGTTTGAAAAATAGGGAAGCTGATGCTTCCCGTATTTTCCACTGCTTTTCTATATTCATTTCCTCTTACACAAACTGTTTCTATTTTTAATTCTGTTTTTCTTTCCATCTTAAACCTCACTGAAAAGGGGAGTTGAATAATATCTGTCACCGGTATCGGGAAGGATTACCACAATCCGTTTCCCCCGATTTTCCTCTCGTTTCCCTAACTCAATCCCGGCATATAATGCTGCCCCCGAAGATATGCCTACCAGCAATCCTTCGGTTGTCGCCAAAAGCTTGGCAGTAGCAAAAGCATCTTCATTTTCCACTTTAATAATCTCATCATAAATACCGGTATTCAGTGTTTTGGGCACAAATCCTGCACCGATTCCCTGAATTTTGTGAGGACCGCTGACGCCTTCGGAAAGCACCGGTGAACTGGCGGGTTCCACAGCCACAATCTTGATATCCTGATTTTTACTCTTTAAATATGCACCGGTACCGCTGATGGTTCCGCCAGTTCCAACCCCGGCTACCAATATATCGATCTTTCCATCCGTGTCTTCCCAAATTTCCGGTCCTGTTGTTTTCTCATGTATTTGCGGATTTACCGGATTTTCAAACTGCCCCGGGATAAAACTTCCGGGAATTTCCGCTGCCAGCTCTTCCGCTTTGGCAATGGCACCTTTCATGCCCTTGGTACCATCAGTCAGTACCAGCTCCGCACCATAGGCTTTTAAAATGTTTCTTCTTTCCACGCTCATGGTTTCCGGCATGGTCAGAATGATCCGGTATCCCTTTGCGGCGGCAATGGCTGCCAGACCAATCCCGGTGTTTCCTGAAGTGGGTTCAATGATGACTGCGCCATCTTTCAAAAGCCCTTTTTCTTCGGCATCCTCTATCATTGCTTTGGCTATCCGGTCTTTGACACTTCCTGACGGATTGAAGTATTCCAGTTTCACCAAAAGCTCTGCCGCCACCCCTTCTTTTTTCTCCAGATTACTTGCCTTTACTAAAGGCGTGCCTCCCACTAATTCCAATGCTCCGGTATAAATTTTTCCCATACTCTTTTCCTCTTCTCCCAATATTTTATTTTAGCTTCCTATTATTCATACTTAATTACTATGAATAATAGGTTTAGTAGGATTATATGATATCCACCACTTGTTGTCAATCCCTTTTTATCGTTTTATCAATAAAAATATGGCAAAATGGTTTTTCCAGTTTTACCAAAGAAAAAGCCTGTGACGCATAGTGTCCAGACTTTTAATCTTGCTTTTTCAGATAAATTCAACACCTCTTGTTATCACATTTACTGTGATGCTGCTATCATCCGTTTGTATAAATTCATCACCTGTATCTTGTGCTGTAGAAGTTACCTTGGCGGTATTAATTATAACCTCCCCCTGGATTGCTGTGTCATTTATGGCAGCACGATATGCTACTGTAATAGTATCACCTGGATTTAATGTACCGCCTGCCCCTCCTGCTGCGCCACGCCCAATATTGATATTTATGCTTTGGCTTCCTGCATCAAAATATCCCTGGTCGCTATCCAAAGCATCGGTCAATCCTCCCGTATAGCCACCAAAAGAGTTGCTCACTATGCGCATACTTCCTGGTACGTAAGTCATCTTTGAAGGTAACACATCCGTGAAAAAGCTGTCTATTCCGATGGCATAGGGTGAGGTGTTTTTAATGATTACTGTATATTCAATGGTATTGTGGATACCATCATCGGCATAGATTACTATCTGATTTGTCTTATCTACCGAAAGTGTCACCTCATACAGCTGGAAAGCAAAAGCAACAACTTCTATATGATCCTCTGCCGTAGGACCTTCCGTAATCATTGAATCTTGAACCGTTATCTGTGTTATACCATTGGGAATTTCCGTACCATTTAGTTGAATTACCTTTACCTGAAACTCCGAAGTAGTGGCATCAGAGGAAGGAACCGTCTGTGGCGGCCATGTATCCATTAATGATCCGTTAATTGTTGAAATACTGTTTGCAAAATCATTTGCAGGCGTATAGGCATCAGATAAGGCTGTGCCCTCTACTGTTACTCTATCAAGCTCCCCGCCTGTGCTGCTTTTGGTGGTGATACCCACATGCCCCAAAACTGGTCCCTGTGCCGGAGTGCGGATTGACTGAACCGTAATACTAAGTGGATTTTCTGCCGGAGGTACACCAATGGTTTGAATCCCCCAGTAATAGGACAGACTTTTATAAGATGTCGTTGGGTCCTTATAATAAACATAAAGGGACCACCCTGCTTTTACAGGAACATTGGCCGCAGTATAATAATCGTCAATAAAGTTATATACCCAGTAATTTCCGGTACCACCCTGCTCTACCAAGTCTGTGACGTCGGCAAAATATGCGTATTGCTTATATATGGGAACATTCGTATACTGCCTATTGCTTGAATCGATTTCGATATGAGTTGCATCGGATAAATTCGCTGAAGCTGATGCTGGGGTCCGAAAATATAAGTTGGCAAATTCTGCCGTAAAGTCGGGAACAAATCGAGATGTACTGATAAGCAAAAAAGCTTTTTCAACAGTGGCGGTGGGAGGAATCGAAATATATCCTCGCGTTGCAGAAAAAACAGCCGGATCTGTTACTGATGGATCCTTTAGCCATACTAGGGTATTGTTTCCCGTAATACTTGCCCCTGTTGCTGTGAAATCACCGTTGTACTTAGCGGTATAATATACTGGTACTATTGGCATATTTATATCATTCCTTTCTTTCTAAAATGCTATGAAATTATTTTAAATTATATGTTACTGCAAACACTCCTATTACACAGTCTTTGCCTAACTTACTTAAAAGGCCTAAAAACAGAAACGGCTTTTACACTGTAAGCACCCGGAAATCAGACGCTTACTTTCTAATTGTTAAGAGCAGTCTTATTTGAGGTACATTCTTCATCTTTCTTAGTTATCATATGCTCTTTTATCTTTCCAAGATATACACGATTATGACATACTTTGTAATCTTCCGGAAAAAATTCTGCTGTCTTTTCGTTGTATTCTATAGCTTTATCAATTAGTCCCATGTGATAGTAACACGAACACATCTCCATATAAGGAACATAGTCCCAATAATGGGGCATAACTCCGCCTAGCGATTCAGGCCTTAGCGTATGGGGCGCAATGGAAAACCATGAAATTGCCCTTTCATAATTTTTTCTATTTTTGTAATAATATCCAATTTTACAACATATCTCAGCGCGGGGACTTCCTTTTTCAAAAAAAC
>JAVBUF010000105.1:0-39516 GCA_031555615.1 Lachnospiraceae bacterium | reverse complement strand
AAGCTTCGCTAGAACTATCTTCTAAGAAGATTCTATATCTATCTGAAATACGATGTATTCAGATGGTCTATTAAGGTTACCTATTTTTATTAAACAAAAAATTTATGCAAAAACTCTTGACTATTTATAGTTTGTCACCTCCAAAAATATAAATAATCTACAAACACTATCAATTAGTCAAATTCTGATTAGATTAATTGTATCACTGTTAAACAAAAAAATATAGCTTTAAGGGTAGGCAATACAACAATAAAGCCCCTAAAGCAGAAAAAATGATCTGTGTAATCTTCACAAACCATTTTTATTACAATTTTATTCAAAGCGCGCAGAAGTAATGTTGGTATACCCCCACAGAGCATTCTGAATTTTCCAGTTTTACCTTCAACATCATTATAAACTATAAGGAATCTGTAATTAACTTGGCTTTTTCCATGACTATCGGGCGTATACTTTTTTTGCCTCCCGTAAAGCTGTTATAAATATCTCTAAATATTTGGACGCTTGACTAGAATATCCTTGTTATATCTTGAAATCTATTTACTACACGATAAATTTCAACGTACTCCTTACCTATTTTATACAACACTACATAATTTCCCAACACAATGTACTTGTATTTGCTCTTAAAGCTAACCCTTCTATCCAAGTCAGCACCTATACTTGGAAACTGCTGTATATTCCCAAAACTACTATAAATTTCTTGTATCGTTGTTGTTGCCATCTCAGGATTATCCTCAGCAATAAATTTCCTAATACTCTTCAAATCCTCTACAACCAACGGGTTAATTCGCAATTTTAGCATACATTATTCTCCAACTATAGCTTTTAATTCATCTATATTCAGCCATTCGGTACCAGTTTTTACTGCTTCCTCAGCCTCCTGCAATTTCATTAATAATTTTTTTTCAGCCTTTTCACGCTCATAGTCCTCTATATCTATAACTACAAAACGCCCTCTGCCGTTTTTCGTTAAAAAGACAGGCTCACCTACTTGGCAGTTTTTAAGTACTTCATTATAATTTCTTAAATCTGAAACAGGTAATATATTTGACATAATATAATCTTCCTTTCAATGTTTGTAATTATATTATACCCAAAAACGCTGTTAAATTCAACGTATTATTTTACAGCAATTCTTTAAATTTCTAAAGTAAAAATTCTATCGTTCGGCGTTCGGTCCCCCCTAGTCCTTCAATACGTAATTTCAAAATATTAATATATGTCTTGTACCCCTTAATCATACTTGGATTACATTTTCTTGCCAACTCACCTATCACATATATTTCACTACAAACTGGTAAGCTGTATATAGATGTGCCACCATTCTTCCACTGATACATCTTTACATCAGGATATACAGTTAACGGTTTACTATATTAAGTGAATAATAGCTTTATTATAGCTGAATCATAACCAAACTGACCACCAGAGACAACTGTTTTATGCGTTCCTGCGAAACAACTTATGTAGAATCTCGCTAAATATTTAAGAAGTGTTGTATATATTAATTTGACTGTTCCAATTTTGGAAATATTGGAGATAATGAATTTACTATAGAAAATATATGTTTATCATGTTAGAATAAAACGTATCGAAACGGCACGGAAATTTATATTTGTGGAGGGTGTGAGATGATTGAACCGTTAGAGCAAGAGATTATTTCACATGGTGACAAATCGAAGATTGTTCCGATTGATTGGTTCCATATGCTTGAAAACGATATAAATAATCTAAAAAGTGGGACAGCAGTAGATGAATATACTAATTATGGTCTCGGCAAATTATATAATTTTGAACTGCCGAAACTGGATTTTGATATAAAGTCAATCATTATTGTTGCATCTCCAAGTCCTTTTTTTGAAGTGACTTTTAACTATAACGGAAAAGAAACGCCTCTAATGCTTCCTCCCGGATGTGGTGACTGGATAAAGAAGCAAAACCATATAGAAAAATATCTTAATGACTTTTTAAATCCGTTGGATTTGCACGCCAAAATAACTTTTAATATGCCTCAGAAAATACTAACCGTAAGAAGTGGATTAGGGATATATGGAAAGAACAATGTTTGTTATATAGACGGTATGGGTAGTTTCTTTACAATTGAAACTTTTTATTCTAACATTATCTGTGCTGATTCAACTTGGCATGAAATCAAACGTATGGATACGTGCGAGACATGTGAAATTTGTATAAATAATTGTCCTACAAAAGCTATCACAAATGAAAACAATATTATAAGAGCGGGTCGATGTATAGTGCGCTATAATGAACAAGTCGGTGAATTTCCTGATTGGATAGAGCCAACTTTTCATAATTGCATTGTCGCCTGTATTAAGTGTCAGTATCATTGCCCGAATAATAAAACATACATCAAAAATTATGCTGAACCAGTTTCATTTACGGAAGACGAAACCAATGATATTCTAAAGGGGAAACCAATAGAAGAGTTATGCGATACAACTCAAAAAAAGTTGTTTGCAATAGATGCTCAAGAATATTACCGTAATCTTCCCCGAAACTTAAAGGTGTTATTTAACAACACTTGGCGGTAAATACCCGCGGCTAGACTTCCACTAGATTAATACCATGCTTGGCACACCAGAAAAACGGTCTGCCAAGATTGCACAGACCGTCTTTTACGCTATTTTATTCAGTTCTTTCTAATTCTTCACTATACACATCCTTCACAAAACAACGTATATTCAAGAGTTCTAAGCATCTTCGCCGCTTATTCATTCATCTTGGCGAGTTTAGCCGCCTGGTCCGCCGCAATAAGACTATCAATAACTTCCTCGATATCACCATCCATCACCGCATCCAACCGGTGCAGGGTCAATTTAATCCGATGATCGGTAACTCTTCCCTGAGGAAAATTATAGGTTCTGATTTTCTCCGAGCGGTCACCTGTTCCCACCTGGCTCTTACGTAACTGAGCCTCGGCATCATGCTGCTTTTCCTGCTCCATTTCATATAGCTTGGCACGCAGCACTCTTAACGCCTTATCTTTGTTCTTCAACTGGCTTTTTTCGTCCTGACAGGAAATGACGATTCCGGTGGGCATATGAGTCAAGCGTACTGCCGAGTCGGTAGTATTAACAGATTGCCCGCCATTTCCGGAAGAACGGAACACATCAAATTTACAGTCGTTCATATCCACTTCTACTTCCACGTCTTCTACTTCCGGCATAATCGCTACAGTAATGGTTGAAGTATGGATTCTACCGCCGGACTCTGTCTCCGGCACACGCTGCACCCGATGGACACCGCTTTCATATTTTAACCGTGAATATGCCCCCTGGCCATTGATCATAAAACTGACATCCTTCATGCCGCCAATACCGATTTCATCAACGTTCAAGGTTTCTACCTTCCAACGTCTGCTTTCTGCATACTTTACATATACACGATACATTTGGGCGGCAAAAAGAGCCGCTTCATCACCACCGGCACCGGCACGGATTTCCACGATAACATTCTTATCATCATTGGGATCCTTGGGCAGAAGCAATATCTTCATTTCATTTTCCAGTTCTTCAATGCGCTTTTTGGCTTCGCTCAGTTCTTCCTTTAACATTCCCCGCATATCTTCGTCAGATTCTTCCTCCAGCAAAGTGATGGAATCCTCCACGTCCTGGTTACATTTTTTATACTCTTTATAAGCCTCTACCAGAGGGGTCAGATCACTCTGTTCCTTCATCAGAGCCCGAAAACGCTCCTGATTACCGGTTACCGAAGGCTCATTCAATTCACCCATGATTTCTTCAAATCTGATTAATAAATCCTCTAATCTGTCAAACACCTTTCATTCCTCCATATATACCGGACACCACACGATCCAGTCCGGCCAGATCTTTTACCACCGTTACGTCCTTAAATCCGGCACTCACCATCAACTCACTGACATCAGCCGCCTGATCATATCCGATTTCCAGAAACATCATTCCGCCTGAATATAGATAATCATGAGCCCCAGCTATTATTTTTCGGTAAAAAAAGAGACCATCCTCATCCCCATCCAGCGCCAGCCGTGGTTCATATTTCTTCACCTCGTCCGCTAAACCCGCAATTACTTTAGTGGGAATATAGGGCGGATTGGAAACAATAATGTCATATTTTCCGTCTATCGCTTGAAATATATCACTTTCTATAAATTGCGCTTCCACTTCCAGACTGTTTGCATTTTCTGCTGCCAAAGCCAGTGCTTCCCTGGAAATATCAACGCCTGTTCCCTGACAATAATTGGAAAACCGCAGTAAACTTAACAAAATGCATCCCGATCCGGTACACATATCCAGAATTGACTGTCCGTCATGAAGATGCCGCAGCACCTCCTCCACCAAAATCTCCGTGTCCTGTCTGGGTATCAGCACCGACGGATTTACCTTGAAAATAAGCCCCATAAACTCCTGATACCCCAGAATATACTGTAATGGCTTACGAGTCCTTCGCTGTTCTATATAACTTGCATAACGCTCTTCCTGCTGGCCGGTAACTACCTTATCACCATGAACCAGTAAATCATGTTTGCCGGTATGACAGATTTCTTCCAGCATCAGACGGGCGTCTAATTCAGCTTCTTCGATTTGGCAAGCGGTCAGTTGATCCCTGCCCCATTCATAAAGTTCTTTGTAATTCATCGGTCAGTCCGCTTCCTCCGGTTCCGATTCGGCTTTCTGACTGCTTTCATCTCGCATCCAGGTTTCATCAATATCATATCCAAAAGTTTCTTTCTGGTATGTTTTCCAGTCAAACACTGCTTCCACCGCTCTGATTGCTACTTCCACCATCTGCTCATCCGGTTCTTTGGTGGTCAGTCTTTGAATAAACATCCCCGGTGCCGATAATATTTTAACGATAAAATTGTCACTTCTTCCAGCCCAGCGGATAATTTCGTAAGAAATTCCGGCGATAACAGGAACCAGGGCGATTCTTAACAATACCTTGTAAAAAGTATTGTCCACTCTGATAAAGAAAAAAACAATAATACTTACAAAAATAACAAAAAACATAAAACTGGTACCGCAGCGCTTATGCAGTCTGGAGCTTCGCATAACATCCCTGGTGGTCAGCGGCCGCCCTTTTTCAATACAGTTGATGCATTTATGCTCTGCTCCATGATATTGATACAGCCGGTGAATATCCTTCATCAGGCTGATGGCCACTACATAGATCAAAAAAATGGCAATTCTGATAACACCTTCCAGAATGATGATGAGTGAATTGTTTCTGATAAACCCCTTCATCCAGTCTGACAAATAAAATGGCAATACCATAAAAATGGCAATCGCCAAAATAACCGAAAACATCGTTGTGAAAGCCATTAATATCTTTTCGGCCTTATCTTTAAACACCTTATTAACAGCCTTGTCAAAGGCCGTTTCTCCGGCTTCTCCGTCCTCATAAAAAGATGCGGAATGGTTAATGGTCTTCATACCCAGAACCATGGAGTCAATAAAATTAAAAACACCTCTGATAAACGGAATTTCCTTTATCTTGCTTCCTGAAAATGTGCCCCGAAAAACATCGATTTCCACATCAATTTCACCATCCGGCTTTCTGATGGCTACCGCATATTCTTCTTTATTTTTCATCATTATCCCTTCCAGAACGGCCTGTCCGCCAATACCGGAAGATGCATTTTTTTTCTTTCTCGCCATATTTATCCTCTTCAAAATTTAATTAAGAAAAAATAAGGTTGAGATGTGACACCTCAACCTTTCTGAACAAAAATGTTCATGAACACATTGTTCATGCGCAAAACTATTTGCTTTCCACACCGTATTTCTTGTTAAACTTGTCGATACGTCCACGTGCCTGTGCTACCTTCTGCTGTCCGGTATAGAACGGATGGCATGCGGAACAGATTTCCACGTGAATCTCAGATTTGGTTGAGCCTGTTACAAATGTGTTTCCACAGTTACATGTTACTGTAGCCTGATGATAATCAGGATGAATTCCTTCTCTCATTTCTTCACCTCTCTATTACAAATTATAAGTAGTTTGTTCTCATCCACAAAACATCGGTTGTCGCAAAACAACCTTAATCAGTGTATCATAGGTTCTTCTATCTTGCAAGTACTTTTCATTATATGAATTTAATTTTTTTGACCATATTTACAAATTCCTGGTTATTTCTTGTTTTGGTGAACATATCGAGAATCCGGTCTACCGATTCTTCAGGTTTCAATCCATTCAACGCCTTACGCATGATGTTCATGGCTTCCAATTCATCGGATGCCAGCAGCAGATCTTCTCTTCTGGTTCCTGACTTGGGAATATCGATGGCCGGAAATACTCTCCGCTCCGAAAGCTTTCTGTCCAAAACCAGTTCCATGTTACCGGTTCCTTTAAATTCCTCATAAACCACATCATCCATTTTACTGCCCGTATCCACAAGTGCTGTCGCCAGAATGGTCAGCGAACCGCCTTCCCGCATATTTCTGGCCGCACCGAAGATTCTTTTGGGCATATGCAATGCTGTGGGATCCAAACCACCGGACAGGGTCCGGCCGCTGGGGGGAACAACCTGATTGTATGCACGGGTCAGACGGGTAATACTGTCGATGAGGATCATAACATCCTTACCATGCTCCACCAGACGCCGTCCACGTTCGATTACCATTTCCGACACTCTTTTATGATGTTCCGGCAATTCATCAAAGGTGGAATAAATAACTTCTACATTAGGCCCTTCAATAGCTTCTTTAATATCGGTTACTTCCTCGGGACGTTCATCGATCAATAAAATGATCAAATGAGTATCCGGTGAATTCCGCTTAATCGACTTGGCCACATCCTTTAACAGTGTAGTCTTGCCGGCCTTAGGCGGTGATACGATCATCCCTCTCTGCCCCTTACCCACCGGACTGATCAAATCCATGATCCGCATGGAAATACTGGCCCCGGGCATCTCCAAATGCAATCTTTCATTAGGAAATATCGGTGTCATATCTTCAAAATTGTTACGGGCAGCGGCAACATCCGGTAAATATCCATTGATACTTCTTACCATCAAAAGCGCGGCAAATTTCTCACCCTGCGACTTTACACGGGTATTTCCTTCCAGAATATCACCTGTCTTCAGGCCAAACCGGCGGATCTGACTGGGCGCCACATAAACATCCCTTTCACCGGGAAGGTAGTTTTCACAACGGATAAAACCATATCCGTCCGGCATAACTTCCAGGATACCACTGGCAATAATCCCACTATCCAGTTCGGCCTGGGTTCTTTCTTCTTCTTTCTTTTCCGGATGCGTTCCTTCGCTGCTCTCTTTCACACCTTTATTCTTCTCTTTATCTTTCTCGTCCTCCTGCAGCATTAATTCCACCAATTCAGCCTTCTTTAGTAAAGAGGTGCCTTTTAAACCTCTTGCTTTAGCAACTGCACGCAAATCGGCAAGCCCCAGCGATTCATATTTTTCTCTCATTAAATACCTCTCTCTATGTAATTATTTCATTATTGGGATTCAAAACAAGACCTGTTATTTGACATGTTTTTAGTATCTATGGTGTATTATACATCAACGGTCAAAAAAAGGGAAGAGTTTTTACTCTTCCCCAATGGATTTTTTCTGTGAGACTTCAATTTTTTTGTTATAACATGAGAACACTGCATCAATTCGTTTTTCTTCCGGCTTTTTCGTCAATATACTTACCACCGGTACGATTACCAATCCTGCTACCATTGCAAGAGCGCCGGCATTAATAGGGGATTTCAGAACAGTCGGAAAATATTTACCAAATAACAGATTAGCCGTCATCAACACCGTTCCAAAGATAAAACTGCACCATACTGCCGGTGCGGTAGTCCGTTTCCAATACAATCCGTACAGGAACGGAGCCAGGAACGCTCCGGCCAATGCCCCCCAGGAAATACCCATTAACTGGGCGATAAAGGTAATTTTGCTCTTATACTGAACAATTGCTATTACTACCGAGATAGCAATGAAAACAATAATTAAAATACGCATAATTAATATCTGCTTCTTTTCGCTCATATCCTTGATGATATTATCCTTCAGGAAATCCAGAGTCAATGTAGAGCTGGATGCCATTACCAATGATGATAAAGTAGACATGGAAGCTGACAGCACCAAAATAACCACCAAACCGATCAATAATGGCGATAAATTAGATAACATCGCCGGAATAACCGCATCAAAACCTTCTTTCGCTACATCGATCTTATCCCCATATAATCTTCCGAATCCTCCCAGAAAATAACATCCCCCGGAAATCACCAATGCAAAAACCGTTGAAATAATGGTTCCCTTGCTGATTGCCCGTTCGCTTTTGATAGCATAGAACTTCTGTACCATCTGGGGCAATCCCCAGGTTCCCAGCGAGGTCAATAAGATAACACCCAGCAAATTCAGCGGATCAGGACCAAAAAATGATGCAAATGCCCCCGGTTGGACCGTAACCGCCGCATCCTCTACATGGGCCAGGCTATTAACCGCTTCCATAAATCCGCCGTTGGACTTTAACACTGCTGCCACAACAGCCACGATACCCACCAGCATAACGATTCCCTGAATAAAGTCATTGATGGCGGTAGCCATATACCCGCCGGCAATAACATATACCCCGGTTAACACAGCCATCACAATAATACAAACAGAATAATCGATATGAAATGCCATTCCGAAAAGACGGGATAATCCATTGTAAAGGGATGCGGTATAGGGAATCAAAAAGATAAACACAATCACTGACGCTCCGATTTTAAGGGCACTGTTGTCAAAACGTTTGCCAAAAAACTCCGGCATGGTGGCACTATTCAGGTGCTGGGTCATAACTCTGGTACGCCGCCCCAAGATCACCCATGCCAGCATGGAGCCGATCAACGCGTTGCCGATCCCGATCCAGGTAGATGCCAGTCCGTACTTCCAGCCGAACTGCCCCGCATATCCGACAAAAATAACTGCCGAAAAATAAGAGGTACCATAGGCAAATGCCGTCAGCCAGGGCCCTACACTTCTTCCGCCCAAAACAAATCCGTTTACATCAGTAGTATGTCTGCGGCAGTATAATCCGATTCCGATCATAACACCGAAAAATACCAGCAGCATCAATATTTGTATAACCATTTTCTCACCCTCAATCTTTCCATTATAATTCATTTATGATTCATTCTGTGCTTCAACCAAACGTTTACCACAGTATTTTTCTCGCAGCTTCGGCTTCTCGATCTTGCCGGTGGGATTCCGAGGAATTTCGGCAAAAATAATTTTATGGGGACGCTTATACCGCGGCAGCTGATGGCAAAATGCATTCAGATCTTCCTCTGTACAAACCGCATCGGGCTTCAATTCCACCACTGCCAGCGTCGTTTCTCCCAGACGTTTGTCCGGAATACCGATAACTGCCACATCATGAACCGCATTATTATGACGAATGAAATCCTCTATCTGAACAGGATAAATATTTTCCCCGCCGCTGATAATAACATCTTTCTTCCGATCCACCAAAAAGATAAAACCATCTTCATCTTCCCTTGCCATATCACCGGTAAACAACCAGCCGTCGGCCAATACCTCGGCAGTTGCCTGAGGGTCCTTATAATAGCAGACCATCACACCGGGACCTTTGACTGCCAGCTCTCCGACCTCTCCCTTATTTACCTCCTTACGGTTCTCATCCACGATTCTGGTCTGCCAGCCAAAACCGGCAACACCAATGGCACCTACTTTATGGATGTTCTCCATACCCAGATGAACACAACCCGGCCCAATGGATTCACTGAGACCATAATTGGTATCATAAGCATGATCAGGAAAATACTTCTTCCAGTTCCGAATCAGACTGGGGGGTACCGGCTGCGCACCGATGTGCATCAAGCGCCACTGGTCAAGCTCGTAATCAGCCAGATTTACCTTTCCGCTTTCAATGGCTTCGATAATATCCTGTGCCCAGGGTACCAGCAGCCATACGATAGTACATTTTTCCTTTGATACCGCATCCAGGATATAACGCGGCTTAGTGCCTTTCAGCAAAACCGCCCTGCTGCCCGAAAGCAGTGAACCGAACCAGTGCATCTTGGCACCGGTATGGTACAGCGGCGGAATGCAAAGAAAAACATCTTCTCTGGTCTGTTTGTGATGATGCTGCTCGACACTGCAGGAGTGCAGCAGACTTTCGTGAGTATGTAAAATTGCCTTGGGAAATCCTGTTGTTCCGGAGGAAAAATAAATTGCCGCATCATCTCTTTCGCTCAGTACCATATCCGGTGATTTACTGGAGCAGTTGGAGGTCATGGAGTTATAGTCTTCCGCAAATGAAGGACAATTCTCCCCAACATAAAACAATAAACGATTGGTATTGATTTTATCAGCAATTTCTTCCACCCGGCCGATAAACTCCGGTCCAAACACCAATATATCCACATCTGCCAGATTTACACAGTATTCAATCTCATCCGGTGCATACCGAAAATTCAGCGGAACAGCCAAGGCTCCCGTCTTCAATATACCGAAATAGATCGGCAGCCATTCCAGGCAATTCATCAGCAGTATCGCTACTTTATCCCCCTTTTTGATTCCTCTGGAAATCAACAGGTTGGCAAAACGATTGGCCTTTTCATTAAATACATGCCAAGTAATCTCCCGCCGGTAATAAGAGGAAGGATTGGGCTCGGTCAGCTCATATTCTTTCCATGTAACTCTCCTGACCTCGCTTACTTCCGGATTCACCTCTACCAGACTGATATCGTCTCCGTATTTTTTACTGTTTCCCTCTAACAAATCGATAATTGTCATCTTTATTCTTCTTTCTGTATTTCACTTTCGCGGTTTAAAGCATTAACGCTTTTAACCACAAAAGTAACTATATCGCATTTTTCCTTTAAAGTCAAGAAAAAATCGGGGCAAGGCACTGAATATATCCCTGCTCCCGACTATGTTCTATTGCTAAGATAAAATTGTCAAACTAAAATTTCTACGCTTCAAAAAATTCTACACCGGCACGTTCCAAGACACTGGTGGCCACTTCCAGATCAGAAGTTTTGATGGCCAACGCTGCTTCATCGGTACCGGTACACAGCGCATACATATACTCAATGTTAATACCTGCATTGCAGAGCACTGTCAGAACCTTTTCCAGGGCTCCCACGTGATGAGTCATCTTCACTGCCAAAATATCTGTTAAGGTTGCTGACAGATCATTTTTCTTCAGCGCATCCCGTCCTCCCTGAGGGTCAGAGACCAAAAGCCGGAGCATTCCATATTCACTGGTATCCGCCAGACTTAAGGAAATAATATTGATATTTTCCTCTTTCAGGATCCGAAGCACATCCGAAAGCCTGCCTTCCCTGTTTTCCAAAAAAACCGATAATTGTTTCATCTACACACCTCCGTCTTCTACACCAGTTTCCGTTTGTCAATTACACGCACTGCTTTACCCATACTTCTTTCGATGGTCTTGGGCTCCACCAGTTTTACCTTCACCGCCAGACCGATGGCACCCTGAATGGTACGCTCGATTTTCTTGGTCAGGTTTTCCAAGGCCTTGATCTCATCGGAGAAGAAGCGTTCTTCCACTTCTACCTGTACTTCCAGAATATCCAGATTGTTCACCCGGTCCACAATCATCATATAATGCGGAGAAGTCTCTCCCATTTCCAAAAGTGCTGCCTCTACCTGTGACGGGAATACATTCACACCGCGGATAATCAGCATGTCATCGGAACGTCCCTTGAATCGGCTGATCCGGGCCAGGGTTCTGCCGCATTCACATTTATCATAGTTGATGCTGGTGAGATCCTTCGTCCGATAGCGGATCAGCGGAATACCTTCCTTGGTAAGAGTGGTAAAAACCAACTCGCCGGTCTCGCCTGCACCAATGGGCTGCAAGGTTTCCGGGGAAATGATTTCCGGCAGGAAATGATCCTCAAAAATATGTAATCCGGTGTGATGGATACAGTCTTGTGCCACACCGGGACCCATGATTTCCGATAATCCGTATATATCGTGAGCGTTGATATGTAATTTTTCTTCAATTTGAAGCCGCATTGCTTCGGTCCAGGGTTCCGCACCGCAGACAGCCGCTTTCAGCTTAATAGTGCCCAGCATCCCCTCGGCTTCCAGGGTTTCTGCGATATGTAATAAATAAGAAGGGGTACAGGCAATGGCTGTTACACCAAAGTCTTCCATCATGGTAATCAATTTTTTGGTATTGCCGGTTGACATGGGTACAACAGTAGCACCTAAATGCTCGGCACCGTAATGAGCTCCCAATCCGCCGGTAAACAAACCGTAACCGTAAGCCACCTGAATGGTATCTCCTTTACCGACACCGGCCATAGTCAGGGCTCTGGCCACACACTCCGACCAGATGTCTATATCTCTTCTGGTATATCCCACAACCGTTGCTTTTCCAGTGGTTCCGCTGGATGCATGAATACGGACGATTTCCGACTGGGGAGCGGCAAATAGTCCGAAAGGATAAGTCTCCCGCAAGTCATCTTTAGTGGTATAAGGTAATCTGTGCAAATCTTCGATACCATTGATATCACCCGGCTCGATTCCTGCCTCCTGCATTTTCTTGCGGTAATACTCCACATTATGATATACTTTGTTGACCGTCTTTACCAGTCTCTTGCTCTGCAAAACCGACATCTCATCACGGCTCATGCATTCCTTGGCTTCATTCCATATCATTTCTTTTTTCCTCCGAAAAATTTATTAAAGGGCATATCCCACTTCAAATGCTCTTTTATTCAGTTCTACCGTCTTAGCCGGTACAGTCTGTTCAATTACCTGCAGCCAGTCTTCCTTCTTAAAGTCCATACTTTTGGCGGCCAGACCGATGATAATGGTATTGAACACCCGGGAATTGCCAAGTTTTTTTGCTTCTGCCATGGCATCCACCACCACTACATTACGGCGTTCTTTCAATTTCTCTATAATTCCCTCCGGATATTCAGCCATACCGGTTACCACCGTCATGGGATCCATCCGCTGGTCGTTTACAATCAGTACTCCGTCTTTTTTTAAAAAATGGACGTAACGCAATGCTTCCAAACGTTCAAAGGCAATCAGCACATCGGCCTGCCCTTCTTCCACAATAGGCTCTGCCACCTGATCACCGTAACGCACATAAGTTACCACACTGCCGCCGCGCTGAGCCATACCATGCACTTCGGAAATCTTCACATCAAATCCGGCAGCTTTGGTAATGCCGCCTAAAATACGACTGGTCAGAAGCGTCCCCTGACCGCCCACACCTACGATCATTATATTCTTTGTTTCCATCTTATTTCTCCTATCTTTCTAAACTGATTGCACCAAATTTACAATTGCTTATGCAAAGTCCGCAGCCGTTGCACATTACTTCGTCAATTTCCACGGTACCATCCGCAGCTTTTCTCATGGCCGGGCATCCGGGAATCAAACACATACCACACTTCTTACATTTCTCACGGTCAACTTTACATTTGCCTTTCGGTACAAAATCTTTCAAAAGAGCACAGGGTGATTTGGCAATAATAACGGAAACCGCCTCTCTTGCCACTTCCTGTTTGATGGTTTTCTCTAAATTCTCTATATCAAAAGCATCGATCTCATAAACATGCTCAATGCCCAGTGATTTACACAGGTTCATGATATTGATCATATAAGTGGGTTCGCCCATCAGGGTTTTACCGGTGGCGGCATGATCCTGATGACCGGTCATACCGGTGGTGGAGTTATCCAGAATAATCACCGTTCCGGTAGCATTATTGTAGACCATGTTCATCAGTGAATTAATGCCTGTATGGAGGAATGTGGAATCACCGATCACTGCCACCCAGTCTTTTATGTACTCTCTGCCCTTAGCCTTTTCCATCCCATGGAGAGTGGAAATGCTGGCACCCATGCAGACAGTGGTATCCACCACATTCAAAGGAGCCACCGCACCTAAAGTATAACAGCCGATATCACCGGCACCGTGAAGCTTTAATTTTTTCAATACTGAATACGTACTTCTGTGAGGACAGCCGGGGCAAAGGATTGGCGGTCTGGCGGGGACGTTTTCCGGTGTTTCGAACTCTGTTTTTTCACCTAAAACAGCGCTTTTGATCATTCTGACACTGTATTCACCCTGAACCGTAAATACCTCTTTGCCAATGGCCGCAATTCCCCAGGATTTCACCTGTTCTTCGATAACCGGCTCCAATTCTTCCACGATGTATAATTTATCCACTTTAGCGGAAAATTCTTCAATCAATTTCCGGGGCAGGGGATGAACCAGTCCCAGCTTTAAAATACTGGCCTCCGGAAGAGCTTCTTTTACATATTGATAAGGGATACCACTTGTAATAACACCGATCTTGGCGCCGCCAATTTGGGTTTCCTTATATTCTACTTTATTCAAATCCAGCGTGTTGGCATCTTCGGCCATTCTTTTCAGCCGTTCTTCCACTGCCACATGACGCTTGATGGCATTGCCCGGCATCATCACGTTCTTGGCAAAATCTCTGGTGTAAGCTTTATCTTCTACTTCTTTCCGTTCTTCCAGGTTCACAAATCCCTGGGAATGAGCCAGCCGGGTTGTGGTCCGGACGATAATCGGGGTATCATATTCCTCGGAAAGTTCAAAAGCCCGTTTGGTAAACACTCTGGCCTCTTCACTGTCGGAAGGCTCCACTACCGGTACCATGGCGGCTCTTGCCACCATCCGGGTATCCTGTTCATTCTGGGAACTGTAAATTCCCGGGTCATCAGCAGCCACCAATACCAGACCGCCGTTTACGCCGCTGTAAGATACTGTATATAATGGGTCGGAAGCCACGTTGACACCCACATGTTTCATGGAAACCAACGCCCGTACACCGCTTTGTGATGCACCGATTGCCACTTCCATGGCGACCTTTTCGTTGGGTGACCATTCCGCATACAGCTCATCCTTATATTTAATAATATTCTCGCTGATTTCTGTACTGGGAGTACCGGGATAAGCCGCCGATACCTTTACACCCGCTTCATAAGCACCCCTGGCGATAGCCGCATTGCCCAGCATAATTTCAGTCGTATTTGCAATTTCTTTACTCAAAACATTTCCACCTTTCGTAAAATAATATTCATTTCCAAACATTCGTTCCTGTTCACTGGCCAGCCAGTAAACAGGAACGTCGCCTGCCCATTTAAAGTCGCCTTCGGCGAGGGGCAGGCTCATTGGCCCAATTTACGTTATGGCTCATAGCCTATCAGCATAGTGATAGGCTATGTTGTGAACTGTAAAAAACATTCTTTATTATCATACCACAGATTACTTTCCCTGAAAACATTTTTGTGATATGATTTTAATACATGTTTTTGGAAATTATATTGTGTAATAAAGGAGATTTGCCATGAGACCGACAAAATCAATCGAAGATTCCCGCACCGAACAGGTGCATTTTCTGCGCTATGAGGATATCAATGGCGAAGGACGCCTGTTTGGCGGTAAACTGGTGGCCTGGATCGATGAAGTGGGCGGAATTACCGCCAGACGCCACACCCAGATGAAGGTAACTACCGCAGCTATTGACCATCTGCAATTTAAGCATCCGGCCTTCTTAAATCAACTGGTAGTGGTTACCGGTCACGTTACCTATGTCGGAAAAAGTTCTGTGGAAGTAAGAGTTGATACCTATCTGGAAGAACTGAACGGCACCCGCCGGCCTATGAACCGGGCTTATGTGACCATGGTGGCTTTGGACGAAAATGATCATCCCGCCCCCATTCCTTTTGATATTGCCATTGAAAGCGAGGGCGCCAAAGGCGAATGGGAAAGTGCCCTTAAGCGAGTGGAATTAAGAAAACAAAGACGTTTGGAAGGTTTCTAATTCTCAAAAATTACCCCCTGATTCCCATTCATGAGAACCAGGGGGATTTTCTGTTATACCCTCTGAATATACTTTCCCGTAATCCGATGCACCTGTGCCTCGGGATCGATATATAGGACTCCGTTACAGTCCACCTGGTGGATTTCACACTTGGGCCCAATGGTAATATCACTTCCGTTCACCGTTTCCGCAATAACTCCAATCAGCTCAACCTTGGTTGCTTCGATCAGGTTTACCGTGGAATATTTTTTGGTAAAGGTATTGAGTATCCGGGCAATGGTATTAAGCCGCGAACGGATGGTCACGCTGTCACCCACCACTTCTCTGGCACAGATAAAACCGTCTGCATAAATGCGGTCAGCTGAAATCTCGCCATCGATATTGATCACTCCGGTACAGTCAATTTCCGTTGCTTCTATTTTATTATCATGACTGACGCTGACAATACCGTTTACCTCCATCTTGTTTACCTTTATACCGGCCCGGAAATCCGAAACGCCTCCGCAGTGAAGCAGATCGGCTTCTATCCCTCCTGAACAGTTCAGCACACCGTTTACTCTGACTTCCTCTGCTTTGATATCCCCGGGGCAGTTGTAGACTCCATCTATGGACAAAATGCTGTACTCTCCGCTTCCGATCACACCTACTCCTTTAAAAGTTCCTGCTTGCATGTTTTTTCCTCCAATTATACAAATAATTATTTAAACAAATGAGTATAGTTTACCTTAATGCTGCTCATAATCTGATTCACCGCTACTGTTTCCCGCAAATTGATACCGGTATCAAAAATCACTTCACTGTCTTCCACCGCCAATACCATATGTTCCTTTTCCCCTGCCCTAAAGAAAAAGCATCGGTAATCCCCATTCTTTTGCTTCAATGCCACCGGCAGCGTTCTTTCCACCAACTCGGTAAACTCCTCACTGTTAAGCTCTGTTCTGCCGCCGATTCCGGAAAGCAAAATAAGAAAAGCAACATCCTGAATCCGAAAGGTTTCCTGTAATGTCCTGGCCAATACCTGGTCCAGCACCTCCCGGTCTATTTCTTTCACTAAATCCAAATCTTCCCGGTAAATACAGGCAGTGGCATCCGGTTCCAGCATCTTGGATAATTCTTCCAGTGAATATGCATCTTTCAGCTCCATAATTGACCTGACCCGTTCAACAATCTGCTCCCGGGGGAAAAAAGTCTCCTGTCCGGTGTAGGAAGACTGCTTCATAAACCATTCCTCCGGAATCAATTTCTCCCTTTTCCATCGATATAACTGTCCATATGAAATTCCTGTCAGTTCTAAAAGTTCTTTCTTCGATATTAATTCCAATCCAACACCTCCATCACAAAACATTGTTCTATTTTTTATCATAACAAAACATTGTTTCACTGTCAAGACTTTTTTTAATTAATACCTTCGCTAATGCGGCTTCAGCTGAAATAAAAAATGCACCGGCAGCAGACGACTTCTTTTGTCTGATACCGGCACATCATATTACTTGCCGTATACTACTTCACTTCTGTAACCCAGCCTTCCGGGCCTTCCATCTTTCCCAGCTGGATACCGGTCAAAGTATCATATAGCTTTTGGGTCAGTTCCCCAATACCGCCATCTGCAATCTGAACCACTTCATCTCCTTTGCGAAGATGGCCTACCGGTGATACCACTGCTGCCGTTCCGGTTCCCCAAACTTCCTCCAGCTCACCGCTTTGAGCTGCCTCAAACAATTCTGCTGCCGAAACTTTCCGTTCTTCTACCTCATAGCCCCACATCTTACACATCTCAATGCAGCTTCGTCTGGTAATCCCGGGCAGAATACTTCCATTCAGCACCGGTGTCACCACCTTACCGCTGATCTTGAAGAAGATATTCATGGCTCCTACTTCTTCAATATATTTCCGTTCCACTCCGTCCAGCCACAAAACCTGTGAATACCCAGCTTCATGAGCCTTTACCTGAGCTTTCAGGCTGGCCACATAATTGGCACCTGCCTTAGCTTCGCCCAAACCGCCTCGCACGGCTCTGACATATTCGTCTTCAATCCATATTTTTACCGGATTCAAGCCTTCCGGATAATAAGCACCTACCGGTGACAGAATAACAATAAATTTATAGCGGTTGGAAGGTCGTACTCCCAAAAATGGATCGGTGGCAATAATAAAAGGCCTGATGTACAAAGAGGTTCCCGGATTGATAGGAATCCACGCCGCATCCAGCTTCACCAGTTCCTTGATAGCCTGTACATAATCCTCTTCGGGAATGGTGGGGATACAGATTCTTTCACAGGTATCATTGGATCGTCTGGCATTGCATTCCGGACGAAACAGCAAAATCCTGCCGTCTTCGGCTTTATAAGCCTTAAGACCTTCAAATAATTCCTGGCCGTAGTGAAAAACCATGGAAGACGGATCCATCGCCAGGGGACCATAGGGTACAATCCTAGGATCTATCCAGCCTTGCCCCTCCTCATAATCCATAATAAACATGTGATCGGTAAAAATAGTACCGAAGGTCAACGGATTATCCGCCTCCGGCAACGGTTTGGGATTGGTATTTTTTTCGATTCTGATGTTCAACATAACTCTTCACTCCTCCTCTAATGCACCTTTGACTTGTCTCTTTCATACTTTACAAATTCATATGTAATATCAAAATAGGTCTGCTCATCACTGTCCGCAGTAATCCGCCACTCTTCCATTTCATCCAGATTGGGAAAATATGCATCTGCGGCATAGGCATGATCGATCTTGGTAATATGCGCCACATCACAGTAAGGCAGCATCTGCCGGTAAATACTTTCCCCGCCGATGATATAGATATCTTCGGTAGGATATTTTTTCAGTTCTTCCTGCAGTTCTTCCATACTATGCACCACCAGCGCATCCTTCACCTGATAATCCGGATTGGAAGACAATATAATATTGGTCCGATTCTTTAATGGCTGACCCAGTGGAAATGTCTCTATGGTTTTTCTTCCCAGCACCACCACTTTTCCCGTGGTTACTTCCCGAAAAAATTTATGATCGGCAGGAATCCTGATCAATAAATCATTTTTATTGCCGATTGCCCAATTCTGATCCACTGCTGTAATAATATTCATAATATTTTATACTTCCTTTGTTTAAATTGCAATAGGTATATTCTCAATTTGCGGACCGGTCTGATAATTTTCCACCCGCACATCGTTTCTGGTAAACTTATAAAAATCCTTCACCTCCGGATTCAGCCAGAAGTCAGGAGCCGGACCCGGTACCCGGGTGATGAGTTCCTTAATGATGGGAATATGCCGGTCGTAAATATGGGCATCGGCTATTACGTGAACCAACTCACCCACATTCATATCACACACCTGCGCCAGCATATGAACCAACACCGCATACTGAACCACGTTCCAATTATTGGCCGCCAGTATATCCTGGGAACGCTGATTCAAAACCGCATTCAGAGTCAGCTTGTCCGCGCCCTTTTTCTGGGTTACATTAAAGGTCATACTATACGCACAGGGATAAAGATTCATCTCATGCAGATCCTGGTGGACATAAATATTGGTGATGATCCTTCGGCTGTAGGGGTTGTTCTTCAAATCATAAATGACCCTGTCTACCTGATCCATCATCCCTTCTTTGTACTGATGCTTCACACCCAGCTGGTAGCCATAAGCCTTGCCGATGGATCCGTCCGCATCTGCCCATTCGTCCCAGATATGACTGTGCAGATCCTGAATATTATTGGACTTGGCCTGCCAGATCCAGAGCATTTCATCGGCAGCACTTTTCAAAGCGGTCCGTCGCAAGGTCATCAGGGGAAATTCTTTAGATAAATCATAACGGTTCACCACCCCGAATTTTTTGATGGTATAAGCCGGCGTTCCATCCTCCCAGTGGGGACGGACCTTTTCCCCTTCGGTACTGGTTCCGTTCTCTAATATATCATTGCACATATCAATAAAAATACGATCTGCTAAACTCATGTTCACACCCTTTACTTTTCAAAAATCCATTTATCTATCAGTCTCTGTCCCATTTATCACAAAGGGAATTAATCTGGTCGGCAAACTTCGCCAAATCCTTATTGGCACCGCCTTCGTTCTTGCGGATAACAGCCACCAGCCGCTGTCCGGCTGCCACCAGTCTGTTAAATACCTCTGAAACAGCCTTGATCTTCTTCTGCAAATATATCGGTGCTGCCTGGTATTCAAAGGTATCGGTCAATAAGTTAAAACGCGTACCGCTATAAGGGGCATAAGCACTGATATCATACTCATTGGTCAGGCATGCCGCAAAGCTTTCGCTGACGCTGTCCTCACCATGGACAACAAAAACCTTTGTTGGTTTGGTTTCAAAACCTCCAATCCACTCCAGCAAACCATCTTTGTCCGCATGACCGGAAAGTCCCGCCAAAGTCATAATCCGGGCTCTGATCCCGATAGGCTCGCCAAACAATTTGACTTCTTCTGCGCCATCTACGATGGCACGTCCCAATGTTCCTACAGCTTGATATCCCACAAATAAAACAACACATTCGGGACGCCACAAATTGTGCTTCAGATGATGCCTGATCCGTCCCGCTTCACACATACCCGAAGCCGAAATAATCACCTTTGGATTGTTGTCGAAGTTTATCGCCTTGGATTCCTCACTGGTAATAGATAAGCGCAATCCGGGAAAAGAGATGGGATTAATCCCCTGCCGCACCAGGGCAATGGCTTCCTCATCAAAGCAGCCCCATTCATTTTTATGGAAAATGCCTGTGGCTTCCACTGCCAGCGGACTGTCAACATATACCTCAAATCCGTCATGCCCCTTAATCAGCCGGCCTTCTTTTATTTTTCTTAGAAAAAAGAGTATCTCCTGTGTCCTACCAACCGCAAAAGACGGAATTACCAGATTCCCGCCTTTATCAAAGGTACTCTGTATAATCTCTGCCAATGCACTTACATAATCCAAACGATCCTTGGCATGTAAGCGGTCACCATAGGTAGATTCCACAATCACATAATCCGCCTCTTTGGTTTTCGCCGGATTTTTGATCAATGGTTGATTTTTATTGCCGATATCACCTGAAAAAACAATCTTTTTCGTAACATCCTCTTCCGTCACCCACACTTCAATGCTGGATGATCCCAATAAATGGCCGATATCGGTAAACCGGATGCGGATTCCTTCGCATAGTTCTATTTCATTTCCATAGCGGCAAGGCACCAAACGCTTAACGGCACCATCTGCATCCTCCATGGTATATAATGGCTCATGTGTTTCCATTATGGAGTTTCGCTTGGCTTTCCGGCTTTTCCACTCTGCTTCCTGCATCTGAATATGAGCACAGTCCCTTAACATGATACTGCACAAATCAGCCGTAGCTTCCGTGGTCATAATCTGTCCTCTGAACCCTCTGGCATATAAATGAGGCAGCATGCCTGAATGATCCACATGAGCATGAGTCAAAAGCACATAATCAATCAGGGATTCCTGAACGGGCAATTCACAGTTTTCAAAAATATTGTGCCCCTGTTCCATTCCATAATCTACTAAAATATGTTTTCCACATGCATTCAAATAAGTACAGCTCCCTGTCACTTCGTGGCAGGCACCTATAAAGACAAGCTTCATATTATTTTCTCCCAACCTTTAATGTGTACTGCAAATCCAATAATCTACGCCACCATAAATCCCTTCTACTGCACCGGCAAACAAATCCCGGTCTTCTTCGCTCTCTCTGTCCCCCTGAAAAAAGAAAAAATTAACATGAAATTTTTCCTCCAGTTCCTTTTTCAGCCGAAGTCCTCTCTCCTTGTCGGCGTCCATAAACGCAATATTGCACCCTTCCTTTGCACGCTGTGTAAGGACTGCCACTTCCCCTTCGCAATTAGCGCCTATTAGCACGCATACTTTGCATTGCTTCATAAAAATTCCTCCTTGTACATTTGTACCTGTCATTACAACAGATATCTCCATATCACATATAATACCGATAAATGCAAAGGGTAAATCAGATAAAACAACATTTTAAGTCTAATTCCCCTTTTCCCATTGTAAAACCCAAGCAGTAAAAATGCTGGAAAACATAACCATTCCCACAAAAATGACAAATAGCCAATCACCAATGCCAGCAGCCGCTGTTCCCGGAACAGATAAAATATTCCAATCAGCATAATGCCTTTCCATCCATAATCGGTATTCAGGACAGCTGCCAGACCTGCACCTGCCGCCATTATCAAAATCTTTAACAGATTTTTAAATATATACTGCTGTTTTAAATAATATTCTGCTTTATCTATCCCCAATATAGTAATAAATCCCAGAAATAAAGTATAAAAAACATTCCGGCCTGAAATAACATTTAAAAAAGCATAATGAAAAGGCAATTGTGACAAAAAAGCAAACAGCAATAATCTGATCGCATACTTCCGCTTATTCGATGTATTAAAGAAACCCTCTACCAGCAAAAAGCAAAAGATCGGAAATGCTGTTCGGCCGATATTGCGCATACAGCGATAAAAAAAATACCATTTATCATACGACAAAATATCCGGAACCAGATATCCCATCTCCGGAAGCCTTCGCCAAAGTGCTGCTCCCGTATGGTCAATGATCATACTGATTATGGCAATTATCTTTAACGTACTTCCATTCAGGCCTATATTTATACTGCCTTTATGTTCTGCCACACTACCATTCCTTACTTTTCTATATTTTTACAAGTAAAATTTTTTATCATATCGTCGCATTTTCTATTTATGTCAAATTATAACACAGTTGAATATTATAAAGCAAACATTATAACAAGGTAAAATATGTTTCTTGCAATTTATACCATTACCCTCCTGCTGGTTGCCGTATCAATCGATGCCTTCTCAGCAGGTCTCTCCTATGGCATGAACCGGGTCAAGATACCTTTTTCATCCACATTTATTATGTCCGCCATGTCCGGCACCTTCTTAATTCTTTCTTTACTTGCCGGATCCTTTTTACAGGAATTATTACCGCAAAATTTTATCAAATATTTTTCTTTTTTTATTCTTTTTATTTTAGGCCTCTATCGGCTCTTCGATACTTTTCTTCCCAAAACAATCGAAAATGTAAACAAAGACGATTTGACAATTCTTTCACCTAAAGAGGCCTTTTGGCTGGGGCTGGCGTTATCGCTGGATAATATTGCGGCGGGGTTTGGATTTCAGGTTGGCTTCCTTCCCCCACTTCTTATTTTTGTTACTGCCGTAGCTGTAAATTTTCTGATTATCCGCATCGGCTGTCTGGTAGGACGGGAAATCATTACACGCACCACGCTTAACCTTGCCTGGATTGGAGCTGTCCTGCTTCTTCTCCTGGCCTTCTCACGTCTCCTTCAATAATGTCGGTTCCATTTTGGGCTCCTCACCGCTGACTGCATGGCTTCCTCCTCCTAAAATCAATAATTCATGCACCAGCAAGGGGGTAAAGGACAATACTGCCAGGGAAATCCATTCGTGGACCGATAATCTGGTGGTTCCGAAGAGATTCACAAAATAGGGTATTTCCGTAACCAGAACCTGCAGAAAAATACCAAACACAAAAGCAGCTATCAGGGCCATATTATCAAAATGCCGCATCCGGAACACTGATTTGTTAACATCCCTCATTCCGATAGCATGAATCAGCTGGCTCATTCCCAGTACGGTAAAGGCATGAGTCTGGGCCTTGGCCAGAACTTCCCCGGAAGCCAGTATTTTTTCCAGATTCCATAAGCTTATCGGGATTCCCCTTGCATTTAAAAGTGCGTAAGGTACCTGAATGAATGCAAAAAGGGTGATCAATGCAATAACGCTTCCATAGCATAAGGTACAGCTCAAACCGCCGTGAGCAAATAAATTCTCCTTCTTATCCCTGGGTTTTTGCTTCATCATCGCGGCTCCATCATTTTTATCCACACCCAATGCCAATGCCGGCAGGGAATCGGTAATCAAATTAATCCACAGGATATGGCTTGCTTTAAGGGGGGCTGGCAAACCAATAAAAATAGCCGCCATCATGGTAATAATTTCACCAAAATTAGAAGAAAGCAAGAAGAGGATGGTCTTGCGGATATTTTCGAAAATTCCTCGTCCTTCTCTGATTGCTTTTTCGATGGTGGCAAAATTATCGTCGGTTAAAACCAGATCCGCTGCATTTCTGGCCACATCAGTTCCCTCTTTGCCCATTGCGATTCCCACATCAGCAGCTTTCAGTGACGGTGCGTCGTTGACTCCGTCACCGGTCATGGCCACGATTTTGCCTCTTCCCTTTAAAGCCTCCACGATGCGCACCTTATGTTCCGGAGATACCCTCGCATATACCCGGATATTTTCTACTATTTCATTAAATTCTTCATCAGAAAGAGCTTCCAGCTGGCTTCCCGAAAGACATTCCGTCTTACTGTGGGCGATGCCCAGTTCTTTTGCGATGGCAAAAGCTGTATCAATATGATCTCCGGTAATCATCACGGTATCTACATGAGCTTCCTTAAAACTTTTTACCGCACCGGCGGCTTCCGGTCTGGCCGGATCCATCATTCCTACCAGCCCCACCAATACCATATCCTCTTCACTCTTTAAATCACCCTTCGTCTTTACCGCTACCGCCAGCACACGTAAAGCCCGGGAAGCCATATCATCAATGGCCTGTAAGGCATCCCGCTTTCCCTGTTCGGTAAAAAGAACTTCTTTTCCATGCACATATACTTTGCTGCATCGGGCAATCATTTCATCCGCCGCACCCTTGGTATAAGCTATCTTATTTTTCCCTTTACTATGTACCGTCGTCATCCGCTTTCTGCCTGAGTCAAAAGCCCGTTCATCGATTCTTGGCTGTTCCCGTTCGCAAATCTTCCGGCTGCTTCCAAAATCTGCCGCCATGTCTAATAATGCCAGTTCCGTCGGGTCACCAATCCGGTTTTCCAGTTCGATTACGGCATCATTACATAATGTACAGCCTTCAATAAATAATTTGTGCTTACTATAATTCAGTTCTTTTACCGGCATAATCCTCAAATCAGTATAACACTCCCGAACTGTCATCCTGTTCTTTGTCAGGGTTCCCGTTTTATCTGAGCATACCACACTCACCGAACCCAGCGTTTCTACCGAGGGCAGTCTTCTTACAATAGTATTTACCTTTACCATACTGGAAACACTTAAGGCCAGAACAATGGTTACAATCGCCGGCAATCCTTCCGGTACCGCCGCCACAGCCAAAGAAATCGCAGTCAGCAGCATATCACCCACATCACGTTTTTGCAGAACTGCCACCCCGAAAAGAACAACACAGATAGCTACCGCAACGATACTCAATACCTTGCCCAAGTCAGCAAGCCGTTTCTGCAGCGGTGTCAGCTCATTTCCTCCATTATTGATCAAGCCGGCAATTTTCCCGATCTGGGTATTCATGCCGGTGGCCACAACGACACCTTCTCCTCTTCCGTAAGAAACACCGGTAGACATAAATGCCATATTTCTTTGATCACCGATACCGCTTTCTTTCCCAACCGTAAATGCCGCATCTTTATCCACCGGAACGGATTCTCCGGTCAGGGCCGACTCCTCCACCTTCAGATTAACTGTCTCGATCAGACGCAAGTCAGCAGGTACCTGTCTGCCTGCTTCCAGAAATACCACATCTCCGGGTACCAGACTGACACTGTCTATTTCTATTTTTTTCCCATCCCGCCGGACCAGAGCTTTGGGGCTTGTCAGCTGCTGCAGGGCTTCAATCGCCCGTCTGGCCTTACCTTCCTGGAAAATTCCCATCAGAGAATTCAGCAGCACTACCACAATAATAATTGCGGCATCTCCTACCTCTTTTAAGAATAAGGATATGGCAACTGCCGCCAACAAGATATAAATTAACGGATCATTTAACTGTTCCCAAAAAAGTACCAAAAATCCTTTTTTCTTCTTTTCCTCCAGTCTGTTTACTCCATATTGTTTTACCCGCTCCGCTGCCTCATCGCTGCTTAGTCCATATTCCGCATCACTATCCAGCTGTTCTATCACATCCGCTGCTGTCTTGTCTGCATACATATTAGTTCCCCTTTCTGTCTTGTGTGAAACCTTATTTTCACACTATTCTAATGGCCATAACTGCTTGTACCTAATATTATGCTTGTACTTTTCATAATATGCGAACAAGAAAGAATCTGTAATAGGACGTAATTTCCTATTACAGAAAAAGCCAGAACGTGCAGCATGCACAATTCTGGCTTTTTAGTTATTTGCAGTTAACCGGCAGGAGCCGTTTCATTCTGTATAAGAGTAGCCGCATCGGGTACAGACATATTGGGTATATCCTTTTTGAGTGGCGGTTGGCTTCACTACGGTAATTGCAAAATTATGATTATCTTTATTCACATCAATGGGTTTTATGTCTTCGGCCCCGCAGAAACAATTTCCGGTTTGGATGCCCTTCTCGACACAGGTTGCCGGTTTATATTCATAATAGACAAAATTATGAGTATGCGGCGTTGCCGTGGGCGTCGCAGTAGGTGTTGGTGTAGGGGTCGGCGTTGCTCCTGACGGCAAAGGAGTTGCACTGGGTATTGGCAGTTTGGCTATTCCCCGGGAATCAATCAGGGTATAACAAACATTGCAGATCTTCTGTTGAAGTCCGGTTTCGGTAGTAGTGGCTTCTTTGATGATTACCCAATCTCCTGCCAGGTGCCCGATAGCCGAAATATTTTCCCGGTAAAAGGAACCACAGCTACAGGTATATTTTTTGATTCCCGCAACGGTACAAGTAGGCTCACTTTCAACCGCCGCCGTATATTCATGTACATGACCATCGGTGTTACCTCCGGTGCCGGATCCGGTGGCCGGAATGATTTCCTGCGCAATCAGTTCATCACAATAAATACACTTCTTTACCCGCAAGCCGTCTTTGGTTTCAGTAGCCTTGGTTACGGTTTCCCAATCGTCGGTCACATGACCCACCGTAGCTATTTCCTTATAATAACAATCACCGCATTCACAGATAAATTTCATTCGCCCCGAAGACATACAAGTTGCCTGTATATCTACCGTTTCCTTATAATTATGTACATGTCCCGCCGCTATCCCGCTTTCCGCCGGTGATGCAGGGGCAGCCGTCTGCTCTTCCGCCGGTGTTTCGTCCGCCGGAGCTTCGGTTGCTGCAGTCAGAGAAACATTTGTGCCCATATTTGGATGGAGCGAAGCATAAAGAATGATCCCAACCGTTGCCAGGCAGACTACAACTGCCAATATTCCTAATAATAAATTTAGTACTTTAAGTATCCCGCTCATTTCGAATTCTCCTCATACCTATTATAACTGCTCTCAGGAAAAAGGTCTATACACTTTTCTGCCGTCTGAGGCAAATCATAAATCGGTAAAAGATAACAGATACTGCAAAAGTAATTCCCATACTAATAACAAAACGCCATACGATGTTACACGTCAAAAAATTTACTACACTCATAAAAATATAAGTATGCGTCAGGTACATGTATATCGAACTTTTTCCAATCAATGTCATAATTCCGTCTCTGCCATGAAACCTTGAGGATAGAAACATCACCACCAAAATCCATACAACACTTGCTCCGATCTTATACCACACTTCCGCGGTATCCGCTTCCACCACTCCGCCTTTCAGATTCACGATTCCGGAGTAAACAACCCAAATCATCAGAGCCGACAAAACAATACTTAGAACCTTTCCGGCTTTATCCAAAAACAGCTTAGCCTGCGGCTCATATTCTCCGACAACTACTCCTATCACAAATGCAATATTAGATACATACCAGAATTCAGCCATCTCCTGTTTATATAAAATATAAGAGAAGACTCCTGCATAGATACCAAGCAGGACTACCCGCATTTCCTTACGCCGGGCAATAGCCCATATCACGATAAATCCAATATAAAAGAGAAACAGGACCAGCATGAACCAATAGTTATATCCGCTTAAAAACCTCCAGAAATTCCTTACTGTTCCAAAGCCGCCGGATAACAATTCAATGATTCCGACAATAACTAAATAGGGAATATACACATTTCTAATTCTTTTCCTGATAAAACTTTTATTCATTTTTTGTCCGTTAAGGGATTTTACCATGGCATATCCGGAAAAAAGAAAAAATATATCTACCCCATACACCCCAAGCTTGGTCAGCCCTCTGCAAAAAAGCTCCAGATTGCCTTGGACAGGGGTAAACCATGTCCACCATTCCGCATAATGGGATATCAGGACCATCAATACCGAAATCCCTCTGAACCAATTGGTTATTTCTTTACTAAAAAATTGTCTTTCGCTCATACTTTTTCACTCATAATTTTTCTTTTCGCTGGAACAGATAATAAATAAATTGACTATTATCCCATTCATAAGGTGCCTGCGCTACCAGTTCATAATGATTCTCTATGTTATTCGGAATAATATCCCGCGTCAACACGAACTGTGTTGTACCTTGATTGACATATTGCTCTTGTTCTGCAAACATTTTATCATAACCAATTCCGTTTGTTTGGAAAAAACGGCAATTAGGTACAATATTTGCTACTGTAAATAAACCGGCATCCAGACAGCCGATGGTTACCAGCGTCGGATTTTCCTGTTGATTTACAATATCACCAAATGGGTAAAGGAAATGCTCTTCCTTGGACTGCTGCATAAAAGAAGAATTCATGGAAAACGCATGACTTACTGCCATACTGCCAATCAGTACAAACACTACCGCAACTATCTGCATTATATTGTTAAGCCTATTTACCGATTTTCTATTAATCAGAGCAACTCCGCGCTGTAATAATTGTCCCATCGGAATAAAGCCAAATACCGTGAATACCATTAAAGGAATTGCATAGTAAGGCAAATTCGAGCCTCCGAAATATATCCCAAAGAAAAGCAGTCCTGCTAAAAGAAGCAAATTGATCTTTTCAACCCATCTTGTTCGAAATGATGTTACAAAATAGATCATACCTAATCCAATAAAAATGAAATACCCAATATTATCAATGGCCAGCCATAATAACAATTTTATAAGCATATAAAGTCTGCCAACCATTCCTCCTGCACCGCCCGGCAGATTACTGTACAAAAAAATATTATTATAGATATAACAATGATACCAGTCTGCCAGTGCTCCATTTAAACCAAAGTAAATCAGACAGGGGACCATTGGCATAATCACTCCTCCTAAAAATACCAGTCCGCCTTTCACTGCACCCTTCCAGTCCTTTTTGATAATATAAGCTGCCGCCATCATCAGCATCCATGCAAAATAAAAACCTAATAATGTATATTTTATCTGCATAATAGTACCGGCAAACAAGCCATTCAAAAAAATCATACCAAGTCCCGGCAGATTATCCTTTTGCTCCCGGAAATACTTTATACTAAAAAACAAACTCCATCCCAGCATCGGCAGACAAAATTCCTCTGCTGCCCCGCCCCAGTAAAAACTCTTTGAGGACAGCATTACCGCACCCATAATGGGAATCAAACAAAAAGCAATTCTCTTATCCACAAACATTTTCAACAAAAAATATACAGAACCAAAAAATAACCCAATAGATAAAATCTCCAGCAAAAAAATACCTGAAAATGTAGTGTTCGAAAATAAATATCCAATTCCATACAGCAAGTACAAATACGGTCCCTTTTGATCATATACATCACGATAAATAACTTGCCCATTCATCAATGCTTTACCCATTGTAAAATAACTGTTTGCATCATTCCAATCATTGTATGGATATAAGAACGATGACCTTGAACAAATCAAAAGCAACAAAAAAGAGGATAATAAAAACCAACCTGCTGTCCAAAAATAATTTTTATATTTCACCAAAAATCCTATCCTTTCATGTTCGGTTCAAAAATGAAAAAGATAGCAGAATAAAGGTATCAAAAATCAAGCATACAGAATATTACATTCCTTATGTCTCTTCATGATCCATATATTCTGCTATCTTCACACATTCCTTTTCACAATGAATCATACTTAATATTAAGTACTTCTCCATCCTAAAAGTTTTGACCTGTCGGCTGTGCGATAAGCATTTTCCGTGAAGTCAATACTCCACAGATTGTCCGCCATTAATCTAGTTGTAGATTAACATGAAACCATTACATATACAAGCCACTTCATAAAATCTTAATAATAATTCTTATAACAAAAAAAGAAACGTTGTATTTAACAACGTTTCCACTTCTTTTATGAGAGCGCGAGACGGGACTCGAACCCGCGGCCCCGACCTTGGCAAGGTCGTGCTCCACCACTGAGCCACTCGCGCATATGGTCTGCTTAGCAGACCGGTGTCTCACGGACAAATACTAATATACTATAGGAGATTTGTTTTGTCAATGAATTTTTTGGAATATTTTTTATTATTTTTAATCTTACTCTATCACCTGACCGGCATACTTCACACGATATATTCTACGCAGCGATTCATCAATACGTTCTTCGGATATCGTTCCATTCTGCACAGCCTGTAAAACCCCCTGGTAGGCCTCTTCAAAATTTTCCGGCATCAACAACATATCGGCTCCGGCCTGAAGTGCTTTGATACAAGCTTCATCGGAAGTATAATAATCTGTTATGGCTGCCATATTTAAGGCATCGGTTATCACAATTCCATTAAACCCCAGTTCCCCTCTAAGAACTTCACTGATCATCTGGGAGGACAGGGATGCCGGTGTGTTGTCACCGGTCACATTAGGTGCTGATAAATGACTTACCATAACAAATGCTGCCCCCGCATCGATTCCGGCTTTAAAAGGTCCAAAATCGGTTGCCCGCATTTCATCTAATGAACTTTCTGTTGCTGCCATTCCATCGTGAGAATCTTCTGATGTATTGCCAAGCCCGGGAAAATGCTTTAGGCACGCATTAACACCGGTATCTTTCAAACCTCCTACGGCTGAAGAAACCATACCGGCCACCAGTTCCGGATCGGTCCCGAAAGAACGCTCGCCCAGCACAGTGTTGTCCTCACTTGACAGAACATCCGCTACCGGGGCAAAATCCACATTAAACCCGAGTTCACTTAAATAACTGCCGATAGTACTGCCGGCCTGGTAGGCCTTGGCCGGATCGCCTTCTTTACCAATCTTACCCATGGAATCTACTTTCTCACCGATCTTGCTTTCCGCTACCCGGGCGACCGTTCCGCCTTCCTCATCAACCCCCAGGAAAATAGGGTATTTACTCATGGTTCTGGTATTATTCAGCATTTCGCTCAGCTGTTCTTTAGACTTTATATTATCTTTAAAGTAAATCAAACCGCCGACGGCATATTCTCTTAATTTTTCTTTGGTAGTATCGCCGGCTTTAATAACCTTGGTGGTTCCGGTTAACTCCTCCGGTGTAACAAAGAACAGGCCCGCCACTTTGTCTTCTATAGGTAATTCCGCAATACAGGTATCTACGACACTGTCCAATGGATCGACTTCTTCTTCCGGAGGGCTCGCCTCTGCGTATTCTTCGGGTGCTTCCACGGTAACCGGTTCTTCTGCTTCTGCCATTTCCTCCAGCTGCCGCTCCAATTCTGCAGCTTGTTTTTTGTCACTTATGGTTCCCACAAGATGCTTTACGCCAAATACCGCAGCACCCACAATTCCAATCACAAATACTGCCATTGAAATATACACGATAATCTGATTACGTATTCGTCGTTTTCTCCGGTACTCTCGTCTTTCCCATAATTCATCTTCTAAATAATTATCTTCCACTTTTACTGCTCCCTTATAAATATTATCTACTACATATAGTATATAATAACCCATATTCGGCTTTTTTTCTACATAAACATGTGTATTTTAACAAAAATTAAGAAAAAACAGACAATCTTCCTTGTCCTGGAGGATACACAGTCGAAGCGGGCATTAATCTCATCATTGATTAACACCCGCTTCTAAACTTCCTTGTCCAATGGTCTTTACCTCCACCTCTTGGATTTTTCCCGAATATTCTTTTGAAAGATTTTTCAGTTGAATATTCAGTATTCAATTGTAGTAAACTTTTTCTTTCGTATTCTTTCCATTCTTCTTTTGTACAGTGGTACTGTAACGCGTTTAAAAATTTTTCTTCTGTTCCTCGTTACTTCTTCTGATGTACTTGAGTACGATCGTCGACTTGAACTGCACCTTGCGATACTTCTTTCATTACCGATTTTCTCGCTTTTCTTTTCTTTTGTGCTTTGTTCTTTTGTACTTTAAAGTTTACTTTGTGATAAACAAGCTTTACTTCATTTTTTAAAACTCAACTAATGTTTTCGGTGGACTGTACCTTCCTTTCGTTGGATTTTATCTATATGAACTAGAACTGTTTATAAATTTATTATATCATCCTTTTTTAATTTGTCAACACATTTTTAAATATTTTTTGTGTTTTTTACATTTTATTCCTTTTTACCATTTTATAACAGTTTTTTTATTGTTTTATTTTATATTAATTATATATTTTATCTATTTATCATATTTTTGACACAATTTCTCATTTTATTATGCTAAATAGAGTTGACACCAGATAATATCTGCCCGCCAACTCTATTTTTCACACACTATTCTTCAATTAAAACACTTACTGTTTGCGTAACAGTTATTGCAGCGGGTATTTATCGGTCAGGGACTTTACAATAGCACGTGCCTCACCTATTTTTTCTTCTCCCCCTTTGATTACCAATGCAATTGCTTCGGCAATCTGGTCCATATCTTCCATATTCATCCCCCGGGAAGTAATAGCCGGCGTTCCCAGACGAATGCCGCTGGTTACAAAAGGTGACTTGGGATCATTCGGGATAGTGTTCTTATTGGCTGTAATATGAGCCTCGTCCAGAAGCTTCTCCACAGCCTTCCCGGTCAAGTCAAAATTAGTCAGATCCACCAGCATCAGATGGTTGTCCGTACCCCCTGACACAATCTTGATACCGCGGGATATCAATCCTTTGCTCAATGCCTGAGCATTATCTATAACATTCTTCTGATAAGTCTTAAATTCTTCGCTTAAAGCTTCCTTGAAGCAAACTGCTTTGGCGGCAATCACATGCATCAGCGGTCCGCCCTGAATACCCGGGAAGATGGCTTTATTAAAATTATACTTCTCTGCTGCTTCCGCATTAGCCAGGATCAAACCACCTCGGGGACCTCTTAAGGTTTTATGAGTAGTGGTAGTTACAACATCGGCATAAGCCATGGGGCTGGGATGCTGTCCGGTTGCTACCAGTCCGGCGATATGAGCCATATCCACCATCAATACGGCACCTACTTCATTGGCTACTTCACGGAACTTCTTGAAGTCAATGGTTCTGGCATAGGCCGATGCCCCGGCAATGATCATTTTCGGTTTGCATTCCAAAGCTATTTCTCTTAATTTTTCATAATCTATAAATCCATCATCACCTACACCATAAGGGACGATATTGAAATATTTTCCGGAGATATTGACCGGGCTGCCATGTGTCAGATGTCCGCCATGATCCAGATTCATTCCCATAATGGTATCACCGGGCATACATACGGCAAACTGTACTGCCAGGTTAGCCTGCGCACCTGAATGAGGCTGGACATTGGCATATTCACACCCGAACAGCTCTTTGGCTCGTTCGATAGCCAGATTTTCCACCACATCAACGCATTCACAACCGCCATAATATCTTTTTCCGGGATATCCCTCTGCATATTTATTAGTCAAAGGACTGCCCATGGCTGCCATAACTGCTTTGCTGACCCAGTTCTCTGAAGCAATCAATTCGATGTGGCTGTTTTGTCTTGCCTGCTCATCCTCAATTGCTTTGGCTACTTCCGGATCAATCACTCTTACTTCATCTAACTCATACATAAGTTCTTCCTCCATTGTCTTAAGTCTATATATCTGATAAGTATATCATAAGAATTTTCATTTGCAAAGAAAATGCGGCAAAAAACACCTCTTGCCATCCGAAACAATCACTGTTAAAATAGGAAAGGAAATTGACAAACGATGGAGAGACGACAATGTATCATATTATCGTAAATCCTGCCTCCAAATCCGGGCATGGCAGAAAAATGTGGGATTCACTGGAACCTGTATTTAAAGAAAAAAAGATTATGTACGATGTGGTTTTTTCCAAACACACCGGGCATATCATTCAATATGTGGAAAAATTGACTTCCAGCCTGTCAAATGAACCGCTCCGCCTGATTATTCTGGGCGGTGACGGGACCTTAAATGAAGTCTTGCAGGGTGTTTCTGATTTTGATAAATTGGAAATCGGATATATCCCCACCGGCTCCAGCAATGATCTGGCCAGAGATTTGCAGCTGCCTAAGGATCCCCGGGACGTGCTGGAGCGTATCCTGTCCGGTCAGGTTCACCGCCTGGTGGATATCGGCTCGGTAACTTACAACGAAACCAAGCTGACGCGTTTCTTTGCCGTAAGCAGCGGTATCGGCTTTGATGCAGCTGTCTGTCAGGAAGCATTGGTATCCCGCTTTAAAAAAGCGCTGAATAAGATAGGGCTGGGCAAACTGACTTATCTGGCAATTGCCTTAAAACAGATTATTACAGCTAAAAAAGTAGCTTGTAACATATATTTGGACAACAGTACCGAACCGGTACACTATAAAAAGTTTTTGTTTGCTGCAGGCATGGTCCATCAATATGAAGGCGGGGGCTTCAAGTTCTGCCCCGGTGCCGACACCCGCGACGGGCTCTTGGATATCTGTGTGGTGGGAAGCCTTCCCAAACCCATCATCCTGCTGGCCCTGCCTACCGCTTTTTGGGGGAAGCATCTGATTTTTCCCGGTATTGACAGTTACCGCTGCCAGACATTAACGATAGAGACTTCAACACCTCTCTGGGTACATACCGACGGCGAATCGGAACAACGTTCAAGGTCCGTTACCATGACCTGCTATAAGGAAAAATTACATTTATTGGTTTAGTGATCAAATGCGGTCTCACCGCAAAGGAGTTATTATGAAAAATTTCATTGCCAAGTATAAGCATGGTATACCACTTATCATTTACATGGTTATTTATATGGTTTGGTTTGCATACCTGGAAAAAACCGTAACCAACTCTTACAGTCTGATCCATTTGAAGGTGGATGATTATATTCCTTTTCTGGAAATTTTCGTCATTCCCTATTTCCTATGGTTCCTTTATGTTTCAGTGGTGGTATTATATGGCCTTTTTAAAGACAAAACCGGATATTACAAAAATTGTATCTTTCTATTTACCGGGATGACCCTTTTCCTGATCATTTCCACCCTGTGGCCCAATGGCCACAATTTGCGGCCTTATATTCTTCCCCATGAAAATTTTCTGACCCAGATGGTGAGAGGACTGTACAAAACAGATACACCCACCAATCTTTGGCCAAGTATCCATGTTTATAATTCATTAGGCACTCATTTTGCCGTTTTATACAGTGTTGAATTACGAAAAAATAAGTGGATCCGCAACGGCTCCCTGATTCTCTGCATCTCGATTATTCTCTCTACCATGTTCATTAAGCAGCATTCCGTCTTTGACGTTATCACCGCCTTTATTGTGGCCGCTGTCATGTACCTGGTGGTTTATCAGGGAGAAAGAGTATTTGGTGGAAGATTGGTCCGCAAACCCGACAGTGTGCAGGAAAATTAATTATCCGGCTTAGTTAAACTTGAAAAACCGGCGGCATATCTTGTAGCCTTCTACAGAAATCTTCCGGCCTCCCTTTCCGGGGAGGTTGGTAGAATTTCCAAGAATACCGTAACGCAGGCGTTTATGAAGAAGCCAATCTTTCTTGGCAATATATTCCCAAAGTTCTTTCTTTTTTTCCAGATTTTCCTCCGTTCCGGAACGTATTAATAATATAGAAGAAACAGTGGTAATGATTTCCAGATAATTCAACATATATCTATAAAGTTTTCGAGTGCCGATAACAGCCGATTTGTTTTCGGCAAGATAATCAATCATCAGTTTATTGACCCTGATCTGCTGGTCAATTCGGCCAATCATAATATCTTCATTTACCGACTGCCCTTCCCGGCCGATATAATAGCGGTAAAAATTCACATCCAGATAATACATGTTTTTTACATAAGGAAGGGGCTCAAAAACAAACAGGTTGTCCACATAAAAGGTATGTTCCGGCAGTATTAATCCGCAATCACGCAAAAGCCTGGTTCGAAAAATCACCGAGTGCATCAGCATATACTGGCCTTTCCGGAAATGACGGATATCCTTCCACTGAAACAACTCATCCTGGGGAAGTGCATGCCCATAACGCATGACTTTCTTCTTTTTTTCCCCTTCTTTTTCATAAACAAAATTGCTGATCAGCATGTCCAGCATTGTTTCTCCGCCGGCAAGCTCCCGCAAAGTATCCAGAACAGACTGATAAGCTTCTTCCTTCACCCAATCATCACTGTCCACCACCTTAAAAAATAATCCCGTTGCATGCTCAATACCGGCGTTAACCGCTGAACCATGACCGCCGTTTTCCTTATCTACAACCTGCACGATAGTGGGATATTCCGCCTGATACCGGCGGGCAATGGCAAGGGTTTCATCCTTAGAACCATCATTCACAATAATAATTTCCACATCCTCGCCGCCATACAACAACGAATCAATGCACTTTTTCATATACCCGGCCGAATTGTAACAAGGCACTGTAACCGTCAGTAATTTCATAATCATATCCTCTTTCTATTTATATTATCTATGCCCAATTTAATGTTCAAATACTCAGCATATGCTGCATATGCCGACGGAATCGGATAACGTTCCTGAATATCGGCCTTTTCCACAAAGAACATGCCTTCTTCCGCACTCTTACCTTCCGTCAATTCATCTACCTTGACCAGATATCCGTTCATATGCCATTCTTTATGAGTAAAAATATGCTTACTGGGGGACAGTTTTTTGATATAAACTGCTTCTACACCCATTTTCTTTAGTTTCCGCAAAACTTCTTCTGCCGATAAGTGCCCTGACAACGCCGGAAATTCATACATTCCTGCCAATAATCCCTTCGCCGGCCGCTTTTTTAATGCCACCTTATCGTCTTTTCGCAAGATCAGTATGGTCTTTTCTTCCTGTTTTCGTATCTTTTTAGCTGCTTTAACCGGAAAATCTTCCTGGCGGGCAGTCAAATGTGCCATACACAACGCTTCCAGGGGACAGGATTTACACTTGGGAACACCATTGGGGGTACAGATCATGGCTCCCAATTCCATCATCGCCTGATTAAAGTCACCTGGGCGGTCACTTGGTATTACTGCCTGCAACTCCATTTCAATCCGTCTTTTTACTTCCGGCCGGGTAATGTCACTGCTATCTGTACGCAATCTGGCCAATACCCGCAGCACATTGCCATCCACTGCCGGGGTTCTTTGCCCAAAAGCAATAGAACTTATGGCTCCTGCCGTATAACTTCCGATTCCGGCAAGTTTCATCAGTTCTTCATTGGTTGACGGCATGACACCATGGTAATCTTCCATCACCTGACGGGCTGCCTTTTGCAGGTTTCGCACCCGGCTGTAATAACCCAATCCCTCCCAAAGCTTCAGCAGTACCTCTTCCGACGCTCCGGCAAGACTACTGATGTCCGGCAAGGCTTTCATAAATCTCTCATAATAGGGTTTAACTGCTTCCACTCTGGTTTGCTGTAACATAATTTCCGAAACCCATACCCGATAAGGCTTGGGATCTTCCCGCCATGGCAAAATCCGCCTTTCTGTATCATACCATTTTAAAATGGGCAATGCAATCTCATCCAATACTGAAAGCTTCACCGGCACTTCCGCACGAATCTCCATACTTCCAGGTGTTACAATACAGTCATAGGCCAGCACCTGTACCCCGGCATCTCTGGCTTCCAGCAAGGCCTTGGCAAATTCCGGATGGGTTTCGGCATTGGGCTTAAAACAAAGCACATCCTGCATCTGCACTACCAAAAGAATATAGGCCTGGAAACCCTTTTTAACAGCTTCCGTCAATTCCTTTACATGCCTGACCGCCCGTTCAGACGGCGCATCGGGAAAATATACAACATTATCTTTTTCCAGGGTGACCCCCTTTACTTCTATTAAAATTTTTTCAATTTCATTTTCGGGACCTGCTTCCACATAAAAATCAAGCCGTGAATTCCCGTATGGAAATTCCGACTTCAGGGTCTGCAGATCCGGAAACAATATTTTTTTCTTAAGCCACTCGGCAACTGCCTTATTGGGTGCCTGGGAGTCCATATTGATCAGGCTGGACCCCTTTTGTACTGCCACCAGATCATAACGGGTACTGCGCCCGGGATTTTCACTTTCGGCTAAAAACACTTTTGCATTCGGAGTCAGCAGCTCCTGACATCTTCCGGTATTTTTCACATGCACCCGTTCCGTTTTGCCATCGATCTCCACAAAAGCAATAAAACGGTTGGGACGATTCAGAAATCGTCCCTCAGTTATTTTCTGATATTCCACTATATCGCAATCCCTTCTGTTTTGTGTTTGTACGGAACCTTCGCCGAAGGCACAAACTGCGCTGCCGGAATCGTGTGGGTCTCCTGATCGTCAAAGAAAATATGTGCCCCAAATGCTTTCAGCACATCCCCCTTGGCAATGCCTCCCAAAAAAAAGGCTTCATCTATCCGCACGTTCCATGCTCGCAAAGTACGGATAACCCGTTCATGGGAAGGTGCACTGCGGGCTGTAACCAGTGCTGTTCTGATGGGAACCTGTTCCATCGAAAATTCTTTTTGTAAATCGGAAATCACTTTTAAAAATTTAGCAAAAGGTCCTGCCGAAAGGGGATTACAGGCATTAAGCCGCTCATTTTCTTCAAAAGCTCCCAGGCCGCTGGCCTGAAAAATCTGTTCCGACTCATCCGAAAATAATACCGCATCGCCATCAAACGCAATCCTGATTTGAGAAATCCCCTTTTCCTTACAGTATGCCTGCTCTTTCCCGCAATATATGGTACCGGCTGCAATTCCGGCATCGATGGCCAATTGCACGTCCTCTTCATCGGCTGACAGGAACAAATCTGTTTTAAAAGCCTCAAGATAGGGGGCCAAAGATGCTCCGCTGGCCAGAACCGCCCGGGTAATATTCAGTTCATAGAAGGCTACGGTATTAAAAACCCGCAAAGAAGTATCAGGACTGTTATGAGACATAATGATCACTTCTACCCGTCCTTCCTGACCGGGAATCTGATTCAGGTTCAGCAATGCTTTAATCAATGCAAATCCCGGTCCCGGCTCTAATATTTCCTCTTCATGCTCCAATTGATACCGGCAATACGCTTCTACCCCTTCTTTTTCAAAAATTTCATTTTCTTTGCTTAAATTAAAAAGTGCTCTGGACGAAACTCCTACCACCAAACGATTATTTAAACAATATGCCATGGGCACACCTCCTTCTGCAATCCGGCCGTCTCCTGCAAAATGAGGCAGCAAACCAGTCTATCTGTTGCTTTCAAACCTCTTCATAGTCAGCAGGCAGCGCCGCAGCTCTTCATAACGATCTTCTGTGTCTCCATCCATAATCTCTACATCAATAGAGACTGCCATGGTGGTAATCATATGATCGGTAATACGATGATGAAGTCCCGATAATATCCGCAAACGCTGCTCATACGTATCGGCTCCTAAAAATTCCATGACCAAAGGATCAATACCTTCGACGGATTCCCCATCTTCACTTATTTGCTCTATTTCGGTTTCATTAATTTCTGTTTGAGTTGTTTCTATTTGATTTGCTTCTGTTTGTTTTGTTTCTGTT
>JAVBUF010000006.1:0-9088 GCA_031555615.1 Lachnospiraceae bacterium | reverse complement strand
ATATCTCAGGTGCTTAATAATTTGCTGTCAAATGCCATTAAGTTTACGCCGGAGCAAGGTGAAATAGAACTTTGTTTTAAATTGGAGGAACAGCAGGAAGAACGACTAAAGATTAATGTTACGGTTAAAGATTCGGGAATCGGTATTACACCGGAACAGCAAGTTAAGATATTTGATGCATTTGAACAGGTGGATGGCAGTATCAGCCGCAGTTACGAAGGTACCGGGCTGGGTTTGTCCATTGCCTGGAATATTGTAAATTTAATGGGTGGTGAGATTACCATTGAAAGTGAGGCTGGAAAAGGAACAGTATTTTCATTTAATATGATGCTGGGGTATTGTGCGGATGGCCATGCCCGGGCGGAAGAAGTTTATGCCTGTGAGAGTTATGATTTCAGCGGTAAAACGCTTTTGCTGGCAGAGGATATCGATATTAACCAGGAAATTGTCAAAGCTATTTTACAAGAAGCCCATGTTAATGTGGTGGCAGCAGCAAACGGCAGGGAGACTGTTCAATATTTTGCGGAGAATCCGGAAAAATACGATTTGATATTTATGGATGTGCATATGCCGGAAATGGATGGCTATGAAGCAACCAGACGTATCAGGGAACTGGAAAATCCTAAAGCGAAAACGGTTCCCATCATTGCCATGACGGCAAATGTATTTAAAGAAGATGTGGAAAAATGCCTGGCGGCAGGAATGAATGATCATATCGGCAAGCCTTTGGATTTTAACATGGTTTTACAAAAAATGCGGCAATACATAATAAAATAAACAAAAGTTTTATTTCAAATAAGAAAGCGTCACCGGCTGGTGACGCTTTTTGAATGTATTTTTATTAATTGTTGCTCTTGTTGATACCAACATATGTAGCATCGCCGAAGCCAAGAATACAAATGAAAATCGCATTCAGTAACCACAGACCGAAGCCGAAGCCGGTACCTTTACCAAAGGCTGTGGCAAGTTTGAACCAGGCGATAATCATTATAACGAAATTTACGCAGGGAACGAACATCAGTAAGAATAACCAACCGTTGCCAAAAGTAATCTTGAACAGAACATACTGGCTGTAAAAAGGTACGATGGCCGCCCATCCGGGTTCGCCAGCCTTTTCATAAACCTTCCACTGGCCGATAACGATAACAACAGTAACAGCCAAGCTGATCAGCATACTTACGACCATACTTGCGGCAGAGATACTACTGCCAAGGGCATAACCTAAATCATAATAATCCATAAGAACCTCCCTCAAATTTTTTATCATCTTAATTGTATATAATTTGGTAAATAAAGTCAATAAAAATAACAGATAAAAAATGGCTTGCATGTAAAAAGCTTTTATGATAAAATATCCCTCGTTGACAGACAAGTGTCCGCAAGAGAAGAACAGTGTATAGTAATTGGAGGGAGTATGGAAAAATCAACCGCCTACTATGTAGTAAAGCAAAGAGCGGTTCCCGAAGTTCTGCTGAAAGTGGTGGAAGCCAAAAAGCTGATTGAGACCGGCAAGGTTCAGACCGTTAATGAAGCAGCAGATAAAGTGGGAATCAGCCGCAGTTCTTTTTATAAGTATAAGGATGATATTTTTCAGTTTCATGATAACGCCCAGGGAACCACCATCACTCTGACCTTTCAGATGGACGATGAACCGGGCCTTTTGTCAGACGTGCTGAAAATTATTGCAGAGTACCATGCGAATATTCTGACCATTCATCAAAGTATTCCCATTAATGGGGTGGCTTCCTTAAGTTTGAGTGTGCAGGTATTGCCCACCACCGGCGATGTGTCTGAAATGCTGGAGGCAATGGAGAACCAAAAAGGGGTACGAAGTGTTAAAATATTGGCGAAAGAATAATAAACGGAGGTAAAAAGATGATACAGGTAGCAGTAATAGGATACGGCACCGTAGGAAGCGGTGTGGTAGAAGTGATTGGTAAAAACAATCAGGAAATAAATAAAAAGGCAGGCGAGGATCTGTATGTTAAATATATTCTGGACTTAAGGGAATTTCCCGGTGATCCCTATGAAGACCGGGTGATCCATGATGTCAATGTGATCCTGGAGGATCCGGAGATCAGGATTGTCTGTGAGACTATGGGCGGCATCAAGCCGGCTTATGATTTTACCAAGCAGGCGCTGTTAAGGGGTAAAAGCGTATGTACCTCTAATAAAGAACTGGTGGCTAATCATGGCCCGGAGCTGATCAGGATTGCCAAGGAGCAAAATTGTAATTATCTGTTTGAAGCCAGTGTGGGGGGTGGTATTCCCATTATCCGGCCGTTGAATTACTCCCTTACGGCAGAGAAGATCGACAGTATTGTGGGTATCCTGAATGGCACCACGAACTTTATTTTATCCAAGATGGAGATGGAGGGCGCAGAATTTGCGGATGTTCTGAAGGAGGCTCAGGAAAAAGGCTATGCCGAGCGGAATCCCGAAGCCGATGTGGAAGGCCATGATGCCTGTCGGAAAATTGCTATTTTATCTTCTCTGATGACCGGTAAAAATGTCAAATTTGGAGATATTTATACAGAGGGAATCACCAAGATATCAGCAGTTGATTTTAAATATGCCAAAGCAATGGGTAAAACCATTAAGCTGCTGGCCATGAGTACAGCGGTGCAAAACGGTGCTGAGGAAAACCTTTATGCTATGGTGGCCCCCTTTATGATCGGCAGCGAGCATCCTCTTTACTTCGTCCATGATGTGTTCAATGCGGTTTATGTTCACGGAAATATGCTGGGTGATTCCATGTATTATGGCCGGGGAGCCGGAAAGCTGCCCACAGCCAGTGCCGTGGTATCCGATGTTGTGGATTGTGCCAGACATATCGGCAAGACCATTATGTGCTTCTGGGACAGTGAGGATGTTATCCTTTCTTCCGTGGACAGCCGTCAGGGTAAATTCTTTGTTCGGACGGCCCAAACGGCCGAGGCGGAGAAAAAAGCCGCAGAACTGTTTGGCAATATTACAGTGGTGGAGCCCATGGCAGAAAATGAGTTTGCCTTTGTCTGCGGACCGGTCAGTGAAAAGGAATTTGCCGATAAGGCCGCTGCATTGGGAAATGTAATCAGCAGAATCCGTATGGAAGGATAAGGATAGGCGGATGAAATATATAATTGTATTAGGTGACGGCATGGCCGATGAGCCAATTCAGTCATTAGGCGGAAAAACGCCTCTAGCGTATGCCCAAACACCGATGATGGATTGCTTAAGTAAAAAGGCAGAGATTGGTCTGGTGCATACCATTCCCGACGGGATGAATCCCGGCTCGGATACAGCCAATCTTTCAGTTTTGGGATATGACCCAAGGATCTATTATTCAGGACGTTCTCCGCTGGAGGCCTTGAGTATCGGCGTACCCATGAAGGATACTGACATCGCCATCCGCTGTAATATTGTGACGATATCGGAAGAGGATGGCCCCTTTGCCGAAAGAACCATTATCGATCACAGTGCGGATGAAATCAGCACGGAGGATTGTGCGGTTCTGCTGGAGGCAGTGCGGGCCGGACTGGAAAATGAAACCTACCGTTTTTATACCGGAACCAGCTATCGCCATTGTCTGATCTGGGATCAGGGGCAGGTGGTGGAATTAACGCCGCCCCATGACGTATTGACCCGGGTGATTGGGCAATATTTGCCGGCAGACGCGGTTTTGCGGGAAATGATGGAACGAAGTTACGCCATTCTGGTAAACCATCCCATCAATATCGAGCGCCGGAAAAAAGGCTTAAACCCGGCCAATTGCTGTTGGTTCTGGGGTGCCGGGACCAAGCCGGCCTTAACCTCTTTTTCCGGAAAAACCGGTAAAAAAGGCATGATGATATCGGCAGTGGATTTGCTGAAAGGAATTGCCGTGGGCACCGGTATGGGAGCAGCCCATGTGGAAGGTGCCAACGGCGGGCTTCATACCAATTACGCAGGTAAGGTAGAGGCTGCCTGCAAGGCCCTTTTGCAGGAGGATTATGACTTTGTCTACATTCACATTGAGGCTCCTGACGAAATGGGACATCAGGGCAGCGTGGAACGTAAGGTGCAGGCCATTGAATATTTGGATGAATTGGTGCTTACCCCTTTGATCAGACAAATGGAAGAAGCCGGTGAGGAGTACCGTCTGCTGTTATTGCCGGATCACCCCACCCCCATCAGGGTCAGGACACATACTTCGGACAGTGTGCCCTATCTGCTTTATGACAGCCGCAGACTTTTGACAAAAACCTGGGATTATAATGAAAAAGAAGCCGCCGACAGCGGCAATTATGTGGCCGAAGGTCATAAAATAATAGATAAGTTATTTGAGGAGAGTGAACGATGAAAACAGTAGTAAAATTTGGTGGCAGTTCTCTTGCCAGTGCAGAACAGTTTAAGAAAGTGGTAGAAATTATCCATGCCGATGATGACCGGAAGTTCGTGATACCTTCCGCACCGGGAAAGCGCTTTTCTGCCGATACCAAAGTAACCGATATGCTTTATGTATGCTATGCCAAAGCCAAAGCCGGAGAGAATTTCGGCAAAGACTTAAAACTGATCAGGGAACGCTATGATGAAATCATCAGGGGATTGGAATTGGATTTATCCCTGGAAGATGAATTTAAAATAATCGAAAAAAACTTTAAGGACCATGCCGGTGCCAATTATGCTGCTTCCCGAGGAGAATATCTGAATGGTATCATTATGGCCAAATATCTGAATTATGAGTTTGTGGATGCGGCAGAGGTCATCCGGTTTGATGAAAACGGTGATTTTGATTCCGAAACCACCAATAAAATCCTGGGAGAACGGCTGGAGACTCTGGAACGGGCGGTAATTCCCGGTTTTTACGGTGCTTACGAGAGTGGCAAGGTAAAAACTTTTTCCCGCGGCGGTTCCGATATTACCGGCTCCATTGTGGCGAGAGCGGTAAAAGCCGATGTATATGAAAATTGGACCGATGTTTCGGGATTTTTGATAGCCGATCCCCGGATTATTGACGATCCGGAAGGAATTGAGACCATTACTTATAAGGAATTGCGGGAGCTTGCCTATATGGGTGCCAGTGTGCTTCATGAAGAGGCCATTTTCCCGGTTCGCCGGGAGGGGATTCCCATTAACATCCGCAATACCAATGCCCCCCAGGATAATGGTACCTGGATTGTGGAAAGCACCTGCCAGAAATCCAAATATGTCATTACCGGTGTAGCCGGTAAAAAAGGTTTTTGCTCCATAAATGTGGAAAAGGATATGATGAACTCTGAAATCGGCTTTGGCCGGAAAGTGCTGCAGGCTTTTGAAGACAACGGCATTTCCTTTGAGCATATGCCCTCCGGTATCGATACCTTAACTGTTTTTGTCCATCAGGATGAATTTGCCGATAAGGAACAGAAAGTAACAGCGGCTCTTCACCGTATGGCTAATCCCGATTCCATCGAAATTGAAGCCGATCTGGCCTTGATCGCGGTAGTGGGAAGGGGCATGAAATCCACCAGAGGTACAGCAGGCCGGATATTCTCAGCCCTGGCCCATGCCAATGTTAACGTTAAAATGATCGATCAGGGCTCCAGTGAGTTAAATATCATTATCGGTGTTACCAATGATGATTTTGAAACAGCGATCAAAGCAATTTACGATATCTTTGTAATTGCCCGGCTGTGATCAGGGAAGCGGAATATGTGATTTGATTACATCATAAATACCGTCGGGATCGTAATGGTGGATATAATGTCCGCCTTCCAGCAGGACACTCTTTCCTTTTGACGTCTGGGCAACCCAGGAGCGGAGTTTGTTTAACTCCTCCTCATACTCGGGATAAGCATGATATTCTTCCTGATCGGCAATGATTAAAGTAAGTGGAATAGTATCGGGAAAAGACAGGGAACTTACTGTCTGGGCATTCAAATATCGGAATTTTTGTTCCTGCAATACCATTTGATTTTGGTACAGAAGGGGGGCAAAGGTCCGATCCAGATCAGAATAGTGCTTATTTACCATCACAAAATCATTTCTCATTTCCTGTGACATTTTAGTAATGGTATCCGGTGACAATGTACTGAGCAGCCGCAGCAGACCTGTTTTGCGCAGCACCGGCATTATTCGGTTTGGCAGGGAGACTTTTCCGGCGGCCGGTCCGTAATCAACAATGGTCTGAGGCGGTGTACAATCCAGTAACACCACACCGACTACCTCTTCAGGATAGGCAGCAGCAAAGTACCAGGCTTCCATCCCGCTGATGGAATGTGCAACTAATAGATAAGGTGGATCAATACCGGACTGCTCCAAAACCAGACGATATTCTTCCACAATATTTTCCACCGTGCGGCTGCGTTTGGTGGATTGGCTCCACCCATAACCGGGACGTTCCAGAACACTTACCTGATATTCGTCCATAAGTCTTGACCATAAGGGATAGAAATCGGCAGTAGGAGAAGGTGTATTTAACCCGGAAAGCAGTAGAATGTTAGGACGGCTAAGTGCATTACCAATCGTAAAAATATGGATTTTAGTGTCAAATGCATCCACCATGATACCTTCCGGGGGGTATAGCCCGAAGTCTTTCCGGGTGGCAGCTAAGTTCCATAAAATACCTGCAAAAAATACGGAAATGAGTACAGCACTTAAGATAATAAATTTCTTCATAATATTTTATCCTTTATTTTGTTTTTGTCAGATAAAATTTAACAGAAATAAAGCTCTGCCACAATACTCCTCAGGTAGTAAAATAGTGGCACACGGCATCACTCCCTGCATAAAATAATAGGAGCAACTTATTTAACAGCACCAGAGAAGGGAGAATATATGAATAATCAAAATCATAGTAACTGCAGATGTAATGGGGCCGATTTTGGACCGGAACCTTTCGTTACTAACATAAATAATGCTGCCAGACAGAATTGCAATTTCCGCACAACTCTGTGGACCGGTAATAATCTGCAGTGTACTTTAATGAGCATTCCGGTTTGCGGTGAAATCGGTTTGGAAAATCACAGTGATATAGATCAATGCCTGTGTGTGGAAGAAGGCTGTGGCTGTGTGATGATGGGAAGTACCAGAGACAGACTGAATTTCCAAACTAATGTATGTAAGGATTCAGCCGTTTTTGTTCCGGCCGGAACATGGCATAATCTGGTTAATACGGGAGATTGTCCGCTGAAGTTGTTTTCGATCTATGCTCCGCCGGCGCACCCCAGCGGTACGGTAAATCGCACCAAAGCAGACGCCGACATGGCGGAACGTTATCATTTGTAAACTTTATAGAAAAGACGGTAAGCGGCAGCGGGGTTATTCCATACCTGCTGCCGTATCCGTTGCGGGTCCGCTGGTATTCCAGAGGTATTCCAGATAGGCTTTGGCATTTTCCGGTTTGCTGGTATTAGCCACGATGCCGAAAACAGTCGGTCCCTGTGGATAGCTTCCGGTAGCTTTAACAAAGGCGGAATCGTCAACAAAAATACCTACAAGAACAGGAGTTTTCATGTTTTCGGGATGGCGATGGCTTTCAATGATAGCAGCCCAGTCGTCCGCTGTCAGTTCAGGTGCATCCATAACCACAGTATTCTGTTCCCTTTCAGCAAGAATAACAGCAAGGTCAACATAATAGAAGTAGTCCTGATAGGGCGTCAGCTCTTCTTCGGTATAGAGGGTGGTAAGATCCAGAAAAAGTTCGTTCTCGGCATAATCGGTGAAAACATCGGCACCGGTTACCATAACGTCCATATCACCGGTTTGTACCACTGCCATGATCATCTGGGAAGTGGCCATGTCGTATTCCGAAAAAGAATCCAAACGGAAGGTGGAACTGGTATCTACATAGCAGTTATACTGCTCAGTGTCCAAATCGGCATATGCCGCAAAGTCAGCCGAAACAGCTTCACCGTTCAAATCGTAGGCATTCATCATTGTGGCATAGAAGATATAGTCTTTGGAATTGGCAATATCCCGGATAATGCCGGTAACCGCAAAGATGAGAATAATAAAGACAAGCGTATGTATCTTATAGTAATCCCAAAAATACATTAGTTTTCCCTTAAAGGTCATATCCTTTAGGGCTTTTTTTTGTTCGGCTCTGATTTCCCCGGATACGGATTGATGTTTTGACATTTGTATTCTCCTGTTTTCCTGATTATTCGATAATAATATTATGATAGCTTTAAAATCAGGGAGTGTCAACGTACAGTCAAAAACAGAGTATGAAAATTTGATTAAGTTTTTATAAAGTTATTAGTCTTGAAAAATGATAAAAAATATACTATTATATAATGAATAGACAAAGTCAGATTAGATAGGAGAATATACTGTGAACGAAACTTACGTAGAATGCCTGGTGAAGAGAAAAACAAGTTCTTTAATGGTTTTGCTGAAAATCGTAACGATTATGCTGGCGGCATGCTTTATTTTTATCGGATTTACCCTGTGGCCGGCCCTGATTATCGGCGGACTTTTGGCGCTGGCGGCTTATTTTATTTCCCTCCAGGCAGATATCGAATACGAATACCTGTATGTGGACAGAGAATTGACTGTAGACAAGGTTATGGCCAAAAGTAAAAGAAAAAAGATTGCCACCTATGATATGGAAAGAATGGAAATTTTGGCTCCCATGAAGTCCTATCATTTGGATAATTATAAAAACAGAACGCCTAAAGTGGTGGATTACAGCAGCGGTACCGAACAGCAGCCGGAGGTCAGATATGCGATGTACTATGACGGCAAGCAGAAGGTGATTCTGGAACCCAGTCCGGAGATGGTCAAGGCAATACAAATGATTGCACCCAGAAAGGTTTTTAAAGATTAATTACGATATAATTATAACAGGAGGAAAATACGATGGGTCAGATAATAGGTGAAGGAATTACGTTTGATGACGTGCTTTTGGTACCCGCATATTCAACAGTGATTCCCAATCAGGTGGATTTGACCACCTGGCTTACCCCCAAGATCAAATTAAACATTCCTATGATGAGTGCCGGAATGGATACCGTTACAGAACACAGGATGGCCATAGCGATGGCCAGGCAGGGCGGCATTGGTATTATTCACAAAAATATGTCTATTGAAGAACAGGCGGAAGAGGTGGACAAGGTAAAACGTTCCGAAAATGGCGTTATTACAG